>NZ_LR734876.1:19012-165604 GCF_900010725.2 Planktothrix serta PCC 8927 | reverse complement strand
CTACCCACACTTCTCTACGAGTAAGTGTGGGCTTCTAGCATCAACGGGGATAGCATCAGAAGAAACAGAAGTTTTTTCTGATGACTGACATCACCTCAGACTAGCACTATCGCGCTTTTCCCAACGATAAAATCCGCAAGGCTTCAGTTTTGATATTGATTGCAGCGTTAATATCACGGTCATGGATTGTTTGGCAATGTTCGATCGGCCAACTTCTAATATCAAGAGGTAAACTACCCACTTGATTTAGACAGACGTTACAAGTTTTAGAAGACGGGAAAAACCGATCAATTTCGATATAGGTTTTCCCTTCTTTTTCGGCTTTGTACTTGAGCATTGTACCGAACATCCCCCATCCGCAATCGCTAATTGCCTTGGATAACTTATGGTTTTTAACCATATTTTTAACCCCTAGATCTTCTACAGCAATCACTTGGTTTTCGTTAACTATCTTGCGGGATAGTTTGTGTAGAAAATCTTCTCGGCAACGAGCAATCTTAGCGTGGACTTTAGCAACTTTTAATCGCGCCTTTTGTCTACTGTTACTTCCACTTCGACTACGCTCAGTGCCAGCTTTTTGTTTGCGAGATAATTTTTGTTGTTTTCGTTTTAAATTCCGTTGGTGCTTGGCAAAGTGTTTGGGGTTACTATATTTATCTCCATCGCTGGTGATTGCCAAGTGGGTTAACCCCAGGTCAATTCCAATGGCTTTCCCGTTAATTGACGAATTAGGTGTTTCTTTCCTGTCATCAACTAAAACGGATGCGTAATATTTCCCATCAGAATTCTTTGAGATGGTAACGGTTTTAATTATTCCCTCAATTTCTCGATGGCGACGACAATAAACTAACCCCACTTTACCGGGTAACTTCAGGTAATCCCCTTCAAATTTAACGCTTTGGGGATAACTAATTGATTGTCTACCGTGTTTGGATTTGAATTGAGGTAATCTTGCCCGTTTCTCAAAGAAGTTCTTGTAAGCGGTAGATAAGTTAAGAGCGACAACTTGTAAACATTGGGAATAAGCATCTTTTAGCCAAGGATATTCCTTTTTGAGTTGAGGTAACAATGTTTGAATTAATTTTCTTGATAATCCTTTTCCCGTTTGTTGATATGTTTCTTGACATAAGTTTAGGGCATAATTCCAATACCAACGGCAACAGCCAAAGCTTTTGGCTAAGGAAATCTGCTGTTCAAGCGTTGGATAGATTCGGAATTTATACCCTTGAAACATTGTTGCTTTCAAAACTCTTAGATATACTCTAACACATTATTGTTAACTTTGTCGGGATTAGGACATACAAAATTAACTTGGGGGAGTCCATGTAACCCACGCTGATTTGGTGGTTATTTTTTCGTTTTGTGAAATTCAGCGTGGGACTTATCGCTCCCCCAAACCCCTTCGTCAGTTAAGCAGGGATTGCTGTACAGTAGATTAAGAGGGAATTGGGAGAGAGGGAACAAGGTCTTGGCTGTTGAGCGTTAACCGACAACCGACAACCGACAGCTTAATAAAACTTATTCTTTTTTCTCAGATAACTTCACCCAAGTCTATACAATAATTGTCGGTACGATTTTTTATAAATGTCTGGTAATCAGCCAAAATCATTTTAATCTGAAAGATTAAACTGGCAACAACTCAAGCAACAGAAGTGGTTGGAAGGCACTCTTACCATTCAGCCAAAACTAATTTCGTTTATTGTTTGAGAACAGTACCATACTTCAGGTTCCATACTGTAATAACGATTCAGATAGGGAGCGACAGAGATCGAATGAGTGTAAAGGCAAGTGGTGGAAGCTCAGTTGCGCGTCCGCAACTCTATCAAACCGTACCCGTTGCAACCATTTCCCAAGCGGAGCAACAAGATCGCTTTTTGGGCAGAAGCGAATTAAGTGAACTGGCAACCTATTTCAGTTCCGGGGCGAAACGTCTAGAGATTGCTCAAATTCTGACACAAAATGCAGAATTGATCGTCTCTCGTGCAGCTAATCGGATTTTCACCGGAGGTTCACCTCTGGCGTTCTTGGAAAAGCCTAGCGAAATTCCAACGATGGCAATGGCCAGCGTTGGTGGCGGTAGCAGTAACCTCACCCAAGATATGAAACTGGGAACCATTTCCTATGTGAGTAGCTCAGGTGCCAGTCTGTTAGGTGGCTTAAAATCAATTTTTGCCGACAACGGAGGCGGGCCAGCCGTATTTTTACCTCCTGGGTTCCAGCCGATTAACGTTTCTCGTTATGGCCCTGGAAATATGACTAAATCCCTCCGGGATTTAAGCTGGTTCTTGCGTTATACGACCTACGCGATTGTCGCTGGCGATCCGACTCTGATTGCGGTTAACGTGCGGGGATTACGGGAAATCATTGAAAATGCCTGTTCCAGCGCGGCGACTTTAGTAGCCCTCCAAGAAATGCGTCGAGCAGCTTTGGGCTATTTGAAAGACGATAAAGAAGCTCAAGAAATTGCCCTGCAATACTTCAATGTGTTAATCACTGAATTTGAAGCGGCAACTCCTGGGACTAAAGTGCGGCAACGTCCTAGCAGTGACCAGCAAGGGTTACAACTGCCTCAAATTTACTTCAACGCAGCCGAGCGGCGTCAGAAGTTCGTGATGAAACCCGGACTGTCTTCGGCGGAAAAACAAGATGTGGTGAAAGCCGCCTATCGCCAAGTGTTTGAACGGGATATTACCCGTGCTTATAGCTTGGGAGTTTCCGACTTAGAATCCAAAGTAAAAAACAGCGAAATCTCTACTAAAGAGTTCATTCGCCGTTTAGGGAAATCTCCGTTATACCGTTCACAGTTCTATCAACCCTTTGTCAATAGTCGGGTGGTGGAACTGGCAGCCCGTCACTTCTTAGGTCGGGGTTTAAGTTCTCCTGAAGAATTTAGCAAATATTTCTCGATTGTGTCCAAAGGAGGCTTAGGCGCCTTAGTGGATGCGATGGTGGATTCTCAAGAATATTCTGATTATTTTGGGGAAGAAACCGTTCCCTATTTGCGCGGTTTGGGTCAAGAAGCCCAAGAATGTCGCAACTGGGGGCCACAAATTGACCTGTTTAACTACAGTGCTCCTTTCCGCAAAGTGCCCCAGTTTGTAACGCTGTTCGCAGATTACAAACAACCTCTGCGGGATCAACACGTTTACGGGACGGGGAATGATCCTCTGGAAATCCAGTTCGGTGCGATTTTCCCGAAAGAAACCCAAAATCCTAGTAACCGTCCGGCTCCCTTTGGGAAGGATACCCGTCGGATTCTGATCCGTAATGGCGCGGGAATTGATAACCAGTTAAGCAACCCTGCCGCCCGGGCTGAAAATCCCGGTTCTCTGGGGCCAAAGGTGTTCAAACTGGATCAACTGCCTGGGGGTTATATTAGCAGTCGGTTCAAGCGCAGTGGTAGCAGCAAAGGAACCAGTGTTAATTACTCCGAAACATCTACCCAAGCGTTGATTCGGGCAGCTTATCGGCAAGTGTTTGGTCGGGAACTCTATGACGGTCAACGCCAAACCGTTGCTGAAATCAAACTCGAAAACGGGGATATTACCGTCCGTGAGTTTATTCGCATTTTGGCGAAGTCTGATGTCTTCCGCAAGATGTATTGGACATCGCTGTATGTGTGTAAAGCGATCGAATATATCCATCGCCGTCTGTTAGGTCGTCCGACCTACGGTCGTCAGGAAATGAACAGCTACTTCGATCTTTGCTCCAAAAAAGGCTTCTATGCTTTGGTGGATGCCTTGCTCGATAGTCAGGAATACAACGAAGCCTTTGGGGAAGATACGGTTCCTTATGAACGGTATTTGACTCCGGGTGGTGTGTCTCTGCGGACAGGTCGCGTTGCTGCCTTTGCTGAGAAAAAACCGGTGGGGACAGAAGTTATTACTCCTCGGTTTATCGAACTGGGTACTCCTGAAATTAAGGGTGAGATTGAGTTAGATAACCGTATTGCTCAAGGCGTTAGTAAGCGGCGTGAACAAAGCAAAGTGTTCAAGCTGACGACTACGACCGATAAAGTGGCGCTGAAGACTTTAATTCAAGCGGTTTATCGTCAAATCTTTGAGCGCAATATTGATCCCTATGTAACCAAGAATGAGTTTACCGCTCTCGAAAGTAAACTGGGGAACAATGAAATTAACCTCAAAGAGTTCGTTGAGGCGTTAGGAAGCACTTCTCTGTATATCAAGGAGTTCTATACCCCCTATCCCAATACGAAGGTGATTGAGTTGGGAACCAAGCATTTCTTGGGTCGCGCCCCTCTGAACCAATCGGAAATTCGGGTGTATAACCAAATCCTGGCGACCGATGGGTTGAAAGGGTTTATTAACGCGATGGTGAACAGTGTGGAATATGCTCAACTGTTCGGGGAAGATACCGTTCCCTATCGTCGTTATCCCACCTTACCTGCGGCGAATTTCCCCAATACCGAACGCTTGTATAACCAATTAACCAAGCAAAACGATGAGTTAGTGGTTCCTAGTTTTGAACCTGTGGCGGCGACTGACCGCAGCTAACGAAAACGAGTTTTCAGGAATCACCTGAAAATTTTATTAATTTGATCCCTCTGTATTATTACGGAGGGATTTTTATGGCAGCAAAGAGCTTGAAAACTCAAAAAAATCATTTTTTTAATCAAGTATTAACCAAATGCAACATTAATAAATGTAACGAATTAAACAGTTTTGCTCAATACATGAAAGAATCAGGTCAGTCTAAAATCAGGCTCTAAAAATCTTTCCCATCAATATAAGGACACAAATTATGGCTTTGACAGAACTACAAAAGCGTAAGTTTAAAGTGGCTTTTGACTCTCAGGACAATGATGGCAGTGGCGTATTAACTCAAAAAGACTTTGATGCTTTGAGAGCCAAGATGCAAGCAGTTTTTCCTGTAACTAAAAAACTGAAAGCACTGTTAGAAAATCAGTGGAATGCATTACAGTCCAGCATTGACAGTAATAAAGACGGGAATGTAACCATCGAAGAATGGTACGAATATCTTGACGGCATAGTCCATGACGAGAAGAGGTTTGAGGATTATATACAGCAAACAGCAGACTCACTTCTGGAGTGCCTGGATACTAGCAAGGACAAGACTATCAGTAAGGCAGAGTACCTCAAGTTCTCCCGGGCTGTGGGCGTAGAAGCAGGTGATGCCAATGCTGCATTTGAACAGCTTGATAAATCAGGTGATGGGTCGATCTCAATCGATGAATTGAAGGAAAATATCAAAGATTTTTATTTGACCGAAGACGAGAATGCTCCTGGTAACTGGCTTTTTGGCAAATTCTAAATAGTGACTCGGCAATTCAGAAAAAGGCTGCAATGGCTCTATTTTTGAGCTTGTGCTACCTAAAAAACGGGGGTAAAAACAGAAAGCAGAGGGTATGTGGAACTTTATCTTCCTATCGGCTTTTTGTTTACCCGTTTTGGCAATAGCAAGCTCCCAGTGAAAAAATATTTACCCTCGATGCAAGGACACTTAACTATGGCTTTAACAGAACTACAAAAGCGTAAGTTTAAAGCGGCTTTTGACTCTCAGGATCTTGATGGCAGTGGAGTATTAACGAATAGAGACTTTGATGGTTTTCTCGCCCAGATACAACGAGGTATTCCTGTAAGTGGCCGACTAATATCAAGCTTACACTCACAGTGGTACGAAATACAGTCCAAAGCAGATCTTAATGGAGACGGGGAAGTAACCCTCGAAGAATGGTATCAATATCTTGACGACGTGATCCATGACGAGTCTCGGTTTTACCGACAGATAATGAAAACAATACAAACACTTTTGAACTCCCTAGATACTGATGAGGACAAGAACATCACTAAGCAAGAGTATGTAATCTTTTCCAGGTCTGTAGGTGTAGGAATAGGTGATGCACTCACTGCATTTGAAAAGCTTGATAGTAATGGTAATGGCAGTATCTCCATCGATGAACTGATAGGACATATCGAACACTTCTATTTGAACGAAGACGATGAAAATGCTCCGAGTAACTGGCTATTTGGCAAATTCTAAGCGGGGACTCAGCTACTGCAAGAAGGGCAAAAATTGATCTCCGTTTGAGCTTGGTGCCTGAAAAAAAGGGTGAAAGTTGAAAGCAGGGAGCTTGTTAAACTTTACCCTTTTATCTGCTTTCCGTTCACATTTTTTGGCAATATAACGCTATGGAATTATTAATTAATGACCAAGAGCGAAAAAATTACAAATAGAAGATTATTGGGGGAAATTCCAGCAGCTTTTTTATCTTTTATATTTTTCAAAGCTTTTAGGTTATTGCTACGCACTCTTGCTCATATCAATGCCAGTCTTAACAAAAAAACAGTCTTTAGATGGCTAGTATACTCTGATGAACTCCTCAGAAAACCTCTAATATTACCAGCGATTTTAGTGACTGGCCCCCGGTGGAATCCTCATGCAATTGCTGCTGGTCTTGGCCCTTTTGAGGTGAAAGAATCCTTAGCTATAGAGGTCAAATCCTGTATCACTTCAGCCCAATCATGGAGTATAGGAATCTATACATTTCCTCAAGCCGCATCGATTCAACATATACCCTCTCATGATTTAAACGTTAAGGAAGAATGGACTCAATTAAAACTTAACCCCGGCAAATATACTTTAGGTTTAAGATACTATCATTGGTCGGAGCCTATTAATTTACCAGCTATCAAAATAGATGAAAATAAAGTAACTGAGACTCAATCCGTTACTATTGATGATGTTAATAATTATCTGGCAAATTTAACCAAACGCGATCATATTTTTTATCGATGTCTGAATTATTATATATTCACTCTACTGATTTGCCAAAAATGGCTACCCAAAGAATGGGTTAGGAAAGAATATTTACCAGTTGGCGACACAAATAACGAGTTTTTCTATGGAGTAGTTTATAAAAATTATTCTTTTTGTGTGGAAATTAAGATAATATTACTTAATAACTATAATATCTACTTAACGGTATATAATCGTTCCAGTTTACCTGTGATTTGGTGTGAAATTCAGGAAGAAAAATATATAATTCCTATCGTAAAACAAGATGGTTTTTACTTAGTTCGGATTCGTCCTAAACTAGATTTTATAAGCGATCCTTTCCAGTCTGACTGGATGAGTGTAAAACTTGTACCAGCAGTCAAGGGTTGAGTGAAAGAGGGAAATTAATGAATCAACATTTTGAACACAATCACCAGTATTTTTCTCAGCAGCAAGCGGGAGTTGAGGACAACAGCACTCAAACAAAAGACAGAGAACAAAATCAAGGTGAAGCGATCGCAATTATAGGGATGGCTTGTCGCTTTCCTGGAGCCAATGACTACGAACAATTTTGGCTCAACTTGGAAGCTGGAGTCAATAGCATCACTGAAATTCCTCCCCAAAGGTGGGATGTCAATAAATATTATTCTCCCCATCCCCAAGAGCGAAATAAAACGATTAGTAAATGGGCCGGATTGATTCAGGATTCAGACCAATTTGATGCCCAATTTTTTGCAATCTCCCCCCGGGAAGCCAAAACCCTTGACCCTCAACAGAGATTGATGCTGGAATTGAGTTGGTCTTGTTTAGAAGATGCGGGATATTCCCCCTCTCAACTATCAGGAAGTCAAGTCGGTGTGTTTATTGGGGCTTGTAATTATGATTCAGTTCTTTTACTCAACCAAAATCAAGAAAATATAGAAGGACATAGCGGTACAGGAAGTTGGGGTTGCATGATTGCTAACCGCATTTCTTACTTCCTGAATTTTCGCGGTTTGAGTGTTTCTGTAGATACCGCCTGTTCCAGTTCCCTCGTAGCACTTCATCTGGGTGTTAATGCGCTCAAAAACAGCGAATGTGACGTAGTTTTGGTGGGAGGAATTAGTGTTTTCAATACACCGACAGTCTTCATCCAAATGAGTCAATTAGGGATGTTGTCGCCTACAGGACAGTGCCAAACTTTTGACCAGGATGCTGATGGTTATGTCCGAGGAGAAGGCGCAGGAATAATATTATTAAAACCTCTGGCAAAAGCGATTAAGGATCAAGATCATATTTATGCTGTGATTAAAGGCAGTGCTGTCAATCATGGGGGAAAATCAAGGACTCTGAGTTCTCCCAATATTTATGCTCAAGCTCAGGTTGTGCGGGCTGCTTATACTAATGCTAATGTCGCCCCGAATACAGTCTCTTATATTGAAGTTCATGGCACTGGGACACCCTTGGGTGATCCGATTGAAATTAATGCGCTTAAACGAGGGTTTAGACAACTGCATCAACAGTATAAACTGCCAGAATCGGCAAAACCCTATTGTGGTTTAGGAACTGTTAAAACTAATATTGGACATTCCGAAGGTGCTGCGGGAATTGCTGGATTAATTAAAGTTCTTTTAGCAATGAAACACAAAAAATTGCCCAAAATTCTCAATTTTAAGCAATTAAATCCACGCATTGAATTAGAAGACAGCCCTTTTTATATAGTCGATGAAAACCAAGAATGGCAGCTATTAAAGGCAGAATCAGAAGAAATAATTCCCCGACGGGCTGGTATTAGTTCCTTTGGAGTTGGGGGTGTGAATGCTCATGTTGTTCTGGAAGAAGCACCAAATCCAGAAATTCAAAAGGCAGAAATTGAAGAGCATTATGAACACATTTTAACTCTTTCTGCAAAGAATGAGAAAGCATTGGAGGAACTGGTCAAAAAATATCAAGGTTATTTGCAGTCAAATCAAGAAGAATCAATCGCCGATATTTGTTTTACCGCAAATACAGGACGCACCCATTTTGAAAAAAGATGTTTTTTCGTCGCTGAATCTAATGTTGAATTACAAAAACAACTGCAAACTTTCGTCAAGATTAATCCGAGAAACGGACAGAAAACAGGAAAAGGAGAAAAACCCAAAATAGCGTTTTTATTCACTGGAGAAATTTCTGATTTCGTGAACATCGGATGGCAGTTGTACCAAACTCTACCTACTTTTAGAAAAACCCTAGAGCAATGTGAAGAAGTTCTGCAACCCTACCTAGAAATACCCTTGTTGGAAATTCTCTATCCCACTGTAGAGACGTTGTATCCAACGTCTCTACTTGCCGTATTTGCCATTGAGTATGCTTTAGCTCAATTGTGGCAATCTTGGGGGATTAAACCCGATGGAGTTATGGGTTATGGTGTAGGGAAATATGTGGCTGCAACTGTCGCCGGAGTATTCAGTCTCGAAGCAGGTTTGAAACTAATGGCGACAACAGAAAGATTGATGCAGCAGTTTCCTAGTGGTGCAGAAATATCCCCTAACTTAGATTCTCCTAATCGTAAACATCAGCTAGGGGAGTTGCAAACTGTAGCCCAAGAAATCACCTACAATCAACCGGGTATACCTATAATTTCTAATATTACTGGACAACAAGAAACGGATAAAATTGCCACCCCGGAATATTGGCTAAACGACTTCTGGCAACCTGTCCATTTTAGCACCGGGATACAAACTTTACATCGTGCCGGATATCAACTATTCTTAGAAATTGGAGTGTCGCCAATACAGCCAGAAAATGTAGAGGTGTGGTTGCCTACCTTATCTCTTCTTAAAGACGATTGGCGACAGATGCTTTTGAATTTAGGACAGTTGTATGTCAAAGGAGTAAATGTGGATTGGTCGGGGTTTTACCGCGATTATCCCTGTCACAAAGTAGCTTTGCCAACCTATCCTTTTCAAAGACAATATTATTGGCTAGAAAGTTCGGAAAATGAACAGCCAAAAGACGTTAAAAATAACGCCAGCCAAATTGTGGAATTCCTCAATCAAATTGATATAAATTCATTAGCTCAGGATTTTAATATTGATGAACAACTGACCGAACCAGAAAAAAAACTGCTCCCTAAACTGCTCAATATTTTAATCAATCGGTATCAAAATGGGTATCAATCCTCAGAACAAAACACAGGCATTTTTCAACAACTGGACAAAACCCCAGAGAGAGAACGCTTCCAGCTAACGGTAGATTATTTGCAAGGTGTGGTGGCTCAATTATTAGGATTGAATCCCTCGCAAATTCCCGATTTACAGTTAGGATTTTTTGATTTAGGCCTAGACTATTCGATGATGCTTGAACTCGGAGATTTGTTACAAAAAAGTTTTGGGTGTTCTGTTACAGTCACAACTTTGTCAGAACATTTTAATATTCAAAAACTGGCTCAGTATTTAATTGAAAGTGTTTTTAGAATTGAACGCTATAATGAAACAGAAACCACAAATTCAACAGTTGTTAAGGATGAAATAGAATCTCTAACGGTCGAAGCGATCGCTAATGCCATTCAAGAAGAAGCGATCGCCATTGCTATCAACGAGGAACTTAAAGAAATTCAACTTATTCTTAACCAGGAGATATAAAATGACCAATATTTTAGAGCCAGAAAAACAAGTTATTTCCTCTCAACAAGTGCTTCAAACGATCAAAGAAATGCGAAATAGACTGGAAGCACTCAATAGAGAAAAAACTGAACCGATCGCGATTATTGGTCTGGGTTGTCGATTTCCGGGTAATGCAAATAACCCGGCCGCATTCTGGAGTTTACTCCAACAAGGAATTGATGCTGTTGGGGAAGTACCACCGAGTCGATGGGATGTTGATGCTTATTACGATCCTAACCCCGAAACACCAGGTAAAACCTACACTAAACAAGGAGGTTTTATTCAGAAAGTTGACCAGTTTGATCCCCTATTTTTTGGGATTTCTCCTAGAGAAGCTGCGAGTTTAGATCCCCAACAAAGACTACTTTTAGAAGTGACTTGGGAAGCCCTAGAAAACGCCGGACAAACACCAACAAAACTCAGGCACAGTCAAACAGGTATTTATGTAGGAATTTGCACAGATGACTATAGCCAACGGTTTATGAATCTGGAGAACCTGTCTTCAGTAGATGCTCACTCTGGTACAGGTAACGCCCGCAGTATGGCTGTAGGTCGAATTTCCCATTTCCTGGGCTTACAAGGGCCGAATATTCAATTAGATACAGCCTGTTCTTCTTCTTTAGTCACAGTACATTTAGCTTGCCAAAGTTTGCGTTTAAAGGAATGTAATCTCGCCCTCGCTGGGGGAGTGAATCTGATTTTATCGCCATTAAGTACCATTGTTCGTTGCCAATTAAAAGCATTAGCCCCCGATGGACGCTGCAAAACCTTTGATGTGGCGGCAGATGGTTATGGCCAGGGAGAAGGATGTGGGATGGTCGTGCTGAAACGTCTTTCGGATGCCATAACCGATGGGGATACAATTTTAGCAGTCATTCGAGGTTCTGCTATTAACCATGACGGCCCTAGTAGCGGTCTTACAGTCCCGAACAAAATGGCTCAGAAAGAAGTCATGCAGCAAGCCTTACACAACGCTAAAGTGAAACCCCATCATGTTAGCTATGTAGAAGCTCATGGCACAGGAACATCCCTGGGAGATCCGATTGAATTAGAATCTTTAGCTGCGGTTTATGGGCAAAACCGACCCATTAATCAGCCCTTGGTTGTGGGTTCAGTAAAAACCAATTTCGGGCATTTGGAAGCCGCTGCCGGAATCTCCGGTTTAATTAAAATTATTTTATCACTTCAGCATCAACAAATACCGCCCCATTTGCATCTAAAAACACCTAATCCCCATATTCCTTGGCATCAACTTCCTCTGGTGATTCCAACGAAAGGTATTCCCTGGCTGCGAGGAAATCAGGCTAGAATTGCCGGAATTAGTGCTTTTGGAATTAGTGGGACAAATGTGCATATAATTCTGGAAGAAGCACCAGAAACCGTCAAAATAGAAAACTCTTTAGAACCGGGTTTTCACCTCTTAACGCTTTCAGCAAAAACTTCAAAAGCCCTTGAAGAATTAACGATTGATTATGTCAATCATCTGCAAAATAATCCCGAATTAGAGTTAGGAGATATTTGTCATACGGCAAATGTAGGACGTTCTCATTTTAATCATCGATTAGCTGTAATTGCGTCTAATAAAATTGAACTGACTACTAAACTGAAAAACTTGGCCGCAGGTCAAGAAGTTACAGGGGGATTTTCTGGTCAAATCTCTAGTCACACAGGTTCACCGAAAATAGCGTTTTTGTTTACAGGTCAGGGTTCCCAATTTGTTAATATGGGTTGGCAATTGTATCAAACTCAACCTACTTTTAGAAAAACCCTAGAGCAATGTGATGAAATTCTGCGCCCCTATTTAGAAATCCCTTTATTGCAAGTTCTCTATCCCACTGTAAAGACCGATAATAGCGCGGCTCTAGTTGATCAAACTATTTACACTCAACCCGCCTTATTTGCCATCGAGTATGCTTTAGCTCAATTGTGGCAATCTTGGGGGATTAAACCCGATGCCGTCATGGGTCATAGTGTGGGGGAATATGTGGCTGCAACTGTCGCCGGAGTATTCAGTTTAGAAGCAGGTTTGAAACTGGTGGCGACACGGGGAAAATTAATGCAGCAGTTGCCAATTGGTGGCGAAATGGTGTCAGTTTTGGCAACAGAATCTCAAATCAAAAAATTAATAACTCCCTACGATTCACAAGTTAATATTGCTGCGATTAATGGCCCGGAAAGTGTTGTCATTTCTGGTCTTGGTGAAGCCATCCAAGCAATTTGTAGCCGATTAACTGAGATGGGAATTAAGACTAAACCTCTGCAAGTTTCCCATGCTTTCCACTCGCCTTTGATGGAACCCATGTTAGCAGAGTTTGAAATCGCAGCTAAAGAAGTTACCTACAGTCAGCCGCAAATACCGCTAATTTCTAATGTTACCGGACAGTTGGCAACAAAAGAAATAACTACTCCTGAATATTGGGTGAACCATGTCCGACAACCTGTACGTTTCAGTGATGGGATGCAAACTCTGTATCGTGCCGGATATAAACTATTCTTAGAAGTTGGAGCCAAGCCAATTTTATTAGGAATGGGTCGTCAATGTTTGCCTGAAAATGAGGGAATTTGGTTGCCAACTTTACGTCCTCCTCAAGAAGATTGGCAACAAATTCTCTCTAGTTTAGGGCAACTTTATATCCAGGGAGTAGCAATAGATTGGTCAGGATTTGAGCGTGATTATTCCCGTCGTCAGGTAGCATTGCCGACTTATCCGTTTCAACGACAACGCTATTGGTCGGAAGTCGAGGAAAACAAACAGAAAACCCAGGAAGAAACCGTCTCTACACCGATTATTAATTTGCTGAATCAAGGGGAAACCGAGCAGTTAGCAACTGAGGTGGAATTGGCTGGGGAATTGACAGAACAAGAGCGACAATTTCTACCAAAACTCCTCGAACTTCTGATAAAAAGACAGCAAAATTATTTGCAGTTCAAGGGGGGAACTGTTCACGAATATTATAATGCGGTTGCCACTTTGGGTCAAGAACAAGCTGGAAGTCAAACAGATGGATTAGCAGAATCACCTTATTTAACTTTTGGTTTGTTCCCAGAAAAAGTCCCTGGTTTTTCTTGGATTAAATGTCTGACAGAAGCGAATCAAGAACAATCTCGTGAGATGATTGTTGAGTCTCAAAAAGAGTTAAGGAAATTATTATTTTCTTTAGTTAATTTTTCCGATTGTCAAAAAGTCTTAGACTTTGGTTGTGGCTATGGTTCGGATTTGATTCAGTTAGCTGAAAAATATGAACATTTGCAGCTAACTGGATATACAATTTCTAGTGAACAGGCTAAATTTGCTCTGCAAAGAGTCACTAAAAATCAACTCCAAGAACAGGTAAAAATCTTTAATCGAGATAGTGCTAAAGATGAGTTTCCCGACCTCTATGATTTGGTGTTCGGGTTTGAGGTTGCCCACCATATTCTCGATAAAAAGTCGTTATTTGCTAATATCGGCAATCATTTGAACCAACAGGGATATTTAGTGTTAGCTGATTTTATCTCTAATAGCGATTTTGCCATCGATCATCAAGAAACATCTTCTTACTTTATTACTAAATCTGAGTGGGTAGAACTCTTGTCAGAACATCAACTTCAGTTAGTGGCTGCGATTGATGTTAGTCCAGAAATTTCTAACTTTTTGTATGACCCCGACTTTGAGCAAAGTTTAGAACAGTTGTATCAAAAAAATCGGGATGAAAATGTTAAGGCGGGGTTTAAGTCTTACTATCAGTTAGGCAAGGTTCTGAGTAAAGGATTGGCGAGCTATGTGTTACTGACGGCTCAAAAACAACAGGAGTTATCAAAACCAGAAATAGCCGAATGGAATCAACAAATGCTGGCTGAATTGTCATCTTACTCCGAGGTGACACCCCAACGCTGGCTCTATGAATTAGAATGGCAACATAGAGACGAGCCCGGGCGCGTCTCTACGTCAGAAACACTGCCAACACAGATAACAGGAAATTGGTTAGTGTTAGTAGAACCGGGTGCTGTAGCGACAGAATTACAGCAAAAATTGGGAGAAAAATCTGTTTTAGTTTCTCCAGGTTTGAGTTATCAGAAAGTCGATGCTAAACATTACCAAGTTAACCCAACTGTGCTAGAAGATTTTCAGCAATTTCTGGATGAAATTCTGGCTCAAGATTTACAACTTCAGGGGATTATTCATCTGTGGAGTTTGTCAACAAGTACGGATGATTTAGAAACAGCATTAGAATATAGTTGCGCGAGTCTGCTGCATTTGCTACAAGCATTGATCCAGACAAAACAATCACAAATACTGCCTCTGTGGGTGGTTACTCAAAGTACAGGAAATGTGCAACAAACACCTGTTTGGGGATTAGGTCGAGTCGTTGCTTTGGAACATCCAGAATTACAATGTCGGTTACTCGATTTACCAGCAGATATCCAAGCTGAAGAAGTGGCGAAGGTGCTGTATCAAGAACTAACATTAACCACAACAGAAAACCAAATTGCTTATCGTCAAGGAGAGCGTCAGGTAGCGCGACTGGTACGCCGACAACCGCCAACAAAAACAAAGAAACCAGACATTAATATTATCCCTGAAGCCAGTTATTTAATTACAGGTGGATTAGGAGCTTTGGGATTACAAACCGCTAAGTGGTTGGTGGATAAAGGCGCTAAATCTTTGGTATTGGTTGGGCGTCGGGAACCTTCAGAAATAGCACGACAAACTATTGCTCAATTAGAGCAGGTGGGAGTAAAAGTCTCGGTGTTTTTGGCAGATGTTTCTGTTGCAGAAGATGTGGCTAATCTTCTCAAACAAATTCAGGGTTCTTTGCCCCCTTTGCGGGGTGTAATTCATGCGGCTGGAGTCTTGGATGATGGGGTTTTACAACAGATGAATTGGCAACGTTTTGTTAATGTAATGGCTCCAAAAGTTCAAGGAGCATGGCATCTACATCAGTTAACTCAGGAATTACCCTTAGACTTGTTTGTTTGTTTTTCCTCGGCGGCGTCGGTTTTGGGTTCCACAGGACAAGGAAATTATGCGGCGGCGAATGCGTTTTTGGATGGTTTGGTTCACTATCGTCGCAGTTTGGGGTTGCCCGGTTTAAGTATTAACTGGGGAGCTTGGGCAGAAACGGGCATGGCGTCTCGTTTGACAACTCAGTTCCAAAGTCGGATTCGTTCTTTGGGCATGGGTAGCATTTCACCGGAACAGGGATTGCAAATTTTGACACAATTATTAGAAGAATCGGCAACCCAAGTGACAGTAGTGCCGATTGATTGGTCTCGGTTTACAGCTATGTTATCTTCTGGGATGAAAATGCCGATTTTGGCAGAAATGGAATGCTATTACAAGCAAGATTACAAGCAAGATTATAGGCAAGATGCCTGTTCTACAGAAGAAACTGCACATGATCCATTTTTGTTAGAATTGAAGGCAGCAAAAAATAGCGATCGCACTCAATTAATGACGAATTATTTGCAAGGTGTGGTGGCTAAGTTACTCGGATATCCTGACCCTCAAATGCTAGACCCACAGTTAGGATTTTTTGATATGGGAATGGATTCTTTGCTGTCTTTAGAACTCAGGAATCTGTTGCAAACCCGTTTGAGTTGTTCGGTGTCTGCAACAGTTTTGTTTGAATACTCCAATATTCAAGACATTGCTGAACATTTAATTACGAAAATTTTTGAAAGTATAGATTTTGTAGAAGGGGAACTGTGAATTTAGTTGAGTTTTTGCAAGATCTTGTCACCCAAGGTTGGCAATTATGGAGTGAGGGTGAAAAACTGCATTATCGCGCTTCCAAGTCAGAATTAACTGCTTCAGTATTAAGCCAACTGAAGCAGCATAAAACAGAAATCCTAGAGTTGCTACGCGATCGCCCAGATATTTTTAATGTTGATTCCTTAAATGTTGAGCAACTAACTGCTAGTCTGCATCAAAATAGGAGAGTTTCTTCCTCTTCTCCTCTAGTTCCCATTCAGCCGATCGGCTCCAAAGTGCCGATATTTTGCGTACACCCTTTTGCTGGAACAGTTTTTTGCTACCGTGACTTAGCCCAATTGTTGGGTAGGGATCAACCCTTCTATGCCTTGCAAGCGCTGGGTATACAAGACGGACAGGAGCCACTCACGCGGGTGGAAGATATGGCTACCCTTTACCTAGCGGCTGTGCGGGAAGTCCAGCCCCAAAGTCCATACATCTTAATGGGCTGGTCTTTCGGTGGTATGGTGGCTTTGCAGATGGCTCACGAACTGAAAACCCAAGGCGAGCAGGTCGCTTTTCTAGGATTGCTGGATACTTATACTTATAGTCATCTGCCTGATGAGCAGTACATATCCAAGGAAGTTGTTATAGAGCTACCTCATGAAACGCTTTCAATCTCGTGGGAAGAATTACAAAGACTCCCTATTGAGCAGCAAGCAATCTTCCTTTGCGAGCAGGCCAAACAAACAAACCTGATTCCTTCTGATATCGAACGTTCACTGCGAGTTCAATTGAGCAATTCTGAAGCAATGTGCAATTACTTGCCACTACCTTACCCAGGTACGATCTTTCTGTTTCGGGCTGAAAAAGGACTGTTTAGCTTCTCCCAAGATGTTTCTGTTTTGGAACCAACTCTGGGCTGGGCAGAGGTGGTTGCTAATATTGAGTTACACACTATTCCAGGCTATCACGAATATATGGTTCACCAACCTAATGTGAGTATCCTCGCTCAGAAGCTAAAAGACTGCATTGAGCAAGCTCTCAATCCCGATGAACACCATGATGTATGACTGCATAAACATACTATTACTTTCATGTCTCAAATCATTACAGAACTTACAGGTGTGTCTCGCACTATGATCTTGACCCTTAGGGGACGAGCTGATGAACAACTTCATCCTCATCCTCTTTTTCAAGACCCATTAGCTGTTGAGTGGAGCAAACTCTTGCCTTGGGATAACGGGCTAGAAGCAATTTATCGTAAATCAAAGCTTACCCAAACTAGCTTTGCTGTACGAGCTTACCATCATGATCAAATAGCATCTCGTCATATTGCTAACCATTCCAATTCTGTTGTCGTGGAATTGGGGGCAGGGTTATCTACTCGTTTTCACCGCATCGGGGAGAATACTTATCGTTGGCTGGAACTGGATTTGCCTGCGGTAACTGAACTACGCCATAAGTTAGATACACAAACACAGCAGCATCGGTTTATTAGTGCTTCAGTGATGGATTTTGACTGGATGAATGCTGTGCCCGATGTAGCACCTGAAAACATTTTATTTATTGCAGAAGGCTTACTGCCCTACTTTGAAAGAAATGAGGTGCAGCACTTAGTCTCTCAAATGCGTTCTCGGTTTTCAGGTGCTCTATTAGTGATGGACATTTTAGGCAATTGTGGAAAGTTGGCTAGTAAGGATTTTAGTCAAATTCAAGCACCCCATAAGTGGTATGCCAAGAATGAACAAGAGGTGACAGCGATGGGATTGCATCTGGTTAATGTCTCGTGCCTATATCAGCTATATCCAGAGCATTGGCATTGGCAACTAAGATTGCCGTTAAAATTACTTACCCATCTGTCTTATTTTCGTAATGGTTATTTGATTCTTGAAACCAAGATAATATAATTTGTCAATTAGCGATCCCAACTTTCTGAAACACAATTCTGTGCCCAACGGACAACAGAACCCTGTCAGGGGGGAGTGATCTGGAGTTGGGACTCGATTCTTCGTACCCGTTCTCCTTTGAATTTTAGCAGTTTCAATGTTTTGGCTTTTTGCTGGTGCCTTGCTCTACCAACCTTGACCAAATCAGTCACAATAAAATAATAATGTTCTGATTGTGAACTGTACAAGGACGATATGACCAGTACCAGTAATTTCCGTCAAGCTTTACGAGAAGCTAAAAATGAAGCCATTCTCGGCCCTAATGTAATCGCTAAGGCTTTACCCTACGTCGGGGGCGGGTTAATTCTCACCGCTCTTGGCACCTTCGGGGGTCTGAATGTTGCCGCCAGCAATTACGGATTGTTCATAACGACATTCTGGGTCGCCTTAATTGCACAAATTGCTCTGTTTTTTGTCGCTTCCGGTGTCGCCAACAAGGGTAACAGTCAAGCTGCTTTGCCCCTATTAGCGACCTATAGCCTACTCACAGGCTACACCCTCACGGGTCTAGTTGCCATTGCCCTAGGTACCAGTGGCGTTGGCATTGCGGGGATTGGTGTGGCTGCGTTAGGATGTGGAGTCACCTTTATTGGGGCGCGTTCGATTGGGTCTAACCTCTCCGAAGCCGATGGGATGGCATTGACCAAAACCATCAATCTAGGAATTATTGCCTTAGTTGTTGTGGTTCTGGCGCAATTTGTCCTCGGTTTCTTTGGGGTAATAGCACCCTCTTGGTTAGAAATTGGGATTTCGGGGATTGGAGTGGTGTTGTTTGTTGGGGCGGCGGTGGTTGACTTCTATTTGCTTCCCCGTGCTTACAGCGACAATCAGTATTTATCCGCAGCTTTATCGATGTATTTAACCTACATCAACTTATTTATCTTCATTCTGCGCTTACTGATTGCCTTTAATCGGGATTAAATTTAGATGCAGAATAGCTGAGATCTAAGCAGACAAAGGGGTGAGGGATGCCTTACCCCTTTGTTATTAGCATTGCTTCTCCATAATTTCCCGGAGGTACAATGTTTTTTTTTATTCAAAAGTTCCGTAGAATTTCTGATGCGGAAAACCCCGAAATTAAGCTATTAATAAGTTAAAGCTTAAATCTACATTGTTTGGGCTTTAATAATATGCTCTTGTGGCTTCTTGGCAGTTTGCCACATATAGATTGGATAGATTGGTGCTTTCCCGTGGTGGCTGGGTGAAAGTGCCAGTCTATTTATTGAAATTCAGCCTAATCTTAAATTTCTAAAGCTTGGTTTGTTTTAATGTCCATTTCTAGGCTGAAAAATAGGGAAACTTTAATTAAAATGGGTGCGTCGTTTAGGATATTATATTAGAAACTATTAACAAGGTGTGCATCAGGAAGAAACAATTGGCTTAAGTTAGGAGTTAAATTCTTAACCAGAAAGTTATCATTATTTTTAACTATTGAGTTCACGTTTTTTATCTTAACTCTATACGATAGCCTGACTTGATCACGATAGGGATGTATCTACTGATATGCACCCTTTGGGAGTCCAAAAAATGCCTGCTACTTTAACCCTGTGCTTTTCTGTTAATTTCAATTTAACTCTTGTTTTACTTAACTTAAGCTTGGAAAATAATTTCAAGCTCACTCAGACTATAAAAAATTACGTCAGATTTCTTCTTCTCGATCAACAGAAGAAGGGAATTTTTGAAAACTTCAAAAGCTTTATTTCATTTCATCCTAAAATTTTAGTCTTTGATCTCTCCAATTACAAAATAATTAGAGCATTAGATTTAGAAAATAGTTCACGAAACTCTAAACGGCTAGACCAAAATTTTCAACGGTTTAAAATTGGGTATCAAATTTTATTAAAAGTTGCGATCGCTCATTTTAAAGATTTGAGTCAAAATTTAAAACGGCTAAACACAAAAAAATATCTTTGCTTCAGGGAAAAATAGTATTTTTTTAATCAGGAAAAAATACGGTTTTTTTGTCAACAAAAGTTTGATCAGCTTGCTAATTTATGTAGATCAATATTGACAAAAATAATCCCAGATCACCGGATATTAATGGACTGATCTTGAAAGAATTATTAGCTGAAAATAAAAGTCAAAATTAGGATGAATCAGAATGGCTACTTTAACTGTTAACAACTTAAATGACAATGGAACAGGTTCCTTAAGAGATGCGATCGCTCAAGCTCAACCTGGGGATATTATTCAATTTGATTCGAGTTTAGCGAATCAATCAAACCCTACCATTAAACTTACCAGTGGTCAATTAAATATCAATAAAAGTATTACTATTGATGGACTAATTCCGGGTGCAATTCCCACCCCAGTTACCATTAGTGGAGAAAATGAGTTTCGAGTATTAGAACTGCAAGTTGATGCTCAATTTCAACCGACTAATACAACTCTAAAAAATCTAATTATTGTCAATGCTAATGTACAGGGTATTGAGCAAGAGGGTGCAGGGGGAGGAATTCGGGTGACGACATTTAACACCTTAACCTTGGAAAATAGTGAACTCAATAACAATATAGCCCAATATGGAGGAGGTCTTTTTAGTGGCTATAAAACAAATACAACAATTATTAATAGTAAATTTGATAATAATGATGGAACATTAGGAGGAAGTGAACGGGGGGGAGGGGCAATTTCCACAGATAGTTTAACCGATCTTACGATAATTGATAGTGAATTTACCAATAATAAAGGAATTAATGGCGGAGCTATTTATAGCGTAATTTGTGACTTGAATGTTCAAAACTCTAAATTTATTAATAATACCTCTGTTCCTGGAGGTACTGTATCTCTGGGTGCTGGTGTTTCTGCTGGTTATGGGGGTGCAATTTTTTCCGATGGAGCCAAGTCGGAAGGAACATTAAGAACAATTCAGATTAATAATTGTTTAATAGATGGTAACACAGCAGCCGGACAAGCAGGCGGTTTATATTTATATCTTTACTCTCCCGATCAAGCAATTATTGAAAATAGCACAATTATTAATAATTCTGTTGTTTTTGATAATAGAGGTGATGCTTATGGAGGAGGAATTCGACCCGGAAAAAATGGAGAATTCACGCTTAAAAATACAACTGTTGCGAATAATAATGCTTTGGTTCAAGGGGGAGGAATTTGGGTTGGAGAACAAGTTCCAATGACTATTATTAATAGTACCATTTCAGGAAATAGAGCAGAATCTGAAGATGGAAAAGAAGGGATCGGAGGAGGAATTGCTCTCGCCAATGGCACAAGTGTTACCAATATTATTAATACAACAATTGCTAATAATTATGCTGGATTTTTAGGTGGAGGAATGTCATCGGGAGGAACAAATGTTACTCTGACCAATACGATTTTATCTAAAAATATTGCCTTTAATGGCGGTAATTCTTGGAATACAAACCATAATACGACTGCTCAATTTACCGATGGCGGGGGAAATATTCAAACCAATGAATTAAACCCCAATGATATTAAAGCAACTCCTAATATTACATTGGTAGCTGATGCTTTATTAGGAGATTTACAAACAATTAATGGGGTGTTAATTCATCCGTTATTAACAGGAAGTCCCGCTATTGATACGGGAACAAATAATAATTCACCGACAACAGATCAACTTGGTCAAACTCGTCCTATTGATGGCGATCAAAATGGTACAGCCATTATTGATAGTGGTGCTTATGAGTTTTCAGTTGTAACACCAAGTCCGACTCCGACTCCAACACCAACACCAACACCAACACCAACACCAACACCAACACCAACACCAACTCCCNCCTACACAAACTCCTACAACAAGTCCGACTCCAACTCCCACACCGAGTCCGACTCCTACACAAACTCCTACAACAAGTCCGACTCCAACTCCCACACCGAGTCCAACTCCAAGTCCAACACCAACTCCAAGTCCAACACCAACACCTGAACCTACCCCAAGTCCAACACCAATACCAGACGGACTTGAACTAGAAGATCAATGTATCAATATTCCGAATATCACACCGACTAAAAATCCTGTCGTCAATACTATTTTCAACCCCGAACAAACCTCTGGTTTAGGAACACCTGATGCGGATGGAATTTTGGGTCAAGATATTCCCGATATTCTCTTTGGTTTAGAAGGGAATGATAACCTAGATGGGGGGTTTGGTAATGATATTTTATTTGGAAATCAAGGGGATGATTATATAACAGGAGATTTAGGAAACGATAGTATTTATGGAGGTCAAAACAACGATGTTATTTTAGGCGAAGAGGGTCAGGATATTCTCTTTGGAAATTTAGGAAATGATAGTTTTCAAGGAGGAAATGAAACTGATATTATCTATGGCGGTCAAGGAAATGATTTAATCTGGGGAAACTTAGGTAATGATATTCTCTACGGAGATCTAGGAAATGATACCATTCTTGGCGATGAAGACCCCGATATTTTATTTGGAAATCAGCAAGATGATTTATTACAAGGAGGGTCTGGAAACGATATTCTATATGGCGGACAAAATAATGATAACCTTTGTGGTGGAGAAGATAATGATCTACTATTGGGTAACTTAGGCGACGATTTTTTAAAAGGAAGAACAGGTAATGATAGCCTCTATGGAGGTCAAGGAAATGACACAATTTTAGGTGGAGAAGGCGACGATTTTCTAAGTGGAGATTTAGGAGATAATTTGTTATGGGGAGGACAGGGACAAGATACCTTTAGCTTAGGAGAAAATCAAGGTAATAATTTAATTGATGACTTTACTGATGGAGAAGATTTTCTAGGGTTAACGGGAGGATTAACCTTTGAAAAATTACAGTTAACTTCCGTTGAAAATAATACTTTAATTCAAGTAGCTAGTACCGGACAACTGTTAGCAACCTTGAAAGGAATTAATAGTAATCTCATCACTTCCGAGGATTTTATGAGTTTAATCTTTAACCCAAACTAAAATTGATTGGCTCCTTTAAGGTATTAGAAATAATTCTATCTATTTTGAAGCATTGACCATTGTAAAAAACTTTCTGAATTGAGGATGAACCCCCATGGCTACTTTAATTGTTAGCAACTTAAATGATAATGGAATTGGTTCTTTAAGAGAAGCGATCGCTCAAGCTCAAGCTGGTGATATTATTCAATTTGATTCCAGTTTAGCGACTCAGCCTAATCTTACCATTAAACTTACCAGTGGTCAATTAAATATTAATAAAAATATTACTATTGATGGGCTAATTGCTGGTAATATTTCCCGTAAAATAACGATTAGTGGAGAAAATCAATTTCGTGTATTTGAACTTCAGGTAGATAATCAATTTCAATCGACAGATACAACGTTAAAAAATTTGATTATTACCCAAGGAAAGGCTCAAGGAACTGAGGAGGAGGGTGCAGGAGGTGGAATTCGGATGAAAGGTTTCACCAATCTCACCTTAGAAAATAGTGAACTTAATAATAATATTGCTCAATTTGGGGGTGGGATTTATACGGGATTTAAAAGCAATACGGTTGTTATTAATAGCAAGTTTAATAATAATGATGGAACATTAGGAGGGAGTGAACGGGGGGGAGGTGCGATCGCTACAAAAAGTGCCGGATCTCTCACCGTTACTGATAGCGAATTTACTAATAATAAAGGAGTTAATGGGGGAGCAATTAACCATTTACTGGGTAATTTAACGGTTGAAAATTCTAAATTTATTAATAATACTTCTGTTCCAGGAGGTACGGTTTCTAATGGCTCAAGTAACTATCACGGTGCAGGTGGAGCCATTTATACTGATGGTGCAAATGCCTCTGGAACGAATTTTGGGCCAGGATTAACAGGCGGAATTATTCAGATTAGTAATTCTTTATTTGATGGAAATACAGGCGCCGGACAAGGTGGCGGTTTATTTTTATTCGCTTATCCTCCTGATAAAATTATTGTAGAAAATAGCACAATTATTAATAATACAATTCAAACGAATAATAAAGGAGATTCGTTAGGGGGAGGACTGCGCTCAGGAAATGCAGAATTAACGCTTAATAATACAACATTCGCTAATAACCGAGCCTATAGCCAAGGGGGTGCTTTATGGGTGGGTGAAACCTCTCCCACTATTATTACAAATAGCACTTTTTCAGGAAATCGCGCCGAATCTTCCGATGGAAATAATGGTTTAGGAGGTGCGATAATGCTGGCTAATGGGACGAATTCAACCAATATTATTAATACAACAGTTGCTAATAATTATGCAGGATTTCAAGGAGGAGGATTTTGGGGAGGAGGTACAAACGTTACCTTAAAAAATACGATTTTATCCAAAAATGTTGCTAACAATGGTAGCAATTCTTGGAATATTAAACACCATACCGGAACTGAATATAATGAGGGTGGCGGGAATATTCAAACCAATGAGTTAAACCCGGACGATACTAAAGCAACTCCTAATATTCAATTAGTGGCTGATGCTTTATTAGGAGATTTACAAACAATTAATGGGGTGTTAATTCATCCTTTATTAGAAGGAAGTCCTGCTATTGATACGGGAACGAATAACAATTCCCCCACAACGGATCAACTCGGTCAAACTCGCCCTATTGATGGCGATCAAAATGGTACAGCCATTATTGATAGTGGTGCTTACGAGTTTTCAGTTGTAACACCAAGTCCAACACCAACTCCAAGTCCAACACCAACACCAACTCCAAGTCCAACACCAACTCCAACACCAACACCAACACCAACACCAAGTCCAACACCAACACCAACACCAACACCAACACCAACACCAAGTCCAACTCCAACACCGACTCCAACACCAACACCAACACCAACACCAAGTCCAACTCCAACTCCAACACAGACTCCAGAACCGACTCCAGAACCGACACCGACTCCGATCGGTGAAGAGGACTGTCTGTGTGATCAATTTCCCACACCCAATTTAGACCCAGGAAAAACACAAAATGTTGTAGAACAAACCTTTGATGGAAAAACAGGAAATGATAACTTAATAGGAAGTGATTTCAATGATCAAATAAATGGTCTTGAAGGGAATGATACATTGACGGGAATGGGAGGTGCAGATAACTTAAATGGCAGTAATGGCAAGGATTTATTATTAGGAAATCAAGGTGCAGATGTTCTTCTAGGAGGGTTAGGAGACGATACCCAATATGGAGGACAAGATGATGATATTTTGCATGGAGATGAAAATAATGATTTGCTATTTGGCGATCGCAATAACGATTTTCTCAAGGGAGATCTAGGAGAAGATACTCTCTATGGGGGGAAAGAAAATGATCAGTTACAGGGGGATGGAGGTAATGATATTCTATACGGAGACTTAGGAAATGATACCTTAATAGGGGGAAACGGGAACGATATTTTATTTGGCAATTTAGAAGACGATTTTATGGATGGTGGTTCGGGAGATGATACTTTATTTGGGGGAGAAAATCAAGATATTTTAGAAGGTGGAAAAGGAGACGATACTTTATTTGGAGATCTCGGAGATGATAGCCTTTGTGGAGGAGATAATAACGATCTACTGTTAGGGAATCAAGGAACAGATATTTTAGATGGTTGCTCAGGAAATGATATCCTTTATGGGGGGAGTGAAAATGATTCTTTAATCGGAGGAACGGGTAATGATAGCTTATGGGGAGATCTAGGAGATGATACCCTCAAGGGTGGAGCAGGTCAAGATCTTTTTGTATTACAAATAAACGCAGGAAGCGACTTAATTCTTGACTTCGATATTGAGTTAGATACTTTAGGACTCAGTAACGGATTAACCTTCGATCAACTTACCCTGAGTCAAGGAGAAAATTCCGTAATTATTAGTTTAACCAATACAGGGGAAGAATTAGCTCGATTAAATGGGATTGATATTAACTTAATTTCTTCTAATCAGTTTCAAGTTATTTCTACATTATAAGAAACTTTATTCGATATAAGTTATGTATCTATAGCATTCCTAAATAGGTTGTAATATTTTATCGTAGGGGTAATGTCCTTCCAAACCCAGGCGCAAAGAGGGTTTGGAAGGACATTACCCCTACAAAACTTTTTCACAAATCATTTAGGATTGCTATATTTCTCGTTCCCAGATTAAATTCATTGCCTTTTTTATCAAAAAATTGAGTTTTAAACCCCGTCGTTCGGATTAGATTAATTGTTTTTGTCAACAGAGATATTTCTCTCATTCCCAAACATGAGTCTGGGAATGCTATGATTGACGGGGAACCTCTATTTTTGATGTGTTAAACCCAGAATTATTATTAACTTTAATTGAACAACAATACTCTAGTTTTCCGCTTTGGTTTCCTTGGTTTCCAGAAATTTCATTATCCTGACCGCCTAAACTTGCTTTTGTAATAATATTTCCTGAAACTTGGTTATTAATAATTTTAACCTGATTCATTCCATAGGGTTGATTATTGGTATCTGCCATCACAAAAATATCAGAATTGATAATTTGATTACTTTCAATCGTAGCCTTATTGATTTCTCGAACTTTATACAGTCCAATATAAGCATTGCCTTTATTATTTTTAATAATAACATTGTTAACTGTTGTTCCGCCACAACATTCTTGAATTAAAATCCCTTCTCCATCCACACTTAAATATTTTGTATCTCCAATTTTATGTCGATAAACTTGATAATTATTTCCCTCAATTAAAACATTCCATCCTGACCAGTCAATTCCTCTATTTTCTAAGGTAACAGCACCCGTTGCTTCTCGTGTTCCTGTGGGGTCTGTCCACCATTGTTTATTCGGTTCATCTTTAATATCATTATTTTGAATGATTAACCCATCTCCAGCCGCATGAATAGCAACTCGCATGGTATGGTAAACCCAATTATCTCTAATGATAATTCCTTTTCTAAAAAGTCCGGGTTCAGTGGTGGGGGTTGCTGCTAATTTAAAACCGTCTTTTTTACCGCCTCGGTTAACAACAATTCCGTAATGGTTGCCATAATGAAAGGAGACTTTATTGCCGTTTTGATAGGTGGTAATATTCTTTTTATCTCTGGACTGTAACTTATATCCTGGTTGTTCATAATTATCGGTAATATTATCATTAATTCGATTATTTGCAATAAAAACATTTTCATAAGCTGTTAGTTCAATATTAGCAGCAAAGCGATAACTATAGCGTTGCCAAGGGTTTTGAAATTCGGAGTTAGGAACTTTGGGATCGGGTTTAGCGACGTTATTACTGCGAATTCCAAATATAATAATATTACTATTTTTACTATTATCTAAATCTCCGACAAAATTAATTGCACCTCGATTAATATCTAAGTTAATAATCCCAATATTACTATCTTGATCTGGTAGGGTGGTTTGAATGGTTTTAAAGGCGGTTTCGTTAGGAGTTCCGTTTCCTGATAGTTGGGGTTTATATTCAGGAAAAACTAATTTTGTAGGCGGATTATAAGTATTAGATTTTGCTAATTTAACCGATGGAGTTTCACCCCGAATCACAACCCCTGATTTCAGTTTTATGCTATCATTAAAAATATAGGTTCCAGAGGGAAAATAAACAACCCCGCCGCCATTTTTTGCAGCCATATCTCTAGCTGCATTAAACTGTTCTACTAAATTTGAACCGGAGAAGTCTTTGATATTATAAACACAATTCCATTTAATTTGATTTGTCCAAGTAGGGGCGAGGTTTTCTCGCCCATTATTCCTATAAAAACTAATAATTGCATTATCGGTTTCCCCGACCCTAGAACTTCCACAGGAGGAAAGACTAGGGGATGAAATCGAAGAATTAGATAAACTCGAAGAATTAGATGAAACCGAAGAATTGTTTGAAAGAAATAGTGTTGTAAAGGCATAACCCGCTACGGTTAATCCTATAAAAATCAGAGTCCCCAGGAAGAAGAAAACAAACCGTTTAACTCGTTGATTTAAAAGTTTTGTCGGCATGATTTTACAACCTAAAATGATAGAATTAATTTTGAACTAAGGCTTCTATCTCTGCAATAGATGTTGGTAAATTTTTTGTTAAAATTTCGGGTTCTATTTCCGTTACTAAGACATCATCTTCAATTCTAATTCCGCGAACATCGGCAAACTGTTCTAAGCGTTTCCAATTGACAACCGTTTTGTATTTTTTACGATTTTTAGGATTATTTAAAATAGCAGGAACTTGATAAAATCCCGGTTCTATTGTTACCAACATTCCCGGTTTCAATGGACGATTTAACCGTAGAAAACACCAGCCAAACCGTTGACTTCTGACTCGTCCCGGTTCATATCCGGCTAAATCCCCTAAATCTTCCATATCATGAACATCTAAACCTAATAAATGCCCAATTCCATGCGGAAAAAATAAGGCGTGAGCATCCTGTTCTACTAAGTCTTCTGGAGTTCCCTTTAATATTCCTAATTCTACTAAGCCTTCAGCGATAACTGTTGCTGCCATTCGATGAATATCTTGATATTCTATGCCCGGTTTGATAGAATCAATACAGGTATCATGAGCTTTTAAAACCAGGTGATAAATATCTCGTTGGGTCGGAGAAAATGTTCCCGAAACTGGCCAAGTTCGGGTAATATCTGCGGCCCATCCCATCGGAGTTTCTGCCCCAACATCTGCTAATAATAAATCTCCCGGTTGTAGCGGATGATGATACTGTTGATTATGTAAAACTTCTCCATGTACCGTAACAATACTATTATAGGAACAGGTCATATTATGACTCATAATTACCCCTTCCATTGCTGCGCGAACCTGCGCTTCTAATTGGGCTGTTTTTGTGGCTTTCATCCCGATTTTATGCGCTTCTACACTAATTTCTGCGGCTTGACGTAACTCGTTAATTGCAAATTGATCATGAGTTAAACGTAAATGAATCACCGCTTGTGTTAATTCTAAATCAATTCCTTGGGGTTCTTTTGCGGATACGAGAGGACAGTTCAATAATTGACGTTGTTCGTTAGCTGTAATTGGATTTTGCACTACAATTGTCGCCGCATCTTCAAGATAATTAAATAATTCTGTTAAAGGATAAGCAGCATCCGCACCCATAAGTTCTGCAATTTGATCCCGTTGAGGTGTTTCTCCCTGCCAAAGAGCGTTATCTTTGGGGGCATTATCCATAAATAATTCTAAGCGACCTTCATACAAACGAATGGCGGCATTTTCTAAAGGAAAACCTGCAAAATATAGAAAATGACTACTCGCACGAAAGGGATAAATATTCGCGGGAAAATTGCGAGAATTGGCACGACCTGACCAAAGAATTGCCGGAAAATCGATTAAATAGCTGAGTTTTACGCGCCGTTGGCGGAGGGTATCAATCAGCAAGGGGGAAGAACTGAATAACATGGTTAAATTAGGGTTAGAATAGGTTTAAGTTAATTTTAATCTAAAATCTAAGAGTAGTTTCGTCCGTTTCAAATAGGATTGCTCTATGACATCTTTTAAATCCAACGCTGATAAATCTATTCAAGCTCTTGATTGGCCGATTTCTCAACTTCCGGGTCTGAATTCAGACAATCAAACCCGATTAAACAATTATGGCATTAAAACCACAAGCCAACTCTTAAAAAAAGGCAAAACCCCAGCCGATAAAATGATTTTAGCTAATTTGCTACAGATTAATATTCGAGATGTCAGTAAGTGGGTGGCTCTAGCCGACTTAGCAAGAATTCCCAGTGTCGGTTGTCAATATTGTGGTGTTTTACTTCATTCCGGTGTCAGTTCAGTCAGCTATTTAGCCGAGTTACCTGTCCAGCGTTTACATCAACAAATCTTACGTTTTTATGTGGCTAATTTACAGCGACGAGATTTATGTCCTCCTATCGAACAAGTACAACAATGGGTACAACAAGCAAAATTTTTATAACATTTTTTTATTCTTTTGCTAACACTCCATTTAGGAAAATATCAGCTAATCCTTCAGCCATTTCTTGCATTGCTTGGGGGGAAGCATTGGGCTCAAGAAGGGTATTATAACTAAATCCAGCAACAGCAAACATTCCCAGAAATAATTGAGCAATAATTTTAGGGTTCATCGGACGATAAACTCCTTTTTGAATGGCAGTTTCAAAAAAAGCCTCGGTTACATCTGTCATTTTACTAATAATTTCTGATTGAATGCGATCGCGTAATTCAGGATGAAATTGAGCTTCTAAAAAACAAATTCGCATCATATCAGCATTTTGATGCAAATTGATCATCCGTCGATATAACAGTTGTGCTACGGCTTTATAGCTACTCATGGCACTCAATTCTGTTAATAAATCCGTTAAAATTTCGACCCATCCCTCGGTAACAATGGTAATCAAAATCGCTTTTTTATTAGAAAAATGTCGAAACAATGTTCCTTCAGCAACCCCGGCAGCTGTCGCTAAATCACGGGTTGTTGTGTCATCATAGCCCTTATGGGCAAATAACTGTCGTGCAGCCTGTAAAATCTGTGCTTCTAATTGCGCTGATGTCGAATGATTGAGATGCGGCATAACCTTTTAATCATACGCGGCTCTGACTTCAGCCTATCATTCGTCAGGGAAGACTAACCGCAAACGATATAAGTCTTCATGGTTTGACTTTATGGCGAAGTAACAATGATAATATTATAATACTAAAAGGTAAATCAGGGAGCAATTGCTTCTGTCATTCTCGTTAAATTACACTCATAAAAATCTATGTCCTTGGGTTATTTTTTCAGAGGGAAACGCCGAACAAACAAATCATCCTTTTGGGGACAACGTTTGTTTATTGGAATCTTAACTATCTGTTTATTCTGGGTGACAGGATTTCAAGCGGTTTGGGGGGCTGAAATTTCCCCCTCAAATCCATCAATTCAACCCTATTTCAAACGAGTTGAGAGGGAAATTACAGAATTTACCCTTGATAATGGCATGAAATTTATTGTGTTAGAACGACATCGAGCACCTGTGGTTTCTTTTTTAATTTATGCTGATGTTGGCGGAGTCGATGAACCCACTGGAAAAACGGGAGTTGCTCATTATTTAGAACATTTAGCTTTTAAGGGAACTCAAAGAATTGGAACAACAGATTATCAAGCCGAAAAACCCATTTTAGAAAAGCAAGATCAAGTTTTTGCACAAATTAAACAAGCAAAATTAGAAGGAAATACCGAGAAATTCAAACAATTAATGGATGAGTTAGAAAGATTAAGTTCCGAAGCCGATCAATATGTTAAACAAAATGAATTTGGAAGAATAGTAGCACAATCGGGGGGTGTAGGACTGAATGCAGCAACTTCTGCTGATGCAACGTTTTATTTTTATAGTCTTCCGGCTAACAAATTAGAACTGTGGATGTCTTTAGAATCAGAACGTTTTTTAGAACCCGTATTTCGAGAATTTTATAAAGAAAAACAGGTGATTTTAGAAGAACGTCGCTTGCGAACAGACAATTCTCCTGTCGGTCAAATGATTGAGGAATTCTCAGCAACCGCTTTCAAAGTTCATCCCTACCGTCGTCCGGTGATTGGATATGTAGAAGACTTAGAAAATTTAACCCGTGAAAATGTTCAAAATTTCTTTGAAACTTACTATGTTCCTAATAATTTAACCGTTACTATTGTCGGCGATGTTAACCCCGATGAAGTCAAACGTTTAGCGGAAATTTATTTTGGTCGTTACGCAGCGAAACCGAAACCTCCTCAATTGAATATTGCAGAACCTCCTCAAACAGAAACCCGTGAACTAACGTTAACTTTAAAAACGCAACCTTGGTATTTTGAAGGGTATCCGAGTCCGGCTTTAAATCATCCTGATTCTGTGATTTATAATATGATTTCTAGTCTCCTCAGTGATGGTCGAACTTCTCGCTTATATCAATCTTTAGTGGAAAAACAACAAATTGCTTTAGCTGCACAGGGATCAAGTGGATATCCAGGGAATAAATACCCCAATTTAATGTTATTTTATGCCATGCCAGCACCGGGTCATACCGTTGATAAAGTGGCGACAGCGTTACGCCAAGAAATTGAACGCTTCAAAACAGAATTGGTATCTGAAACTGAATTAGAACGGGTCAAAACTCAAGCTAAAGCGAGTTTATTGAGATCCTTAGATTCTAATATGGGAATGGCATTTGCTTTAGCTGAATATGAGGTTAAAACGGGATCTTGGGTCAATTTATTTAAAGAATTGGAAAAAATCGATGCTATTACACCCCAAGATATTCAACGAGTGGCTAAAGAAGTATTTCTTCCTGAAAAGCGGACAACTGGACGCTTATTATCCGATGAATAAAACGGGAATTTAACGATTTTATTCTGAATTTTTTCATGCTCATCCAACTTTTGATTAACTATGCTGAATTCCGTCGTGTTAAATTTGAAACAATCTAAAATTTTTTGGGTAGGATTACTATTTGTTACAATGATAGTAACGATTTTGTGGCATATTCCTGCTCTAGCTTCAACGCCAAAACATTACACAGAATTAACCTTTCCTCCCTTAAGCGCCATTCAACTTCCTCCGTATGAACGCTATCAATTAGACAATGGAATTACAGTTTATTTAATTGAAGATCATGAACTTCCTTTAGTCGGAGGAACTGCATTATTTCGCACCGGAGATCGATTTGAACCTGCGGATAAAGTGGGTTTAGCAAGTATGACAGCAGAGGTGATGCGAAATGGGGGAACTCGCCAACATTCCGCCGATGAATTGAATCAATTATTAGAACAAAAAGCCGCCTCTGTTGAAGCCGGAATTTATACAACATCCGGTCGGGTCGGGTTTGGTGGGTTAAGTGAAGATTTAGAAACGGTATTCGGATTATTTACGGATTTGATTCGCAATCCTGCCTTTCCCCAGGATAAATTAGATTTAGCAAAAACTCAAACCAAAGGTGCGATCGCTCGTCGCAATGATGACCCAGAAGGAATTGCTTCCAGGGAGTTTGTTAAACTGATTTATGGTCAAGATAGTCCCTATGCACGATCCGCAGAATATTCCACATTAGACAATATAAACCGTGAGGATTTAGTTGATTTTTATCAACAATATTTTCATCCTGAAACTATGATTTTGGGAATTGTAGGAGATTTTGAACCGCAAAAAATGAAAGCTCTAATTGCAGAAAAATTAGGAGATTGGAAACCGAGTCAAAAAGTAGTTATTCCTCCCCTTCCTGCGGTTTCTCAAGCCCATTTCGGGGGTGTTTTCTTTGTAGATCAACCTCAATTAACACAAAGCTATGTGGAAATGGGTCATTTAGGCGGGTTATTAAATGATCCCAATTATCCCGAATTAACGGTTATGAATGAGGTATTAGATGGGTTTGGAGGACGGTTATTTAATAATGTGCGATCGCGCCAAGGATTAGCCTATTCTGTTTATGGATATTGGGGAGCCAGTTACGATTATCCAGGGATGTTTAACGCCGGAGGACAAACTCGTTCGGAAGCTACAGTTCCCTTTATTACAGGGGTAAAAACTGAAATTGAACGTTTACAAAAAGAACCCATTAAGCCTGAAGAATTAGCTTATGCGAAAGAATCAACTTTAAATTCTTTTATTTTCAATTTTGAAGATCCGGCTCAAACCCTTTGGCGTTTAATGCAGTATGAATATTATGGTTATCCCAAGGATTTTATCTTTGATTATCAACGTCAAGTCCAAGCAACAACCATCGAAGATGTTCAACGAGTCGCCCAACAATATCTCAAACCTGAAAATTTAGTAATCTTAGTTGTCGGAAATCAAGCGGTAATTAATCCACCTTTAAAGAGTTTAAATGATCAATCAAACGTCACTACCATTGATGTGACAATTCCGGGTAGTTAATATAGCCCCCCCAGGGCTGTTTAATTCTCAAGAAATTAGGTGCACAAATAGAAAGAGGAGAATACACGGGCAGCGTTCGGAACTACGAGCGCTATGGGCTATTTTTTACTGAAGCAATCGGTTATCGGATCAGTCCAGACGGTTTAAGAACTCCTTTGTTCTACGGTGAGGTAAAAATTGATGCAAACAACCGATACCACGCAATTCCTCGCACCCGACCTAGTGAAAGATGATTGGAACTTCTTAGAAGTTTGGGTAGATTCAATGCAATCACCACCCTACGTCTTGCTGCTACTAAGTGACAAAATGGGGGGTTGTTATGTTTTCGACCCCTCTGAGCATTATAGTCTTGTAAAAGCTTTTCAGAACTATGAAGAAGCTCAACTCTGGCTATTGGAAGATGAATACGAGCCACTGGAAGGACGCCTATTTAGCCTCGAAGTTCGCCAGAGCGATTGAAACTTGTTGCGTGGAAGGGCATAACACCGTTGGGCTGCTTCATCACTGAAATCAATAACGTTCTAGCGTCACCCATCCGACAAACAATTTTGCTTTTATTGCTGAATTTAACTGTTAGAATGATTCAGGAATTTCTGTACCGTTTGTACATCTTTATCTCCCCGTCCTGAACAATTTAAAATAATTCGAGGACTGCCTTCTAATTGCGGACAAAGCATTTCTAAATAAGCGATCGCATGGGCCGTTTCCAACGCTGGAATAATCCCTTCCAAACGCGATAACCGTTGAAACGCATCTAACGCTTGTTGGTCAGTCACACTATAATATTCTGCCCGACCCAAATCTTTTAAATAGCTGTGTTCTGGCCCCACACCCGGATAATCTAACCCAGCACTAATAGAATGGGCTTCCATCACTTGACCATCATCATCTTGTAACAGATAACTCATCGCCCCGTGTAAAACCCCCACTTGACCATGAGTTAAGGTGGCGGCGTGTTTTCCCGTTTCCACCCCCGACCCGGCGGCTTCTACCCCAATGAGGCGCACAGAAGATTCATTCACAAACTCATTAAATAGCCCCATCGCATTAGAACCGCCCCCAACACAAGCCAATAAAATATCCGGTAAACCGCCCCATTTCTCTAAACATTGGCTGCGAGTTTCGATGCCAATTACATTATGAAAATCCCGTACAATCATGGGATAGGGATGGGGGCCAGCAACCGAACCGAGAATATAATGGGTCGTTTCCACGTTCGTTACCCAGTCGCGGATGGCTTCAGACGTCGCATCTTTTAAGGTTCCGGTTCCCGCTTCCACAGGTCGAACTTCCGCCCCTAACAGCCGCATTCTAAACACATTCAGGGCTTGACGTTCCATGTCGTGAATGCCCATATAAATCACACAGTCTAGGCCATAGCGGGCGCAAACCGTCGCCGTCGCTACCCCATGTTGACCCGCCCCAGTTTCCGCAATAATTCGTTTTTTGCCCATTTTTTTCGCTAACAACGCTTGGGCGAGGGCATTATTAATTTTATGGGCTCCCGTGTGGTTGAGGTCTTCCCGTTTCAGATAAATTTGCGGGCCTGTACCGTCAGGTTTAGCATAATGTTGGGTGATGCGTTCGGCGAAATACAGAGGGCTAGGCCGTCCCACATAGTCTTTAAGCAGGCTTTGGAGTTCCGTTTGAAATTCAGGATCTTGACGATAATGGTTATAGGCCGTTTCCAGTTCAGCTAAGGCGGGCATTAAGGTCTCAGGAACGTATTTGCCGCCAAATTGTCCGAAGCGTCCGAGGGGGTCAGGGCGTTGTGTTGCGGTGAGTTGGGGGTTGGGAGGTAAGGGAGTGGTAGTCACGGCGCAGGAAAATGATTAATATTGAACAATTTTCTAATTATATAGCGAGTCTCAATCAAAAGGTTAGGAATCTAACCTGACTCAGTTGTTGTGATATAAAATCCCTAAATGTTTACTGCAAATTTACCCCTGTAGAGACGTTCCATGGAACGTCTCTACAGGGGGTTTTGGGGGATCATCTGTAGCATCTATAATGGGATTTGATATGAGTTAGGGAACAAAAGCCACTGTTTGGAAATTAAATGATATTGATGGGGAAAAATGCTATGAATCAAAATTCTAATTCTTCGGTGGTTCCAGAAGCCAATTTAAGCCAAAATCAATCTATTATACTTGGCAAAAAATTTTATATCCTGTTGGGGATGACTTTTTTAATTTTAACAGTAGCTTTAATCCCGGCTTATACTTATTTAATTTTTGCCATAACTTTAACAACGCCCCCATTACAAAATCATCCAGGTTATTCTCAAGTTTTAATCGATTTGTTCTGGAAAGGATTTAGTTTATTAATAGCGTTATACTGGCTTTACCTAGGAATTAAAATTGGATTATCTCGTGGCGGACTCTGGGTAATTCCTTCAGCATTCTTCTCTTATTTTATTTTAATTTCGATGGTTCAATTAATTGGGAAGTTATCAGCAATAGCTATTCCCAGTAGTTCTGATTCTATTGTGGGTCTATTTTTTCAATCTGGCTATGGCGGAATATTCCTTAGATTTTTGAGTTACAGCTTAATTTATATTTGGGGGGGTGGAAGTTTTTTTAATATGGGGGTTGTTGGGGGATGGTTAACAAAAAGGTATCAAAAAGTTGGCTTTGAACCCCAAGAGTCTAAAATTCTAGCCTTGCTAATAATTCTATCGAGTTTTAGTTGGGGAGTTGTGTTTTTCTTAAAATGGCTTTTACCTTTGATGATATTAACAGGAATTCTAAGCATTGGGGGAATAGTAAAATTAATTCAAACGAGCGTTAAGAAACGCCAGAGAGTGATTCCAGCTTATCTTCAATCAGAATATCAAAGAATTCCTGAATAGGATTTCATCTAAGAATTATGGGGAGAGCGATCGCATTCGAGATCATCTCAAACAGTTAGGGATTACCTTAATTGATCAACCCGGAAATCAAACCATTTGGCATCGTTAATTTGAGTTAATTTATCTAACTCGTTTGTGTTAAAATATAGGAAAAGGAGATTATTGTGTTAAAAAGTTATGAAGCAATTTATGAAAACGGTCAGGTGAAATGGTTATCAGAACAACCTCAAGTGAGTTCAGCGCGTATTATTGTGACCGTGTTAGAAGAAACAAAAATATCTCCAAAGCGTCGGATTCCTTCAGCCTTGATAGCTGGTAAAGCCAAAACTTTAGGAGATATGATTAGCCCTATTATTGATGAAGAGGATTGGGAATGTCTGAAATAATTATTCTCGGTTTATTATAGCTACAATGTTAGTTTATCAAGCAAATTTAGCCAGTATTGATAGTGTGTTCTCTCAATATTCGGAACTCGATACCTACTTGATGAAATAGCCGAGAAGTCACATAAAATTCTGCAATAACTCTAATACACAATTAACCATTCACCAAATCCCACAACGCATCAATACCTCTCCCAACAAATTCAGAATCTTCATGTTGTTGAATCCACTCCACCACCAACGGCTTAACTTTAGGGGATTGCTTACCTAACTTGCCTAATGCCCTTGCTGCATCCCAACGCACCGAATCCGCACTATCTGACAAAGCGTTAAGCAAAGCCTCTATTACTGTTTCCGAAGTATTTCCTAACTTGCCTAATGCCCCTGCTGCATACCGACGCACCCCATAATTACTATCGGACAAAGCTGTAAGCAAAGCCTCAATTACTGTTTCCGAAGCATTCCCTAAGTTGCCTAATGCCTCTGCTGCATCGTCACGCACCCGATTATCACTATTGGACAAAGCTTCCAGCAAAGCCTCAATTACTGTTTCCGAAGTATTCCCTAACTTGCCTAATGCTCCTGCTGCATTCTGACGCACCCAATGCTGACTATCGGACAAAGCGTTAAGCAAAGCCTCTATTACTGTTTCCGAAGTATTCCCTAAGTTGCCTAATGCCTCTGCTGCATTCCCAGACACTAAATCTAAATCGTGACTATCGGACAAAGCCACAAGCAAAGCCTCAATTACCCGGTCTGAACTATTACCTAACTTGCCTAATGCCTCTGCTGCATTCGGACACACCTCATCATTACTACCGGACAAAGCGTTAAGCAAAGCCTCAATTACCCGGTCTGAACTATTACCTAACTTGCCTAATGCCTCTGCTGCATTCTCACGCACAGAATACTCACTATCGGACAAAGCGTTAAGCAAAGCCTCTATTACTGTTTCCGAAGCATTCCCTAACTTGCCTAATGCCTTTGCCACATTCTGACGCACCCCATCCTCACTATCGGACAAAGCGTTAAGCAAAGCCTCTATTACTGTTTCCGAAGCATCCCCTAACTTGCCTAATGCCTCTGCTGCATTCTCACGCACCCTATGATCGCTATCGGACAAAGCCTTAAGCAAAGCCTCAATGACTGTTTCCGAAGCATTCTCTAAGTTGCCTAATGCCTCTGCTGGATACCCACGCACCCAATACTCACTATCGGACAAAGCCTTAAGCAAAGCCTCAATGACTGTTTCCGAAGCATTCCCTAACTGGCCTAATGCCTCTGCTGCATTCCAACACACCCAATTATCACTATCAGACAAAGCCTTAAGCAAAGCCTCAATGACTGTTTCCGAAGCATTCCCTAACTGGCCTAATACCTCTGCTGCATTCGCACGCACCCCATCATCACTATCGGACAACTGTTGAATTAACTCGTCAATCACTGTTTCCTTTTCCCCTAATTCGGCTCGATAGGTTAATAATCTATCTGAATCAATTTTGCTTGTCTGGGCTTTTAAACGTGCCAAACATTGCGGAGCAAAATCCGTTTCATAGAGACTGCAAAAAACCTTAAAAAGCTGCTCCTTGAGTTTATCTGATGTCTTGTCACTAATCTCTAAACTAACTAACCGGGCTAAAATATCCTCCACTAAACCACTATCCGCCACATTTAAGCCTTTGGGATTTTCAGCTAAACAACTACCCGCAAATAATAAATCTCGGTGTAACCATTGCTCATACTCACTTTGATTATCTAAGATAACTTGAATCGCTTTTGCTGCTGATTTTTTCTGCTGTTGAGCTACCAATAATAACAAAACCTCCCGCCAGTGAGCATCATGGAGATGGGTTTTAATAGCATCGAGAATAATCTCGAAGTTATAGGAATCTTCCTCCATTTCCCGTTGTATTTTTTGAGCGCAAAGATATTCCTGAAAAGTTTTATGGACAAACGCATAACAATCTCGACCTTGCTCATTCAGTAAGCCACTGCGATCGCGCACAAAATCAATAAAACGTTGGGCTTCATTTTTAGCTGGAGTCCATTTAATCTGCTTTGTGTTTTCGATATAATTTGCCACAAACTTAATCAACTCATCTTTATCAATTAACGTTCCCTCTAATTCATTATTTTCAATTCCATCTTGATGGCTATGAATCCAAAACGCTAAATTTTGCATCAGATCTTCCCAATCATCATTTTTGAGATATTCTAATTTGTTATGATTTTCGAGTTGCTTATTGGTTGTATCCCAAGTTGTTAATAAAGTTTGTACTGCACAGTGATAAAGTTTATATCTTTCCTTCGGTAATTGAGCTTGATAACGGTGAATTAAAGTAATAATCGTTAACAATAAAGGATTCCGCGCTAGAAGTTGCAGACGAGGATTTTTATCAAAAGCTTTTTTAATGTCTTCCTTGCGTAATTTAGCTTCTTCTGGATCTGGAGTCCGGCTATTATACCAATTCTCAATAAATGCGTTAATTTTTTTATCGTCAAATGGCTGTAACCAATAATGGGGAAACTCTTCAGCCCGAAAAAAGTCTCTTCTATACCCCGCCGGACGAGACGTAATCATTACCCGATTTTGGTCATATCTTCCCAGGAAATTCTCTATTTTTTGGACGATTTCATGGCGTTTGCCTTCTTCAACAATTTCATCTAAACCATCTAAAAGAATTAAAGCTCTACCATCTTCTAGCCAATGTTCAAAAAATCTTTCGGGTAAAGATTGAACCGCCAGAGATTTATAGCAAAATTGCTGATAATATTCTAAAATACTCAGATTTTCAAAGCGAACATAGTCCCGCATCCGAATCAAAATCGGTAGCCAATCAACTTCTGAATTTAAGCCTAATAATTCCGATTGATTTTGAGCAATGATCACTGAAAAATAACTCATTAACGTTGTTTTTCCTGAACCGGGCGCACCCAAAAGCACAACCTTTTTAGCCTGATTTTTCGTTAATAAATCCTGAGCCGGAAAGGGATTTCCCGCATAATTATCTAAAGCCATCCATTGACGTTGTTGTCGGGATAATTCCCCTTGGCGATTTCCCCGATCTCCCAACTCTAAAAAATCAGCTTCCCTCAGACTTCCATAACGTTCTTTTTTCTCCTCTTTGACATCTTGCATCACAAAAATTTTAGCCAGCTTTTCGGATTTATCGTTTTCCTGTCCTTTAGCATCAATACCCACAAACTTAACATCATCATACCAGCATATTAATTGTTTAAGATAAACAGCCTTAGCATATTTAAAGTTTAAATTACCCCCAATTTGTTTAAAATATTCTGTTTTAAATAATTCTAACCAAGGTTTAATAAATTCTGGATTAATTCGATTATTTCCATCTGAATTATTATTGTTAACTGTTTCTTCAAAAGCAAAAACAAGTAAATCCAGATTAATTCCCTGATTAACTAGAGGTTTTTGCAATTCTTCTAAAACTTCTTTTCTCTGAAAATATTGATCTAAAAATTTACGTTTAAACCGCTTATCACTCTGACCAAATAACTGCTCACAGTGTTGCTCTGCAACAGTAATCGCCACTTTTAAAGCTTTTTCAATCTCCTGGGGATTTAATTGACTGCAAATATTCTTCAGAATACCACTGGCGATTTTTACTGCTCCCCATTCCCCTAACCAAGGTGCAATTACCGTGCCTAAAGTGCCTAAAGTTTCTAATAACATATAGCAATCCCAAATAGGCTGTAATAATTTTAGTTGAATTGTTAGCTTTTGCTTGAGTGCATTTCTCCACTATAGCAAGTCTAAATTAGTTCTACATCAGACTTAAAATCCAATTCCTCGTAGGGGCGAGGCGCGCCCCATTAGTGTCAACTTAAACCATNCGCACCCCATAATTACTATCGGACAAAGCTGTAAGCAAAGCCTCAATTACTGTTTCCGAAGCATTCNGTTCAACAAGATCTTTTCTGATTAACCGCAACCCCACTGAACCCGCCCCTACGCCCGAAATTTATTTCCGGGCTTTTGGCGTTAAGTTGACGGACTTTGGGCGCGCCTCGCCCCTACAAAGACATCGGGTTATTGGGAGGGGGAAAATCAAGTCAAGTGACAAAAGAGGGATAGACCGCTTAATAGATTATGCCAGCTATTAAGCTGCTTCTAGTTGGTCTAGTCGTAACCAGATATTCGGTGTGGGGACTTGTCCAAATTTAACTAAAGCATAGTCCCCTCGCAGTTCCATAATTTCCCCTTTGGTTTCAAAAAGATAAGGGGAAAATCGGCTATCACTGGCTTTTGCCTCTAAGCTGTTTTCTAACTTTTCCCGAACCGCGTGAACAAAGTCACCTTTTTTAATTGCCATAGCTCGTTAACTTAAAATAGTGATAGAATCTTTCCCAAATTTTAAAGGTTTATTAGGTTAATTTTCTATATTCTTTCCCCCTATTGCCCATTCCCTATTGCCTATTGCCTATTGCCCATTTCCTATTGCCCATTTCCTATTGCCCATTTCCTATTCCCTATTCCCTATTCCCTATTCCCTATTCCCTGTTCCCTGTTCCCTGTTCCCTGTTCCCTCCCCCCTGACATTGAGGACAAAAATGAGCAGACCGTCCGGCAAGTTTTAAACGTTCAATGGGAGTTCCACAAACGCGACAGGGTTCTCCAGTCCGGTTGTAAACCCAAGCGCTACCCCCATAATTACCATTTACTCCTTGAACATTGAGGAAGTTGCGAATCGTTGTCCCGCCTTTTTGAATACTTTTTTCTAATACTTGAATAATCTGGTGCTGTAAGCGTTCGAGTTGTTCACGGGTTAAAGTAGTGCAAGGAGTTGTTGGGGCTATTCCGCTTAAAAATAACGCTTCATCTGCATAAATATTCCCGACTCCAGCCACTAATTTTTGATCCAAAAGGGCTGATTTTATGGGGCGTTGACGTTTTTTAAATTGGGCTTGTAAATATTCAACGGAAAATTCTGGAGCAAAAGGTTCTGGCCCTAAATTGTTTAATCCGGTAATAATATTAGAAATCTCTTGATCCGGCCGAACCCACCAGATTTGACCAAAGGTGCGTTGATCAACAAATCTCAATTCTCGATTTTCAGCAAAAAATAATCGAATGCGAGTGTGTTTTTGTAAGGGTTCTTGAGGGTTAACCCATAATAATTGACCCGTCATCCGTAAATGAACCCCTAACCAGCCTCCAGGGGTTGAATTAGAGTCTAATTTAACTAATTCTGCTAATAAATATTTACCTCGGCGATGCCAATGAGCGATCGCAATTCCGGTTAAATTCTGCAAAAATTCATCAACAGAAAACGGGTAGGCGAGAGTGCGTTTTAACAACACCTCACCCCCCATAAACGCTCTTGTCAAGGTCACTTGATTTAGACCTTGCCGAACGGTTTCAACTTCCGGTAGTTCCGGCACCGACTAATTTCCTTCGGTTCCTTGGTTCGGATCACCGATACGAGTGGGACTACCACCAGGAACTGTGCGATCTTTCGCTTCTACGGAAGTTTGAGGGCCACTTTTCCCTTTCGTGCCACCTTTGCTGGAGCCTGCAACTTCCACGACTTCAGACATCGCAAAGTTGTTAGTGTTGATGGTTGAATAGTTCACCTTGTCAAAGCGAACAATCACCGGGTATTTGATACCACTGGAGTCTACAGAAGCCACTGTACCCACTTCTTGATACCAGTAAGACTCTTTGCGTAGGATACGAACTTTAGAACCACGTTGAACCATTGGTTTATCTTCCCCTTTTTAATGAAAAGAACGGACAAAGACGTTTAATGTTCAGGGTACTACTGGATCGGCTGTCTCAGTTCACTCAAGTCTTTAAGTTTTATTGCTAACTTACCCATTGCACTCGAACAAAATGGGCTGAACGTCCCCAAAAGTCTTGGGTTTGGGATATTTCTACCACCCGCAAATTAAAGGGAATCGCCGTTGTGAGATAACGTTGGGCTATACTTCCCAAATCGGGGGCCAATTGATTGGCCAAGACCGTTGCTAATCCCAAACCGAACAATTGTTCTATCAGGTTTTTGGGAAGCAGGGAACTGATCCCGAATGCGAGTCCACTGGTTAAGAGTAAATTCACCGAGAAATTCGTCCCACAGCGCGGATGAACGGCTAAATCCCATTCTCCTAGGGTTAGACGTCTTAACCCCTGCTCAACGGCTTGCCGTAACCGTCCTGTCTCTACTTTTCCATACAGGTAAAAACCCTGTTCCGTTGACATTCCCCCGAATAATTCCGTTTCGGCCCGTTGGTTAGGGGTATTCGCCCCTTCACTCAGCACCCAAACCGTTGCGTGTTCTAAAGCATGAACTTGACGAATTGTCAAGAGTTCTGCAACTCCTGGCACAAAACTTAACTGTTGCAACAGTTCCCGATCCTGGGTGGGATCAGGTACAAAATCAAAAATAGACTGACCCGTTGAACTGGAAAAAGCGTTCATCAGCAAATCTCCCGGTGTATAGCAGTCGCGGAAATACGGTATTCGTAATTCGTAATTCGTAATTCGTAATTCCCTGTTCCCTGTTCCCTGTTCCCTGTTCCCTGCTTTTTGAGATTTTGTCTATACTTTTTTACCATCGCGGAAAGACCCTGGATAACGCTTGCCTTTGGCATCAACAATTGTTCCTTGGCCATGAGGAACGCCACCTCGAAATTCTCCTTCATAACGAGTGCCATTTGCAAAGGTACAGGTGCCTTTACCATCAAGTTCTTGATTAAAAAACTGTCCTTGACAGCGAGTGCCATTGGTTCGGGTAAATACTCCTTGACCAAAGGGAGATCCGGCAAAGAATTCTCCTTCATAGCGATCGCCATTCACATAAATAAATTGTCCCCGACCATTGGGTTGACTACTGACCTTTCCACTCCCAACTTCTCGCACCAGTTTAAACGTGCCAATATAGCGATCGCCATTAGCAAAAATTACCGTTCCTTGACTGATGTTGCCATCCTTAAATACCCCAACGACACGGGCATCATCAGCAAAAATGAATACCCCTTGTCCATTGGGTAAACCATTACGAAATTGTCCTTCATAGCGATCGCGGTTGGCATAAACATAAATCCCTTGCCCATCCGGTTTGCCGTTGACAAAATCCCCTTTATAGTTATCTCCTCCCTCATAATTACACTTCACGCTTCCGGTGGGTAACTGTCCTTCACAAACAGGAGGACGCTTACCTTCTGCTTGCTGTGAAAAAGCAGGAAGAGGATCATTAATCCCAATAACAACCGCTAAACTCGATAAAATTAGCGTCAAAAAACCCAGTTTTGGCATCGAACACAACATGGTTACTCCTACCATGAGAAAATTATAGAAATTACTAAAGATTACACCCCTTTCCGTGAGTCCTGTTAAACAGGACTAACTGCTTGGACGGGAGGTTCGCATACTAATATTATTGATTTGTTGATCGGCAGGTGGATTAATTGCACCCACAGATTTAGCAATTTCAACGCCATTTTGCTCAAAAATCACCAGGGGTTCACCCCCAGTATCAAACTTAACTCGCTTGACGAGAACTTCACCATTAGACACACGCTGTCCCACGTTCACATAACGACTGGTGGGTTCTGCGGGAGCTTTGAGAATAACTTTAGTTTGATTTCCCACTTGCAATACCCCCGTGACTTCCATAGCCTGAGCTAAGTCTGTGGATGGAGGTGGCGGCACCAAGGGTTGAACAGCAACAGGTGCAGGAGGTGGCGGTGGCGGTGGATTGGGATCACGCCAAGACGGGGGTGCTTCTGTATTCGGAATTGCAGGTAAATCAGGGACTTGGGCAATGGGTAAACTCGGTAACGTGGGTACGGTTCTTCGAGGGCTAACGGTTCGAGGTTTCGGTGCTGTTGCTCTTGGGCTAGGAGACAAGGGGTTAGAGGGATTACGAGTCACACCACTGGGCGATGTTGGTGTTGTTCTGGGATTTGCTGTCGCACCTCTACCCTGATTTACTGTTGGCTTAAATCCCGTATTAGGGCTACGGGTTTGAGGTGAAGGAATGCTCACACTGGCAGTTCTCCAGCGAAGCGGAGGTTCAGCAACGGGTAATTTGGGCAGATCTGGTACAGCACGAGTAGTTTGTTCTGGTACTTCCGGCGCTTCTCCGATGTCAGGAGTGGTTTGTACAATTGATGGAGGCAAGACTGCAAACGGATCAACATTCGACGCAGGGGGGGCTACTGTGGTAGCGGGTGCTACGGGAGTTCCCGCCGGACGTTTTCCCAATAAATTTAAGCGTTCTTCTGGATTAGTCGATTGAATTAAACCCGCACCCGCAGCGACGTTTGATTGTTCTTGGACTAAAGGATCTTTAAACGGGGCTATTTGACCCGGACTAGGGGTTGCATTCGGTTTAGGTGAAGCCGAAGCTCCAGGGGAAGCCGCTGGAGAAGTTGTTGGACTGGGTGTAGTGGCTGTTTCTTCGGGTGTCGAACCACATCCTCCCAGCCCAACTGTGAAAATACCGATGGAGAGCAGAAACCAAAGTTGACGCATTGCCAGTCCCCAAAATACAGTTGATACAATTTAAGGATACCCAATCTTCATCCCAAGGCACAACAGAAACTACTCACTGGTGAGGTATTGACTCACGATGGTATGATCGAGTCGGCAATCACCACAACAAACGAAAAGGTAACTTGGCATGGCACCAAAGTCTGTATCTCCCGTTGTACTGATCATTTTAGACGGATGGGGTTATCGTGAACAAACCGACGGAAATGCCATAGCCGTTGCAAACACTCCTGTAATGGATAGTCTATGGACAGCTTATCCGCGAACCTTAATTCGCACCTCCGGGAAAGCGGTGGGTTTACCCGAAGGTCAGATGGGAAATTCAGAAGTCGGTCATTTGAATATTGGTGCGGGACGCATTGTTCCTCAAGAGTTAGTGAGGATTTCCGATGCGGTCGAAGATGGCACCATTCAAAATAACCCCGCACTGTTACAAGTTTGTCAACAGGTTTTAGAGAAAAATAGCAAATTACACTTAATGGGTTTATGTTCCGATGGTGGGGTTCACTCCCATTTAGACCATTTAATCGGACTTTTAAATCTAGCAAAAGCTAAAAATATTAGAGATGTTTGTATTCATGCCATCATGGATGGTCGAGACACTAATCCTAAAGATGGGATTAAATATATTAAGCAGCTTCAAGACCAAATTGATGCGATTGGGATCGGTCGGATTGTAACTATTAGTGGCCGTTACTATGCAATGGATCGAGATAAACGCTGGGATCGGGTTAAACAAGCTTATGATGTCATGACTACCGATGGCGAAGGTAATGGATTATCGGCTGCTGATGTCATGTTATTGTCCTACACCGAAGGCATTAACGATGAGTTTGTGCTTCCTTCTCGAATTGCGCCTGGAGCGGTGGAAGCCGAAGATGGGGTGATTTTCTTTAATTTCCGTCCTGACCGGGCTAGAGAGTTAACTCAGGCGTTTGTAGATGCCAATTTTTCCGGGTTTGAACGTTCCTATATTCATCCCTTAAGCTTTGCAACTTTTACCCAATATGACCCCCATTTTCCCGTTTTAGTCGCCTTTGAACCTCAAAATCTTAACAATATTCTCGGACAAGTGATCGCTGAACAGGGGTTAAAACAATTGCGGACGGCGGAAACGGAAAAATATGCTCACGTCACCTATTTTTTTAATGGCGGTTTAGAAGACCCCTTTCCTGGGGAAGACCGAGAATTAATTCCTAGTCCTTCGGTCGCAACTTATGATTTACAGCCGGAAATGTCGGCGGCTGAAGTCACGGATGTGGCGATTGAAGGAATTGAAAAGGGAATTTACTCGCTGATTGTAATTAATTACGCCAATCCTGATATGGTCGGACATACGGGGATGATAGATGCTGCGGTGAAAGCGATTGAAACCGTTGATCACAATTTGGGGTTATTGTTAGAAAGTATTAGTCAAGCGGGAGGAACGGCGATTATTATTGCTGATCATGGTAACGCTGAATATATGTCCGACGCGGAAGGAAATCCTTGGACAGCCCACACAACGAACCCCGTTCCCTTTATCCTAATAGAAGGGGAAAAACGCAAAATTCCAGGTCACGGAACTGATGTTCCCTTACGCACAGATGGCTGTTTAGCGGATATCGCCCCCACGATTTTGCAAATTTTGGGGATTCCGCAACCGCCAGAAATGACAGGTCGTTCTATGATTGAATCCGCCGCTTATGATGTTCGAGAAAATCGGAGTCCGGTGCGGATGCGACTGTAACTTATTTCCCTAAAAAATATAGTAGGGAACAGGGAACAGGAAATAGGAATTCGTTCAAATTATCAACTTTTTACCATGATTACTCAAGTATTACAAGCAATTTGGTCTTTATCGGCTGTGGGGATTATTATTTTAGTCTTACTCCACAGTCCTAAAGGGGATGGAATTGGCGGTATTGGTGGACAAGCTCAACTCTTTACTAGCGCTAAAAGTGCTGAAACAACCTTAAATCGAATTACTTGGATGTTAGCAATTATTTTTATGGGAATGACTGTTATTTTAAGTGCAGGTTGGATCAAATAATCAGTTATCAGTTATCAGTTATCAGTTATCAGTTATCAGTGAAGACTTCATAGTCAATTAAACTAATGTTATAGCAACGGACATGGCTATTAGGACAAAATATCAGCGTGTCATTCGAGCGAAATTGGGAATCTATGCCCTAGGCGGAATGGCGACTGCTATAATAATAGTTCTGATCATTTTAATTAGCCAAGTTTCAACTATTGCGACTGACGATAAAATTCCGTTTAAACCTCATCCTTTACCCGAAAGTTTAGCAAATTGGCAAGATTTAACGAATAAAGGTGATTATTTCGATCAAATTGAACCCGCTAACTTTGGTTATTTAGTTTTTTCAAAATTTCCGATTAAAGTTTATATTGAAAATCCTGATTCTCTTTCTAGCTGGAAAGAAACCGTTTCATCTGCTATTTTAAAATGGGATAATTATTTACCCTTAAATTTAGTTGAACAACCCCAAAATGCTGATATTAAAATTATTAGAAAAAATCCTCCCCTAGACCCCCAGAAAAAACGGGCGAGTTCCGCAGAAACCCGTTATCAAATTTCTGTTAAAAATACCCCTGAAGGGTTTCCCTATTTATCCCATCGCTTCACAATTTGGTTAAGTCCGACCCAAACCGGACAATATATTGAAGCCGCCGCCCTTCATGAATTTGGTCATGCGTTAGGAATTTGGGGTCATAGTCCCGAACAAACAGACGTGATGTATTTTTCCCAAGTTCGAGAACCCCCGCCAATTTCCGTTAGAGATATTAATACTTTAAAACGAATTTATCAACAACCCACTCGTTTAGGATGGTCTATATTAATCGCTCCAAACACTTAAGGTCTGGTACAGAATGACCAGACCTTAGCGTTAGAATGTAAACTAAGTTGACTCAAGCAGATTTCAGGTAAGTTAGATAGAAAAATCAAGATACTCAGCTAACGTGGACAAGATATTGCAACAATTCCAATCAGGAGTATTGTACTAGCAAAGTCGATACAGACCTTTTTTATGACATTGACCCCGAAGCTAACTAAATCATTATTGTTTTACAGCCTCAAGCGAGTCTTAGACCCTCTACAACGTCAACTTTTTTGGTAGTTCACATTGCCACTGACGGCGTTGCAATTGGATTAAAGCACGACGGACACAAGCTTTTAATCCGGGGGTTGTTATCAACGTTGGTGTGTTGTTGATTTGTGTCCTATGACTATTAACATAACATAAGTTTCTGGGTTGCCAACCCTAATTTACTAAATTTGACACTCTTTAATATTCCGTAATAATTCATCAAACCTTAGATCCCGATCTCAACGATAGTTTTATAGTTTTGTTAAGCTGAAAACCCCTGATTACAGCTTTGATCAGATCCCCCTAAATCCCCCTTGAAAAGGGGGACTTTGATCTCCTGTCCCTGCTTTTTAAGGGGGGTTAGGGGGGATCATTGACTTGAGATCAGAGCAAAAGAATTCGGGTTTGAGTGCTTACTTTTAGCGCGATTGTTGACGGACTTTAATCTGAATTAATTTTACTCCGGCTGAAATGCGATGGACTACGCCCACCCGAAGGCGATCGCACTTTTGGAAAATCAATAGGTTATCATACTAGATATTTAATGGGTTAACAGTTAACATGGTTTCCAATCAATTACTAGAACTAGAAAACTTTATTCATCAATTATCTGTAGAAGATAAGTTATGGTTATTAGGACAAATTATGGTACAACTCCGACAAGTCTCTGAAACCATTAATGATAGAGACAAAGCAGCAGATATTCAGTATGATCCCACTGTTAAACCGATCTGGGAAATTGCTATCCAAATTGGAGCCAATATTCCTGAATCTGAATGGGAAAAAGTGCCAAGTGATTTGTCAAAAAACTTTGACCTTTATCAAGGTTAGGGAGAATGAGACGAGTTTTTGCGGATACGGGTTATTGGGTTGCTTTGCTAAATCCTAAAGACGAATTACATCAGAAAGCACGAGATATATCTAAGCAGATGGATTCGCTTTATATTTTTACCAGTGAAATGGTTTTAGCAGAAGTTTTGAATGATTTTTCTAAAAGGGGCGCGTTTTTTCGTCAGGCTGCGATTGAGTTAATTGAAAGTCTCTATAACCATCCTAATGTGACAGTAATTCAGCAACCGGATTATCGGGTATGGGTAAAACAACCCTAGCGAGACAACTGGTAGAACAAATCGGAGATAACTTTGATTGCATCCTGTGGCGAACTCATCGCAAATTCCCGACCCTCAACGCCCTCAAAACTAACCTCATCGAGTTTTTCTCCCCAACTCCACCGACCGAAAATCCATCAATTATCAACTATTTACACTCCCGCCATTCCATCCTAGATGATTTGCGATCGCACCGTTGCTTAATTATCCTCGACGATTTCCAAGACACCTTAACCCCCCGTCAATTCGTCGGAAATTATCTCCCAGAATATCAAGACTATGGTAAACTGTTAACTGAAATTGGCAGATCTCCCCATAATAGTTGTCTGCTCCTCCTCAGTTGGGAACAACCCATCGAAATCGCCAACTTAGAAACCGAAAACCGCTATTGTAAAACGCTACAACTTCAAGGTTTAGGTCAAGCCGCAACACAACTTTTAGCGGACAGAAAACTCACAGACCAACACAAATGGCCAGAACTGATTCAACGTTATAGTGGTAACCCCCTGTGGTTAAATATCATTGCTTCTACGATCAAAGATTTATTTAATGGTAGTGTTGAGCAATTTTTATCCTATAAAACTACATTTTTAGGAGATTTAGAACCTTTGATTAAACAACATGATCAACGGTTATCCGAATCTGAACAACTTCTGATGTTGTGGTTAGCGAACCAAGATAAAACAGTCAATATTTTGAGTAAACCTACAGAATTTTCATCTGATACCGATTTTTTAAGGGCTATACAATCTTTGAAAAAACGGGGTTTAATTCAACAGGTCAAGAACAGTAAAGAATCTTGCTGGAGTCTTGAACCTGTGATTAAAGAATATATGAAAAACCAATCTCGGAGTGATAGTAACTTTCACAGAGATTGACTGTTGGTGAGTGCGATTTATTATATAACATTAGGAATTTAGACTCACCGCTTGTTGACGATTTCGCACTTCTAAATAAATCAACAACGCATTAATATCAGCCGGGTTAACCCCTCCAATTCTCGACGCTTGACCAACGGTTAACGGTTTAACTTTCATTAACTTTTCTCGCGCCTCCATCGACAAGGTTTCAATTTTCATGTAATCTAAATCTTCAGGTAAAGCTCGGTTAGATTGGCGACTAACTTGGTCAATTTGGTTTTGTTGGCGTTGCAGATATCCTGAATATTTAATCTCGATTTCTGCTCCTTCTTTTTCCACTTGATTAAGATTAAGATTGCCTAAATTATACTTTTCTAAATCAACGTAATGGAACCCCGGACGGCGCAACAAATCTGCTAAGGTAATTGACCCTTTAATCTTTTGTTGGGTGTCATTAAAAATAGAAATTCCTACTTGATCATTTTCCTTAATTCGAGTTGAGTATAACCGTTCTTTTTCTGCCAGAATATTCTCTTGCTTCCGTTGAAATAACTCCCAACGACGGTGATCAATTAACCCAATTTCTCGACCCAAGGGCGTTAACCGTTCATCCGCATTATCAGACCGTAATAATAACCGATATTCCGAGCGACTCGTTAACATTCGATAAGGTTCTCGTAAATCTTTTGTACACAAATCATCAATTAACGTTCCGACATAACTTTGTTCCCGCGAAAATACAATCATCTCTTGATGTTTGACAAATCTCACCGCATTAATTCCCGCCACAAAACCTTGGGCTGCTGCTTCTTCATAGCCCGTTGTGCCATTAATTTGTCCGGCACAAAATAACCCCTCAATTTTCTTCGTCATCAACGTTGGATAACATTGAGTTGCGGGTAAATAATCGTATTCCACCGCATAAGCTGGACGCAACATTGCACAATTTTCTAACCCCGGAAGACTTCTTAACATTTGCAATTGCAAAGTTTCAGGGAAACCCGTTGAAAATCCTTGAATATACAACTCAGGAATATCTCGACCTTCCGGTTCAATAAAAATCTGATGACTTTCCTTATCCGCAAACCGAACAATTTTATCTTCAATACTCGGACAATAACGGGGGCCTTTTGAATCTACCCAACCGCCATAAACCGGAGATAAATGCAAATTTTCTCGAATAATTTGGTGAGTTTTAGCAGTGGTTCGAGTCAAATGACAACACATTTGTTCCCGTTCAATTTGTACTTCTGGGTCGAAACTAAACCAGCGAACTTCTGTATCTCCCGGTTGGGGTTCTAATTTAGAATAATCTACAGAACGTTTATCAACTCGCGCCGGAGTTCCGGTTTTTAATCGTCCGGTTTCAAACCCTAAACGGTTGAGAGTTTCTGTTAACCCAATAGCCGCAAATTCTCCCGCTCGTCCCGCAACCATTGATTTATTACCAACCCAAATAATACCACCTAAAAATGTACCCGTTGTTAAAATAACGGCTTGACATTTAAAAGCAACTCCAAAATAAGTTTCAACCCCAATAATTTCTTGATTTTTACCTAAAATTAAATCCGTCACCATCCCTTCTCGCACGGTCAAATTATCCTGATTTTCAATAATATTTTTCATCACGGCGGCGTATTCCCGTTTATCGGTTTGAGCGCGTAAAGCCCACACCGCAGGGCCGCGAGAAATATTCAGCACCCGTTTTTGCAAATAGGTACGGTCGGCCATTTTGCCAATTTCCCCACCCAAAGCATCGATTTCATGGACGAGTTGGGACTTAGCAGGGCCTCCAACAGCCGGGTTGCAGGGTTGCCAAGCGATTTTATCGAGGTTGAGGGTTAAGAGCAGGGTACGGCTTCCCAAGCGTGCGGAAGCCAGTGCCGCTTCACAGCCTGAATGTCCAGCACCGACCACAACAATGTCAAATTCATCTAAAAATTCTACTGAGGATGTTAGGGTCATCGTTTCTATTGGATAGCAATATATTTTCTTTAATCTTAGCGATTCTTTGAAACAGTCTCGTAGTCTGCATACTATAGTCTGAAGATTTATAGTTCATAACGTCTTAGGATGATTTTTGTCTAGTTATTTAGCAAAGCGTGACTTTAGCAAAAGTCTTTGGAAAAGTATTAAAGCAAAGGCGAGAATTTTTGAATTTAAGTCAGGAAGAACTGGCTTTTGAGGCGGGTTTACATCGAACTTATATTAGTCTTTTAGAAAGAGGAGTAAAATCACCGACTCTGAATGTTTTGTTTCGACTTGCTGAAGCTTTAGATATTCCAGCATCCCAGTTTATTCAAGAGATTGAAGTTCAGTTAAAAACTTTAGAACTTTATGAAGATTCCGAAGATTAGAATTTTATCCCATTCATTAGAAACCTTAACTAATCCCATTTATATCCAAGCGAAAAAGCAAGTTGAAAATGCTATTCAACAAGTGGACTGGCCCGTAGGAACTGGAACTTTTTCAGTTTATCCTGAAAGTGGAAAAAAAAGAGGACAAGGAAATGGTGTCAAACCTATTAAAGATAATTTTATAAAGGATTTAAAAGATCAAGGTTGGTTAACAGAGTTAGCCATAATCATTGGTTTGGGAAAAGTTGACGCAGTTTTGACAAGTGAGGGTAAAATCGCTGTTGCTGAGTGGGAAACTGGAAATGTTTCCTCAAGCCATCGTTCTTTGAATAAAATGGCATTTGCAATTCAGCAGCAACTCATTATCGCTGGATTTTTGATTGTTCCCTGCCGAAATTTAGCTAAGTATTTAACTGATAGAATTGGGAATTATGAAGAATTAGAACCATATTTTAACTTTTGGTTAAATAGTATTGCATCCTATCCTGGGGTTTTAGTTATTTTAGGAATTGAACAAGATGAAATCAGTTTTGATGTTCCTAGAATTCCTAAAGGAACAGATGGACGTGCTAATAACTAACCCTCAACATAATCATTATTTTTATGATAATGTAGATTTTCTTCGGTTAACCGTTCAATAATCACATCACAATTTTGGATTTCCATTCCGATCCAATGGCGACCTGTCGCTTCACAAACGGCATAGGTTGTTCCACTTCCACCAAAGGGATCAATGATTAAATCTCCGGGTAAACTTGACATTTCAATGACCCGATCTAAAATCTTGGTTGAGAGTTGATTAGTTGTCCGTTTTTTACTTTTAAATTTCCAATGACGGACAGGAGGAATGTCTGTCCAAACATCGGTTAAATTGACTCCTAATGGGTTCATGGCATGACGATGACCGCCATAATCTTTAATTTCACCCCCACAATGACGGCAAGTTTCTATGGGAGTTCTAATTTTACGGAATACGTTTGGCTTGCCTTTTGTATAATATAAAAGACTATAATGGCTAGGATATAATCGCCCTGGAATCGGTAAACTCGATTTTTGACTAATAGTAATCCAATGTCTAAAAGTTAAACCCTTATTCATTAAATAAGAGCCTAACAACATATTCCATTTAGGTAAATTGTAAATAAATAAACTGCCCCCGTCTTTAAGAATCCGGCAACATTCATCCAGCCAAGTATAACACCAGTTTAGATATTCACTATCTTCGAGGCTATCATCATGCTTTTTGCCATATTTTTTCCCTAAATTAAAGGGAGGATCAGCAAAAACAACATCAGCTACACTGTTATTGATCTGTTTTAAAAGTGGTAGACAATCTTCTTCAAAAAGAACGCCCTGTTTTGAGATGAAGCAAGGTTCTTGTTTCATCTGATTAAACATATAGTTTTGATAAGGAAATTGATTAGGACTTTTAAATTGAAGATAAAGTTGCTGCATGATGATTTTATTAATGATCAATACTATTCTATCAAACTAAAAAACACGATTGATCCAGCCGTGGTTAAAGCATCGACTTCATGGACGACAGGGCCTCCAAGAGCAGGGTACGACATCCTAAGCGTGCTGTCGCCAGCGCCGCTTCACAGCCCGAATGTCCGGCGCCGACCACAACAATGTCAAATTCATCTAAAAATTCTACTGAGGATGTTAGGGTCATAAATTGTACACAAATATGGCTTAATCTACTGTTTAATTGTAGCGATTATATTAACCAATGATAAAATTTATTAGCCCAGTTAAGTATAAACAGTGGAATGATATTATTTTACATTGATGAGGGTGGAACTGGCTGGAAGGATCAAGAAACTAATTTCTTTTTTCTAGTTAGTCTTGCTGTTCCTGCATACTGTGTGCCAGAAATGGAGCGAGAACTACATTCACTAAAACAGAGTTGGTTATCTGGAGGTAAGCTGACAGACTGGGAACTTAAGGGACATGATATTTGGCAGGGAAAGGGCAAATTTAAAAACGTTAATCAAGAATATAGATTCAAAGTTTTTCTACAACTTGCTCAAAATTTAAGTCAATCTCAGTCTTCTATCTTTGCTATTGTAATCAATAAAAAATTAATTATAGACAAACAAAAACAAATTAATAAAGACGTTGAACGTTATATTGAAAATGATGCTGATTTATATCAATTGTCTTTTAAAAAAATGCTAGATATCTTAAACTATTTTCTCAAAACATCAAATCAAATAGGGATTTTGTTGATGGATTCTCGTTCAAGTTCTCATAATTCTGTCCAAGATGGAAGACTGGTGAAAGTCTATGAAGATTGGATAGAATTACAAGAAGAAACTCCTTGTTTTATAGAAAAGCCCTGGTTTGGCTTCTCAGAGTTTTATACAGGTTTACAGCTTGCTGATTATGTAGCATATTTGTTGGCTCGTCGAGTCAACGAAAAGAAGGAAATTGCTTCTCAGAAGTTGCAGGAAGCTTTTGATTTATTAAAATCCAAAATTTATCTCCTTCAAATTCCTGATTCTCCCATCAATTTTGAAGACGATTTACATGACAAGTCATCTTAAAATTCAGAACCGCGATTGATTTAATCGCGGTTCTTAAAATCATGTTGATGTCTACGATCAACAGTTGTTTTTAAGCTCAACAGGCGCACAGCATTTCAACTGTACCATGCCCCCCCGTGCAGTTCGGGGTACCTGATAGATACCGAGGCGCACAGCATTTCAACTGTACCATGCCCCCCCGTGCAGTTCGGGGTACCTCTGAAGTATATGGACTAATTGTAGTATAATTATAAAATTTTGTCAACAACTGTTGTCATGCTTTGCCAATTTCCCCGCCCAAAGCATCAATTTCATGGACGAGTTGGGACTTGGCAGGGCCTCCAACAGCCGGGTTACAGGGTTGCCAAGCGATTTTATCGAGGTTGAGGGTTAAGAGCAGGGTACGACATCCCAACCGGGCCGCAGCCAGCGCCGCCTCACAGCCAGAATGTCCAGCACCGACCACAACAATGTCAAATTCATCTAAAAATTCTACTGAGGGTGTTAGGGTCATGGGTTAGGTTAAGGTTTTATAGACTTATTTCTTGATTTTAGCGGTTAAAATTAATATCATCTTAAATTAGTTACTGTATGTCTGAAGTTAAAAATCATCCAATTGAACCCTCGGTTACAGCACTGAAAAAGTTAGTTTCCTCTATTCCTGATTGGTTTCCTGGTAAACAGGACATCAACAAATATTTAGATGAAGTTCTTGATTTGATCCTAGAAATGCGTCCTCCTCGTATCATGGTTGTTGGTCGTTGTAAGTCCGGTAAATCATCTCTAATTAATGCTATTTGTGGAAGAAAAGTAGCTGAGGTAAGTATGATTGAGCCTCAAACTGGACAGGCTCAATGGAAAACTTACTATAATCAGTATGATGGTAGTGAAATTCTTCATATTTTAGATACAAGAGGTCTTCAAGAAGATAAAGATCCTTTTGAGAAAGATTCAGCAAAAACTCCTCTTAACAGTATTTTGAATGCTGTGAATCAATATTCTCCTGATTTAATTCTCTTTCTTTGTAAAGCCAGCGATGTTAATGTAGGAGTTAAAGAAGATTTACAAGCTCTTGATGAAGTATATCAAGTAATTTATAAAAAATATTCTCGCAAAATTCCTTTAATTGGTGTGTTGACCCATTGTGATCAGTTAGTCTATGGCCCAAGGTGGGAGAAACTGGATAATCAGGCTAAACTTGATCTGACGCGACCCTCCGAGACATCTCTAAGGAATCATCTAGTTTTGTACAAAAATTACAAAGCTTACTTTGAGAGATCTATTGATAGTATAAATGTTGTTCCTACTGTTACTTATGCGGAGTATTATGAAGGAGAAGGTGCGGAAATAGATCCAGAGTCGGATGGAAGATGGAATATTGAAGAATTAGTTAAAGAGATGCTTAAATGTCTTCCCAAAGAAACAACTGTCTCGATTTTAAAAACATCAAAAATCAAAGACTTTCAACGTAAGCAAGCTATTAGTGTAGTTGATACTTGTTCTGTTTTGTCTGGGGTGATTAGTGCGAATCCGATTCCTGGAAGTTCGTTCCCAATTATTGGAGCTATTCAAACAATGATGGTAACTTTTATTGGATACTTAAGTGGACGTGATCTTTCACCAGAAACAGTAGCAGATTTTATTGCAACAGCAGGCGCAGGTTTAGGTGCTAATTGGGGATTAACTACACTGAGTGGAGAAGTTGCTAAACTTATACCTGGCTTTGGTAGTATAATTTCCGTAACAATTAATGCTGTGGCAACTAAGGCGATAGGAGATCTAGCAATTAAAATTTTTATTGATCAAGAAATTCCTGAAAAATAAAAGTAGGAATTAATTTACACTATCATAAAAATAATGATAGTGTAAAGTTCTTTCAGTTAAGCGTTCAATAATCACAATGCTAAAAAAAATACGTTTAGAACGATTTAAAAATTTTAAAGAAGCTGAATTAACTTTGGGTAATTTTACAATTTTAGTGGGGACTAATGCCACAGGTAAAAGTAATATTGGTGACGCTTTACGTTTTTTACATGGAATTAGTCGAGGTTATAATTTAGCTGAAATATTAGGGGAAAAGTGGGGACAAGGAGGTTTTTTAGAATGGGAAGGTATAAGAGGAGGAAAACAGAATATTACTTTTCAAAATTTTCCAACTTTTGCTATAGAAGTAACTTTATATTTTCCTGAAGAATTTGAATGTGATGAAGCAGGAAATTTGATTGTTAAAACTCAAGATAAATATGAATTAATCTATCGCATAGAGGTTAATCCAGGAATTAATGGTAAATTGCCAAAGCTTGTAGAGGAAAGTTTATATTATCAAAAATCTCTTAAACTTAAAATTGAGAATTTACCTAATAATTCTGGAAAAATGTTACTTCAGATATATGAGGATTCAGAAACTAAGAAAATCATAGAATTTCCAACAAAAGCCGATAAACCCCTACTGATTGATAGTGACTTAATAAATAACATCTTTAGTGAAAATGAAATAAATAAAAGTATTTCTCACGATATAGATTTTTATATTAATGAAGTTTTAGACGAATTAAGTCATTTACAATTCTTAGATTTATTTCCTGATGCGATGCGAAGACCCTCTAACCCGGGTCAAAATATTTTAGGCGATCGCGGAGAAAACTTATCTTCAGTATTACAAGGAATTTGTCAAGATCAAAACCTTAAAATCGGTGTATTAGAATGGTTAAAAGCATTAACCCCAATGGATGCGACGGATTTAGAATTTGTTACAGATATAACGGGTAAAATCTTACTGGTATTAATAGAAGCGAATGGTCAAAAAATCCCAATTATTAGTGCATCCGATGGAACTTTAAGATTTTTAGCTATCATTGCAGCGTTATTTAATGAATCTGATGATTTACCTAATTTTAGTTGTTATTTTTTGGAAGAATTAGATAACGGTCTTCATCCCACCCGTTTACATCTTCTCATAGAATTAATTGAAACTCGTGTTAAACAAACTAACTTGCAAATTATTGTCACAACCCATTCCTCGCAACTGCTAAGATTATTAAGTTATGAGACTTTACAAAATACCTCTTTAACTTATCGCTTAGAAAATCAACCCGATGCCAAAATTAAAAGAATTTTTGATATCTCACCAGAAACAGAAACTTTAATTAAAGAACAAAGTTTAGCCCGTCTTCATGAGTCAGGATGGTTAGAAAATATTATGGAATTTTCTCAGGAGGATGAATAGTTTATGTGAGTTAGGGTTTGGCTAAAGGGATCGAACATTGAGTCCGATTAAAATTAGAATCTTCACCCTCAGAAGGAATAGCTAAAACCTCTAAACGTCCATTCATTAAACTCAATAAAGTTTGATTCATCAATAGTCGCATTCCTGGGGATAATGTGGCTTGATCTGGAGGAGTTTGATCCTTTTCTAAGGTTGATTTTAATAAATCCCAAGACTCACTCCAAGCACTGATCGGACGCTGATCATCAACCCAAATGTGAACAAATCCTGTCTCTGGGGAAGAATGTGCAGAAACATTCACGCTTCCCTCAGTCATTTGAGCAATTGCTGTATCCACTAAACTAACTAAAACTTGTCGCAGTCGGGGTAAATCTGCCAGAACATAAATATTATCATCAGGGGGTTCAATTTTTAATCGAATACTGCGATTTGCCGCCTGAATACAGGTTAAATCTTCTACCTCATCCATGACTTTTACTAACTGAATGGCATGAATATCCATTGTGTCTGTACCATATTCAGTTTTAGCCACAAAAATTACTTGATCCAATAATCCCACCATTTTCAAGGCTGAAGCGTGAGCGTGTTGGATAAATTCTCGCTCCTCCTCTGGACTTTCGCACAGATCCGAGATAATCAGTTGCAATGAGCCAATCATACTATTGAGAGGCGATCGCAACTCATGGGACGTCCGCGCCAAAAACCCCGCTTTAAATAAACTCATTTCCGATGCCATCTGATAGGCGAGTTGAGTTTGTTTTAATTGATAAGACAGGGTTTGCACCTGTTGTTGATCAGTGATATTTTGGGGAGAGTCATCGATGGCAACGGGTTCGGGCGATTTTGTTCCTTTCCCCGGCCATAGCTGATTTAGGGCGATCCCTAACCCCAACCCAAAACCTAAATATAGAAATTCGCTCCAACCCATTTCAGTTATCAGTAATCAGTAATCAGTTATCAGTGTAAGAGTTGATCAGTTATTGGTCAACAGTAAACAGTTTAGAAAGTTTAGAAGCTCGGAGTTAATCAACAGATTAGTATTTATTTATTACTTCTTTTCTTTACTGATTACTGATTACTGAAGCTCCCTGTCGCAAGATTTTCCATTCACCATTGCTTTGCCATTTCGCCACCGTTGAAGGGATAGTCGATGGGGTGATTGTTGCCTCAAATTCTGAGGAAAACAAGGTTAATATATCGGGAAATTGAGTATTAATTTCAGCCGTTGTTAATAGGGGGGGTTGTCCTGATAAATTAGCACTGGTGGTTGCCAGGGGGCCAGTGCGGGCTAAAATGGATTGAGCGATCGCACAATTAGGAACCCGTAACCCAATCGTAGAGGGATCAGTCGGGTTGATCGCCGGGGAAACTTTTTCAGAAGCGGGTAACACTAAGGTTAACGCACCCGGCCAATATTGTTGAGCAATTGTTTGCCAAATCAATAATTCCTCAACCGTTCCGTTAACATAAGGCCATAAAGCTTCCGGTGTTGCTCCCATTAATATTAACGGTTTATCCTGACGGCGTTGTTTCGCCTGAAAAATTAATTCAGCTTGATCAGGACGGGCGGCTAAAGCGGGTACAGTATCCGTCGGAAAACTCACTACAACTTCTCCAGAAATCGCCGCCTTAATTAACACATCAATAGAGACTTGAACCATATTTTTGATAATTCAGTTAGAATGATTCAGTTTTTTCGCCTGATTCGAGAAAATTGGGGAGTCAAATTGAGTCCCCAATTTTGTAAAATCACACAGCCCTGCCCTGCTCTGCTTTAAGATTTAGGGGAGGGTGAAGTTGTCGATTTTGGAGAAGGAAAAGCTTTAGGAGAGGGACTAACGGTAGGGGCGACGGTAGGGACGGGTGAAACGGTTGTATTGGGGGCTGCGGGAGTGCTAACGGCCGGAGTTGCAGCCGGATCGCCCATAATACTGGGGTTTCCATTATCGTAGAATCCCGCTAAACAAGCAATCATCATCGTGGCTAATGTTCCGGCGAATAAGGCTTTCCAACCTAATTCGGAAATATCTTTCCGGCGCGAGGGAACTAAACCGACCATTCCGCCCACAAAAATCCCCACTGAAGCAACATGAGCAAAACCGGATAAAGCATAACTAACAATTAACACGGTTCTAGGGGTAATTAATCCTTCTTTGGCGGCTTCTGCTAAGGCTTGATAGGGGGGAATTGCTGTTTCTAATAAGCGACGACCAATAATTACTGAAGCTGCCCAAGAGTCATCAAAGGAAACTCCTGTTAAAATGGTTAAAGGATAAAAAATAAATCCCAAAATATTCGCTAAAGTCAGGACTTGAAAAACATCTCCCACTGGACTCGGTAACAGACCTAACCACGCTGAAAATTGATTGACTAAAGAAACTAATCCCAAAATTAAGATTAAAACCGCAGCAATAGCAACGGACATTTTTACCCCATCTAAGGCTCCAATAATCGCAGAATCTAGGGGGCTAACTCGTTCCATGAGTTCACCGCCAACAGTTTCTAATGGGGGGTTTTCACCTTCATGGGTAACTAAATTCTCTTCTTTTCTTTCTTCTGGCAGTTTCCCTAATGTTAGGGGTTTGTCGGTTTCAGGAACTAATATTTTAGAAACCACAAAACAGGCAGGAATTGCCATAATAGAAGCCGAAACTAAATGCCCTAAAATATTCGGAAAAACAGGTTTTAAGAAACTGACATAAATGGCGAGAGTTGATGAAGCAGCCGTCCCAAAACAACAGGTTAGAATAGCACACAGTTCGGAACGGGTCATCTTTTCTAAGTAGGGCTTGACCACAATGGCGGCTTCAATTCCGACAAAGATATTGGCTGCACCGCTTAAAGCTTCTGCCCCACTTAAGCGCATCGTTTTATAGAATAACTTGGCAAAAACATTCGTAACAACTTGAATTACACCTAAGTTATATAACAGTGCCATTAAGCCAGAGAAAAAGATTACCGTTGGTAAGGCTCTAAATGCAAAAATATAGCCTAAATTGATATCTGGCGTTTGTCCTGGAAGGGGAACAATATTTTTTCCAAAGACAAATCTAGCCCCTGTATCAGCAGCATAAAATAAACTATCGAGAAGACTACTAAACCATTCTAAAGCGGTTCTAGTGGGAGGAAACAGGAATACAAGAAAGGCTAAAAACAACTGTAAGCCAATCCCTAAACCCATTGTTCGCCAAGGAATAACTCGTTTATTTTCTGAAAATAACCAAGCAATAAAGCAAATGCCAAAAATTCCCAAAAATGAAATTAAATTTAGGTAACTCATAATCAGTTATCAGTGATCAGTTATCAGTCAAGTCAGTTATCAGTCATCAGTGATCAGTGATCAGTTAAGAGTTAAGAGTTAAGAGTTAGGAACATTGTCTAACAGTTGTTTCCTGCACTGATAACTGGTAACTGATCACTGATAACTGATTATTGGGTTAAGGGACAAAACCCAATTAGCAACGAATGCCCTTGGTGAACAATAGGGGGTCATGTGTGAGTTATTGAGTGCAACGCTACCACTAACCCTGTCAAACGTCAATGTCAGTAAGCCCAAAAGAAAAGGTTTCTAGTCCTTATCTAGGGGGTTAAATCAAGATTAATCCTTTATAAACCCGAATTTTGACGACGACGAGAAAACCATTTATAAACCAGTTTTTCCATTTCAATCCAGATAAACATTAAGGCACTAAAACCCAGACAGATTGATAATTCAGTAAAATTTAAAAAGTGAGTTCCAAAGAAACTTTGTAAGGGCGGAACATAAATCAAGAGTAACTGAAGAATTGTGGTTAAGCCAACAGCAGCCCAGAGATAAAGATTAGTAGCGGGATTCATTTGTATCGTCAATTGAGTATCGGAACGTACTGCTATTGCATGACCCATTTGGGCTAAACATAAAGTTGTAAACACCATTGTTTTCCAACGTTCGGGATTACCATCGCTTTGAGCATGGTTATAAGCCCAAATCATCAAAATAATTGTTAAAATTGAGAAAACAATTCCAATTCTAATCATATATAACCCTAATCCGCGTGCAAAAATACTTTCACGGGGATTATAGGGAGGACGTTGCATCACCGCAGGTTCAGCAGGTTCCATGGCTAAGGCTAAAGCAGGTAAACCATCAGTAACGAGGTTCATCCATAAAATTTGTAAAGGGGTTAACGGCACACCCCCGCCTAAAAGAGGAGAAGACGCAATTACTAACACTTCCCCAATATTACTACCGAGAATATATTTAACAAAACGGCGAATATTACTATAAACAACTCGTCCTTCTTCTGTAGCAGCAACAATGGTGGCAAAGTTATCATCTAATAAAATCATATCACTGGCTTCTTTACTAACATCGGTTCCGGTAATTCCCATCGCAATGCCAATATCTGCCTGTTTTAAAGCGGGAGCATCATTAACACCATCCCCCGTCATGGCGACAAATTCACCATTCTTTTGTAACGCTTGAACAATGCGAAGTTTATGTTCAGGAGAAACCCTAGCGTAAACACTCACCTGTTCAACTTGTTGTTCTAATTCCGTTTGAGAAAGTTTCTGTAATTCTTGACCTGTTAAACTCAGAGCATCTGATGTGGCAATCCCTAAATCTTGAGCAATTACTTTCGCGGTTAATTGATGATCTCCAGTAATCATTACCGGACGAATTCCCGCTTCTCGACAACGTTTAACTGCTTCTCGAACTTCAGGACGCGGCGCATCTAACATTCCCACTAATCCTAACCAAACTAATTCCTGTTCGGCGGTTTCTTCATTGCCTTCTTCAGGTAATCTTGTTAAAGATCGAGAGGAAAATCCTAAAACTCGTAATCCTTTTCCGGCCATTTCATTATTTTGGTCAAGAATTCGTTGACGGTCAGCTTCAGTTAAAGAAATGATTTTATCACCCACGAGAACAGAATCACATTCAGCTAAAATTAACTCCGGTGATCCTTTCGTAAACATCGCAAATTCTGCATCAGATTCACAAATCACACTCATGCGCTTGCGTTCTGAAGAGAAAGGGATTTCAGCAACACGAGGGTTTTGTTGATTTTGAGTTTCTCTAAATAAACCGACTTTTCCCGCTAAAGATAATAACGCTCCTTCTGTGGGATCTCCTAAAATAATCCATTGATTTTTATCTTGTTGCAGTTGAGCATCATTACATAAAACACAGGCATTTAAAATGGGTTGTAAAACTTCAGAAGCAGGAGAGAGGGTGCTATTTTCGTCAGAGGTGATCAATCGTAATTCCCCAACCGGATCATATCCTTCTCCGGTGACTTGAAACACTTCATTTAAGGTATAAACCGATTGCACAACCATTTTATTTTGAGTCAGAGTTCCGGTTTTATCTGAACAAATAGTTGTGACAGAACCCAAGGTTTCCACCGCCGGAAGTTTACGAATTAACGCATGACGCCGTACCATGCGTTGGGTTCCAATGGCTAAAGTAACTGTTACCACCGCCGGTAAACCTTCGGGAACAACGGCCACCGCCATACTCAGGGATACTTCTAATAAATCTTCTAAACTACTAAAATTCCCGGTTCTAATGACACCCCCGATGACCACCAAGGCGACTAAGGCTAAAGACCCACTGACCAAGACATTCCCTAACTGAGTCATCCGTTGTTGTAGGGGAGTGGGTTCAGTTTCTACCCCCTGGATCATTTCGGCAATGCGTCCGAGTTCCGTTGTCATTCCGGTATTGGTGACAATCACTTGTCCCCTTCCCTGGACAACTTCCGTCCCCATGAATACCATATTAAGGCGATCGCCTAAAGTCGCATCTTCGGGTAGTTCTACATTGGGTTTTTTGATCACCCCTTCGGCTTCTCCCGTTAAAGCGGCTTCGCGGACTTGCAAATTCTGAGCTTCAATTAAACGACCATCGGCCGGAATTTGCACCCCAGCTTCGAGAAACATGATATCCCCTGGAACCAGTTCTTTGGCTGCGAGTTCTAGCATTTTACCGTCTCGCACCACCCGGACTCTCGGCGAAGACATCCGTTTAAGGGCAGCTAAGGCTTGTTCTGCACGGCTTTCTTGGAAATAGCCCAACATCCCATTCAAAATCACAATCGCAAAAATTGCAACCGCATCCTTGGGAAAACTACCCTTTCGGAAATCAATAAAGGCAGATACAATAGCGACAGCAATCAACATCACGAGCATAATATTCGTGAACTGATCCCATAAAATCTCCAAGGGACTGCGACCTGCGCTTTCTTTTAATTCATTGAGACCATACTGTTCCTGTCGTTGAGTCACCTGCTGTGGGGTTAACCCCGTTTCACTGTCTGTATCGAGTACCTTGAGAACTTTGTCAGCAGCGAAGGTGTGCCAAGTTTTGATGGGGTCTAAGGTCGAATCAGAAGACATTGATGAGGATGCGGGAGATACCATTGTCTACGTCCTAAACGTTCCGGCTAATCTACTTTAATCAAATCATAGGTGATTTGTAGGATGTGTGGAAACCTACACCTGATCCCTATTCAGGTCTGTCCAGAGGAATTAATACTTATTACCCTTTTAAAAAAGCCTTTTTAAAGGAGATTAACACTTTTTAATTCCTATAAAAATATCCCATTTTAGGGGTTTAAATTCTAAAATTGATGGGGAGGAACTTTCATGAACAATCCCGAAAACTCTAAAATCCCTGAAGAGATTGCATCTGAAGTCTTAGAAGTTGCATCTCGAATGTATTCTGAAGCTAATAATAGTTATTCTTTAGAAACGTTACAACAAGCGGGAAAAGAAGTTTCAATTCCACCGGAATTCATTGAAAAAGCAATTCAAGAAGTTCGAGAAAAACATCAAATAGAAGAACAGAAAGGTCTGGAATCTAAAAAACAACAGAAAGTTTTTACTCGAATTGCGATCGCCGTAGCCGGATTTTTAATATTCTGGAGTATTTTAATTTATAATTCGATTGCCAGCCATAAACAAAATGTTAACGCATCTTGGGCGCAAGTGGAAAACCAAATGCAGCGTCGGGCCGATTTAATTCCCAATTTAGTTGCTGTTACCAACGCCCAAGCTAAACAGGAAAAAGAAATCATTCAACTGCTAATTCAATCGAGGGAATCTTATTTACAAGCCAATTCTATCCCCGAAAAAATAGCAGCCAGCACTCAAATTAGTACGGTTATTCAACAATTGAATCAATATGCAACCACTAACCCCCAATTGCAATCTTCCCAAACTTTTAGTAATCTTCAATATGAACTCGCCGGAACTGAAAATCGCATCGCCACAGAACGCCAGCGTTATAACCAAGCCGTCCAACGTTATAATCAATCCCTACAAACTTTTCCTAATATTTTGATCAGTTCTCTGTTCAATTTTCAAGAACAACCTTATTTTCAAGCTGAGGATAAAACTGTTCCTAAAGTGAATATTCAGTAGGGGGACAGGGAAGCCAGGAGATCCTTCGCAAGCTCAGGATGACAGCCTATAGGGTTTGTAAGCGTAACGCAGGCATCCTAACAGCCAACCGTCGCAAGCTCAGGGTGACAGCCTGTAGGGTTTGTAAGCGTAGCGCAGGCATCCTAACAGCCAACCGTCAACAATCGAGTACAATAGGCACACAGGCTTATGAGATGTCAATTTCAGCGTTCCTGGCTCAATTGCATCACCCAGTCACCGTTTTAGAGTTTCCAAGGTCATAATGCTGATTGCCAAACTGTTAAATTCAATCACTCTCCCCTTGGGGTTCACACTTCTGTTACCCTTTGCTCTAATCAGTAGTTTTGTTACAGATAGCATGGTGAGTTCCTCCCCTAGCTATGCCCAAAATGCACCCCCAGCTAAGAACGCTGTGGGACGGGCGATGACCGTTCGGTCTGATATTCAAGAAGCGGATGCTCAAACGGGAATTGTTACCGCACGGGGTAACGTCCAGATTAACTATCCCGCCCGCAGTATTCAAGCAACTGCTGCCCAAGCCCAATATTTTAGTCGAGAACGCCGCATTGTCCTGAGTGGGAATGTGTTTGTTTTGCAGGAAGGCAACACAATTCGAGGGGAAACCGTCACCTATTTGATTGATGAAGGACGATTTATTGCTTTACCTCAAGGAGGCGGACAGGTAGAATCGATGTATTTAGTCCCCGATGAAAGTGCCAGTCCTAAAAATGCTACGGTTGAACCTTTTAATCCTAAACCTGCCTTCAAAACCCCGTTAAGTTCACCTTCAGCACCGCGTACTCCTTAAATGATTTCTGACAAATTCCGTTATGAAAATAGTGCTGGAGAATATTCACAAATCCTACCGGAAACGCACCGTTGTCAGTCGAGTTAATCTCTCTGTTTCTCAAGGGGAAATTGTGGGATTATTAGGGCCTAATGGTGCTGGTAAAACCACAACATTCTATATCGCAACGGGGTTAGAAAAACCGACTCAAGGGAATGTTTATCTCAATGAACTGGATATTACCCATTTACCCATTCATCAACGTGCTCGGTTAGGCATTGGTTATTTAGCTCAAGAGGCGAGTATTTTCCGCCATCTCAGTGTCAGGGATAATATTTTATTGGTGTTGCAACAAACCCGTGTTCCTCGGTATTTGTGGCAAAAACGTCTCCATACCCTGTTGCGGGAGTTTCGTTTAGAAAAAGTTGCCTCAACTTTAGGCTATCAAGTTTCTGGGGGAGAACGACGACGGACAGAATTAGCCCGTGCTTTAGCGGCGGGGTTAGAATTGCCTCAGTTTTTACTCTTAGATGAACCTTTTGCTGGAGTTGACCCGATTGCGGTTTCTGAAATTCAAGAAATTGTAGCTCAGTTACGCACTCGCAATTTAGGAATTTTGATTACGGATCATAACGTCCGAGAAACCTTAGCGATTACAGATCGAGCTTATATAATGCGAGATGGACAAATTTTTGCATCAGGAACCGCCGAAGAACTCTACAATAATCCTCTAGTGCGGCAGTATTACCTTGGCGACAGTTTTCAACTATGAAAATCACTCTTCCTAAGCCCTTCAGTTCTGGGAAATTTATCCCGCCCTCTATTTCGATTTTGGATCGATATTTAATCCAAGAATTAATTCCTCCCTTTGTGTTTGGAGTGGGATTATTTAGTTCGGTTGCCTTAACAGTTGGAACGGTTTTTGACTTAGTTCGACAAGTGGCAGAATCGGGTTTAGCAGTGGCGATCGCGGTGGAAATTTTTCTATTAAGAATGCCTGAATTTATCGTTTTGGCATTTCCAATGGCGATGATTTTAAGTACGTTAATGGTTTATGGTCGTTTATCCAGTGATAGTGAATTAATTGCCCTGAAAAGTTGTGGAATTAGTTTATATCGCTTGGTAATTCCTACATTGATTTTTAGTTTATTAATCACGGGTTTAACTTTTGCTTTTAATGAAGTGATTGTTCCGGCGGCTAATTATAAAGCCTCTGTCACCTATGAACAAGCGTTAAATGAAGGCAACCTTCCCCTTCAGGAAGATAATATTTTTTATCCCGAATATGAGAAAATCAAAATAGAAGGAACCGATAAAAAATTTAGTCGCTTAGTGCGGTTATTTTATGCCGAAAGATTTGATCGGGGTCAAATGTTGGAAGTGACGATTTTAGATCGTTCCCAACCGGAATTAACTCAAATTATTTCTTCCAAATATGCCAATTGGAATTTTGCCCAAAAAACCTGGGATTTTTTTAATGGTACGATTTATATTGTTAATCCCGATGGTTCCTATCGTAATATTGTTCGGTTTGATCATAAACAGATTCAACTCTCCCGAACTCCCCTGGATTTAGCATCCCGAAAACGAGATTTTGATGAGATGAATATTGCTCAAGCTCAAGATTATTTAAAATTAATGAAATTGAGTGGTGATCAACAAAAAGTTATTAAAACTAAAGTTAGAATTCAACAAAAATATGCTCTCCCTTTCTCCTGTGTTGTCTTTGCTTTATTGGGTATTGCATTAGGAAGTAGACCCCAAAGTACCAGCCGAGCCACCAGTTTTGGGATTAGCGTTATCGTTATTTTCGGATATTATTTACTCTCGTTTATCACCGGAGCATTCGGTCAAAAAGAAATTCTTACCCCCTTCTTCGCGGCTTGGTTGCCGACATTTTTAGGGATTGGAATTGCAAGTTTTTTATTAGTTCGTTCGTCTAAGTAGAAATTCGGTTTTTTCGTACTTATTACTTTTATATCGGTTAGTTACCTCGCAAATATTGAAGAATCCCTTGGGCGATCGCTTGAGCCATGCGACTCCTTTGGGCTGGATCAGCTAACATATAAGCATCATAATTATTACTCACGAACCCCGTTTCCACTAACACCGAAGGCATAGAAGTATTTCGTAGTACATAAAAACGCGCTTGTTTAACCCCTCGATTAGGCAGGTTTGAAAAACTGCTCATAATATTATTTTGAATATATTGAGCCAGACGAGAACCACTGCTATAGTAAAACGTTTCAATCCCACTCGCCGCCGCATTGGTCGCTGCATTCGCGTGAATACTGACAAACAACGTCGCATTCATGCGATTCGCCATATCCACACGCGGTTCTAACTCAACGGTGCGATCATCCAAACGAGTCATCACCGCTTGTACTCCATTTTGTTGCAAAATCTGAGCCACCTGTTGAGAAATCGACAACACTACATCTTTTTCTCGGAGTCCTCCCACCCCCACAGCACCCGCATCACTTCCGCCATGTCCAGGATCAATAATCACCACCACCCGACTATTGGGAAGGGGATTGTTTGAGGGTGGAGTCGCTGAACGCGGTGGAAACGGTAACGGATTTGTATTAGTTCGCGGGAGATTAGAACGAGGCGGAAAGGGTGATGGATTGGTATTCGTTCTGGGAGGAAGGGGTCTAGGATTGGGAGTCGGAACCGTCGCCACGGGGGTACGCCCTGAAGGAGTAACGCCTAATCCCTCTCCGACAAAAGGTAAAGCCAATTGTTGAGGACTACTTTGGCTAATTTGTCCGACTTCAATCCGAGTTGCAGGCTTAATTAATAGGGTAAAGGTTTCTGGGTCTTCCCGACGTAACCTCGTCCAAATAATCGGACTTCCTACCTGTCGTTGGGGTAGGGATACGCCCTCAGCCAAGCCCGCCGAGAAAAACGTAATACTATAAGACTGGGTTTCCGCATCCCAACCACTACTATAGTTCAGGGGTTGATCCGCTTGGATGAGAAGCTGTTGGTTACGGATTTCAACGGATTTAACCGTAGCAAACCCGGCCGACAGTTGAACCGCCGGAGGTGTCCCTCCTTGGGGCCAAACCGCCACGCCTCCGGCCGCGGCTCTGGCTTGCCAATTTTGATTTCGCTTCGGGGTACTCATCGTTACCCGAACCACTGGGGGGGTGCTGGAGAGTTGAGTAACTTGAGTAATACTGACTCCATCTCGATTCACCTGTTTTCCCGCAGTGCTTGAACGAGTGGCTAAGGTTGCACCGAGGATGTCTAAGGTCATCCAACTGCGATCTTGACTTTGTTTAAATTCAATATTGGGCATTCTGCCTGTGGTGTGTAGCACAATGCCCCCCTCTCGAACTTCCACCTGTGCCAAGGTCGTTTGAGCTTGATTGGGAATAGAACGATTAACCGTCTGTTGGGGAATTGGAGACTGGGAGGGGACGGGAGGGCGAGGTGTGGTAGCGACAGGATTGGGCCGTGGTACAGGATTAGGCCGTGCTACAGGGTTAGGTGTGCCAATCGCTTGAGGGGAAGGCAGTTGTACCGTCCACTGACTGGGAGAAATCCCCCGAAATTGTACCCCTTGAGGATCGAGGGTATAACCATTAGCCAATTCCACCACAATCCGGGCGGTTTGGTTATCCACCTGACCGACTCGAATTTCCCGAATCGCTCCCCCAACGGCCTGTTGACGGGTAACACCGCCTAAACTGGTTCCGGGTAAGTCAATCACTAAGCGGGTGGGATTGGACAGGAGTTGAGCTTTCGGTTGTACTCCGCTATCTGTTGTAAAGGTCAAGCGGTTTTGAGCCGTTTCAAATTGCCAAGATTGCAGTCTTGCTGCTTGGGCGGGAGAGGTCAGGATAAAAAAGCTCGTTAAACTGGGTAGTAACCAACGCAAAAATAGAGTTTTTCCCATTCGTGACACGCTAAGAACCTGAATTAATAATTGAACCTGGGTCAAGGTTTTACACTCCCACAGCCACACCAAATCGGGATTGTCTTCGCTGTCGTCAGTTGTTGGCGAACAGTCGGAAGCTCGAATCCTCACACCGTCTGAAAAACGCTGATTTGTCCCACTGGGACAGAATCAACAAAGCGAGTGAATCATATCATAGTTTAGCGATCGCAAGTTTTATTTACAGCCTTTTATTGATTGATTCGGTGAGAATTTGTGAATTGAATGTTTTGCTGGGGAATACCAATGGAAATATTATTTTGATCAAAGGCAATTTTTAAACGGCGTCGATATTCTCGTGCGACCGGCCATTGTTGTAGAGGTTGAGTTTTAATAAAAATCCGAATTCCGATTCCGGTATGATTAAGTTCATCGACTCCCAATACAGTTGGCGGTTCTAAAATATAGAAACTCCAGTCGGGGTCTTGATTCATCGTTTGAGCCACTTCATTAACGACTTGAATCGCTTGATCAACATCGGTATAATAATCCACATTTAGAGTTAAATCTACCTGTGACCAACCATTAGAAAGATTTTCAACGCTGGTAATAATTCGGTTAGGGACAGTAATTAAATTCCCGTTTGTATTTCGCAGTTGAGTAATTCTTAAATTCATATTCTCCACTTTACCTGAGAGTTGACCAATGGTAATCACATCTCCCACTGCAAATTGGTCATCAATTAGAATAAATACCCCAGTAAGAATATCTTTAATTAAATCATTGAACATAATTGATAAAGCCAAACTAATTAACCCCCCTGCGGCTAAAATACTGGCAGAATTGACCTTTAAAACCGCCAAAATTGTAATAATCCAAATGATCAACCAAACCACAATAGCAATACTTTTTAAAGTTTGAGCTAAGGTGTAAGCTCGTAAAGAACTGCGACGAGAAACATCAGGATTAACAATAAAAAAAGACGAATCTTCTAAGGCGGTCATAAACCGATCAATAAACAGAAGGGTTAAGCGATTAGAAAAATAGATAAAAATTGTGATAATTAATAAAATATTAATTGTTCTTAAGATTAATTGATAATAGCGAGTTTGAGGAAACAAGCCTAAAATAATAAAAAAAGCCGTGTAAACGATGATAATTTTTAAGATTTGCAAAGCTTGGCGTTGAAATGTATTCCAATTAATTTGCTTCTTGATCTCAATAAATTCTTGATTTGATTGCTCCGAATTAACATCGGTAATCGGTTTGGGTTTATCATCATTTAAAGGATGGGATGGAATATTTTCTGAGAGAATTTCCCATTTTTTCTTTAATTGTTTTTGCCGATAGGAAACTAAAGCTATTGCTATGGAAATTCCCAATAGCAGAGAAAAAGCCATGGCAAATTTTTGTTTTAAAAAGTCAGAATGACGTTCTGATTTCGCTTGTAAAATTCCTTCTTTAATAATTGGAATTAATTCCGTTGCCTGACTTTCAGGATCAACCCCATCAATTTCGGCATCTAATGACGTAACACTCATAATTTCATAGGGTCTTTCTCGCTCTTTCCAAGAGGCATAAATTACAGGTAAATTATTTTTAATTTGATAAAAAACTTGTAAAGTATTGACATCCAAATTACTATTAACAATAAATAAAAGTCTATTTTCTATTTTTCTGATGCGGCGATTAATAGCAGGATTTCCATTTTCATCATCACTCACACGAGGTGCGGTAATTTGAAATAATTCCTGACCGTCTAATCTCACGGTTGCTTGAACAATTGCGGAATCTTGATCAGGAGTTAAAAAATTGTTTAAAGAATTAACGGGTGGAACTTGTCCTCCAGCTTTTGGTACAGTGATTAAACTCAGACTGAGAATCATTAAAATAATCAGGAAAATTACCTGATATTTAGATTTCAAAAAACGCATTTTAACTAATATTTTAATTTAACATTTAAGAAAAAAAAGTTTTTTCTTCTTACTATATTTTAGAAATGGAAATCGAAGGTTCTCCGATAAAAATATCATTGCTGAAAGCAAGAGATTGTGTTTCTTCCTGACACACAGCTAAATCGAACCAGAAAGTTGTTCCCACGCCCAACTCACTAATTAAATGGACTTGACTGCGATGTTTTTCAATAATATTTTTAACAATAGACAACCCTAATCCGGTTCCTTCTAAAGTATGAACTCGATTTTCTACCCGGAAAAACCGAGTAAACACAGCATCTTGATCTTCCGGCGCAATTCCCGTTCCTGTATCCGAAACTTCAGTGCGAATATAACGAGTTTTGGGTTGATTTTTAACTAAATGTAAATCAATGGGACGAGGCGGTGGCGGCGAAATAATCCAGCCCCCTTTTTCGATTTCTTCAACTTCTTGATTAATCTTGAGATCATTGTCTTCTAACAAATAAACCCGAATAATGACTCGTCCTCCTGAAGGAGTAAATTTTAGAGAATTTCCGACTAAATTCGTTACCACTTGCAACAATAAATCATAATGTCCTAAAACCCCAGGTAAATCGGGTTCTATTTCTCGACTGAGTTCAATCCCTTTATCCTTAGCATTCAGTTGATAGGTTCTCAAGGTTTGTTCCACAACTTGCGCCATATCAACGCCTTCAAAATGATAGATCCGGCAAGATTCTAACCGAGACAAATCTAACACATCATTAACTAAACGAGTTAAACGATCCGTCTCATGATTCGCCGTTGCTAAAAATTCCATGCGTTCTTCTTCCGTTAAATCTTCGCCATAATCATGCAAAGTTTCAATAAAAGATTTAATATTAAATAAAGGCGTTCTTAATTCATGGGAAACGTTACTAATAAATTGACTTTTAGCATCATTTAACTCCACTTCCCGCGTAATATCCTGAATCGTCATCGCAATCCCTTTTAAACTTTCCCGATAATTCCCTTCTTCGGTATGGGTTGCCATCAGTTCATAGTCATATAACGTACATTCTTGAACGTTAGGACGTTCCGATAATTCACAACTATTATCCGTATCATGAGTACAACTATGACACAAAGGTTCTGAACCCGGAGATTTATGTAATAAAACCGTTGTTACTAAAATCCGTAATGTTCGATTTGTCGGTTCTCCCAAAGAACAACGAAACTCGCCCCCCTCCAATGTTCCACTCGCAATTTTTTGTAAAGGTTGTGATAATTCTTCGGCTACCAATAGGGGTAAAAAGTTGAGAACATTATTACCAATCACCGTTGTCCCTTCCCAGCCAAATAGACGGCGGGCGGTAGGATTCACTAACATTAAATTCAGTTCGGCATCAATTAAAACTGCCCCATCAGCAATCGTTGAAACTAAGGTTTCTAACTTTGCTTTTTCGGCTGTTAGTTCTTCAAAATTTTGTTCTTCAAAACTTTCTAGGCGTTCCGCCATTTCATTAAAGCTATAAATTAATTCTCCTAATTCTCCTCCAAAGGGTAAATCCACCCGTTGATTAAAATTTCCCGCCGTAATATTTTTAACGCCTTGGACTAATTCTTTAATCGGTTGAGTAATGGTTAAGGCATTAAAAACCGCCCCTAAAATCACCATCACCCAAATCGAAACAAACACCGCTAATGTCACATCACGGGTTAAATTTGAGGAGACAACAACGGTAGGATTAGGATTAATTCCAATCGCTAAAATTCCTAAATAATTGCCATTGTGCATCATCGGAACAAAAACATCCGTCACTTCTCCGCCCGGTGTTAAATGCTGTCTTACCATCGGTAAATCAGCAAAATTTCCCGTCTCTACACTGGCTAAAAAATTATCCGGTAATTGCATCCGCCGACGCAAAGTTAAAGAATTTTGCACCGCCGAGTCAGAAAAGGGTAAACCGAGATAAATTTCCCCCTCTTGATCCGCATACAACATATAACGGACACTAGAGGTACTGGTGTAAAATTGACGAGAAAATCGCGCGACTTCATCCCGTTTTTCTTCAGCAATTAAAGGGGCAACATTGGCGGCTAAAAGTAACCCTAAATCTCGACCGTAACGAGTATCATTGAGACGAGCATCTTCTTGAATGGTATTAACCGCCCAAAAAGTTAAACTACTCATCAATAAGGAAACCACCAGAGTTGCTCCCGCCATTAACCGAGTTTGCAGGGTAAACTCTGACCACCATCTACCAATAATGTCACCGATTTTTTTGAGGACTCTCAGCATTTCAGGACGATTTCGGGGTTGAGGGTTAAGGGGCAAATCTGGGTTCATCGACGATACAGTAATGGTTCCTGATTTGTCGATTTGACATATTCGCCTGTTAACAGGCAGAATCTTGCCCCACTATAAAATTAAGTTTTGTTAACTATATATCTTAACAGGCGTTATCGGTAATCAGTCATCAGTCATCAGTCATCAGTTATCAGTGGGTCGGGGCGACGTATAAATCCGCCTAATGTCTGGCTATCTCCTGAAAGCCAGTTAAATCCGGTCGCTACAGACTCTAGCTTTGTAAGTGAATCAACTGTCTACTTCTTAACTGATAACTGAGTACGGGCGGGGTAACCCCGCCCCTACAACTGATAACTGTTAATGGTCAACCCTAAACCCAATATCCCGACGGTAATAGAGTCCTTCAAAGTTAATACAGTCAACGGCTTTGTAGGTTTGGGTGATGGCATCTTTGAAGCTAGACCCAATAGCCGTAACCCCTAAAACTCGTCCGCCATCGGTGAGAATTTGGCCGTCTTGGAGTTTGGTTCCCGCATGGAAGACAATGGCCCCAGATGCTTCAGCCTCTTGTATTCCGGTGATGACCTTGCCTTTTTGATAAGAACCTGGATAACCCCCAGAAGCTAAAACCACACAAACGGAAACCCCAGATTTCCAGGTCAGAGAAATTTGTTCTAAACGTTGTTCACAACAGGCGAGTAGAACTTCCTCTAAGGGAGTTTCTAATAACGCCAGCACCGCTTGGGTTTCCGGGTCGCCAAACCGACAGTTAAATTCCAAAACCTGAATTTCACCTTCTGGGGAAATCATTAACCCCGCATACACCACCCCGCAATAGTTAATTCCCCGTTGACGCAGGGTGGCTAAAGTAGGTTCTAAGACCTGCTGTTGCACACGGGACAGGAGTTCAGGAGGAACAATGGGAGTGGGAGCATAAGCACCCATGCCCCCCGTATTGGGGCCAGTATCCCCTTCTCCGGCTTGTTTATGGTCTTGGGCGGGAACTAAGGGGCGAATGGTTAGGCCGTCTGTGAGGGCGAGTACAGATGCTTCCTGTCCGCTTAAAAAGTCCTCCACCACAACCCGCAGGTTATCCTGGCCAAATTCTCCGGCGAAAATCGTATCAATGGCTTCATAGGCCATTTCAACGGTCGTCGCAACGGTGACACCCTTTCCGGCGGCTAACCCATCGGCTTTAACCACAATAGGGACGGTTTGAATATAGGCTTTAGCAGTGTCAGCATCGGTAAAGACAGCCGCTTTAGCAGTCGGAATTCCGGCGTCTTCCATGAAAGCTTTTGACCAAGCTTTACTGGCTTCGAGTTGCGCTCCGGCTTGGTTAGGGCCGAATACTTTAATATTGTGTTGTTGTAAATAGTCGGTAATTCCCAAAGCGAGGGGTAATTCTGGCCCCACGACAACTAAGGATATTCCCTGAGTTTCCACTAAATTTTTAATCCCTTCAAAATCTTCAACGGAAATCGGATAATTTTCACAGCCTTTGAGGGTAGCCGTCCCTCCATTCCCAGGGGTACAAAATACTTTTTCAACCTTGGGTGACTGGAGCAATGTCCAAGCGATGGCGTGTTCCCGTCCCCCATTTCCAACAATTAGAATTTTCACGGTTTTTTCTTCTCAAATTGATTAGCAGTTTTTGATTGTACAATTGTGGCGGTTGTTTTTACATCCGATTGAGGATTGCTATATTTTAACCTAAAAAGATAACCTGAAAAAATATCTACATGACTGTGTAGGGGCGAGGCGCGCCTCGCCCCTACGATGAATTGAATTTCAAGCAATTTCTACAACAGATTGAAATTTGCTATCTATAATTTAGTATAATCTTAGAACACATTTGCTTTTGAGATTAAGTCCCATGACTGATAATTTTTATCCTTTAACTTGTGATGACGATCTTTTATTGATTGATAAAGATACTTTTACTGTTGCTAGGTTTAAAGAATTTGTGATGGATTCTTTGAAAGACAAAATTTATAATGACCGGAGTTTTTCATCAGACCCAAGGTTTAAGATCTTATTTAATACTCTTAATAATTATAATTATATAATTGATAATAAAGTAAAGCTACAATTAACACAAAGTTCTTGGAGTAATGTTAGTGAGTCTGTTGAATGTAAATTATTGAGTTTAAGTTCTGGTAAAGGTTGGATTAGTGGTAAATTAATTATAAAAAGCACAGTTAATCTTTTTCCTGAAGACTATAAAAACTTTACTTATGATCCAAAATCTCCATCTTACCCAAAATCTGAAATTGAGATGGAATTACAATTTTGTCCTGACGAACCCGAACCATTAGAAACGTCACTCGAACAATTAGAAACCTCTGATTCTTGTCTGGATGAATTAAGACAACAACTACAAATTTATCAATAATAATAGAATTCGTTTCTCTCCTATAAATCTTTAGATTTTTCTCCCTTCCTTCGTGTCTTCGTGTCTTTGTGGTTCCTTAATATTCTATAAACCAATGATTAATTCCAAAGCCAACCGCACGATCATATAATAACAGTTCAGAAGCAAGTTTTAAAGCAGATTGTTGACCGATATCAGTTTCAAAAACAGAGGAAAAAACAGAATCAATTTGATTATTTTGACAAAAATTCTTAAGTTTTTTAGGAGAACCAAAAATAGCAGGTTTAATTACAAAAATATCTGACCATCCTTGCTGATAACAAGAGTTTAATTGTTGTAAATTAGCAACGGATTCATCTAAGGCGAGAGGAGTAGAATAGCGATCGCATAATTCTAACATTAAATCAAATTTAGAGATAGATAGAGGTTGTTCTAAAAATTCAATTTCAATTAACTCTTGATTAATATTAATTAAATCACAGATTTCTAACCAGCGTTGCGCTTGTTCAAAAGTTAACCCGCCATTCGCATCTAACCTGAAATAGATTTTTTGAGAAGGAGACAAAAACCCAGTTTCTTGAAGAAACCGAGTTTCTTGGTTAATTAACTGTTGAAAAATATTGATTTCTTCTGTAATATCATCAACGCCAATTTTCCATTTTAAAGTGTGATATCCTTGCTGAAATAAAGTTTTCCAAGCCGTTAATACCGTTTTTCCAGTGGGTAATAACCCGCTATAGTGAAGTTGAGATAAATCAACTGAGGGGTTAGGGTTTAACTGATTAAATGCAGATTCAAACCCAAATTGACAAGCGGGTAAATTATCGGGAATAGTGAAAATAGTTTCTATTGAAATAAAACTCGGAAGTTGTTGACAAAATGCGATCGCATCTTCTAAGGTTTCTGACCCAAACCAACTTAAAGGAGCAATTTCTCCCCAGCCAATATAACCCTTTTCATCGGTTAAATTTAAAATAATTCCGGTTCGTGTTTTCCAAATTCCGTGAGCCGTTTTAAGCGGAGTTTTAAACGCACGTTGATAGGGTTCAAATTGAAATTGATAGTTCATTGAGATAAAAATTTAATAATTACATTGATCCACGCTTGAGGATTTTCGATTAAAATATTATGACCACAATGGGGGATAATTTGCAACTGGGAAACGGAACATAATGTCTTGATTTCTTGATTAATCTGTTTAAATTTATGATCAAATTCCCCGACTAACAGCAATAAAGGAATTTGATTTGGTGATAACTTTTCCCAGAGGGAGGGTTGATTTCCGGTTCCTAAATAACGGAGGGATTTTGATAATTCCAGGGGATTATTCTTTAACCGATGAGCAAAAATTTGTTGAAATTCAGGATGATTTTTTAAGGTTTGAAACAGGGGTTGATGATACCACTGTTCTAAAAAAGTAGGGAAATCTAGGGTTTTTAGTTGTTCGGCTTTTTGAGTATCTGAAATCAACCGTTGTAACCGCTCTGACTCGGTTTTGAGTCCTGGGGAGGTGGATTCTAATATTACTTTTTTAAAATATTGGGGAAAATGTAGGGTTAAATATAGTCCTAATCTTCCCCCCATTGAATATCCCATTAAATAACATGGGGAAATCTTCAGAGAGTCTAAGACTTCTATTAACGCGGTTGCTGTTTCTGACATTGTATAATAACTATCTTCTCCTAATACTTGGGTTTGTCCATGTCCAGGGAGGTCAATAGTTAAACAGCAAAACTGGGGGAAAAGGGGGGAAATTCGGGTATTAAAATCTTGGCTATTTCCCAGAAATCCATGTAAAAATAAAATTAAAGGTTGATTTATATTGCCGTTTAGGGTATAATAAAATTGGTAATTTTTTAACCTTAAAAACGGCATAGGATTTCAATAAAATTCGATAAAGTTGTTAATCGAGTAGCCAATGTAAAAAGGGAATACAGGCGGCACAGAAGGCCATAAATCCAAATAACCCTAATAACATTCCAAAAAACAAAAATTCTTCTCCTTTTTGTTTAGCCAGTTTAACAATAAAATAGCTGTAACCGTAACAGGCGATAAAGAAAATAACGATAAATGCTGTGAAATAATACTGCATTGTGTTTTAGCTCAATTCAGGTTTAGCAACTTTTAAGTAGCTTTACTTATAATTATACTAATTTTTTTAAAAGTTGGGAGGAGTTGAAATAACTTGCAAGAATTTGTTTAAAAAACTTACTTAAACTTAGTATTTCGTTATTAGGTTGTGATTTGGGCGAGAAAACCTCGCCCCTACGTTTGTTAGAGATATTCATCCTTAATGGATGTTAACGAATATTTTCTAAGGGAATATCTAAAAGGCCGTATTGATCCCATCCTGGGGCATCAAAATGCCACCATTCTGTAATTAAGGAAATAAATCCTTGTTGTTTCATTTTAACAGCAAGTAAGTCACTATTACGACGAACTTGAGGGGAATTTCCGGGGTAATCTCTAGCGGCTTTGTCGGTAAAATCATCAAAGTCTGTTGGCATTTCTAACTCAGCGCCTGTGCGTAAATCAACTAAGGTTAAATCAACTGCCGCCCCTCGGTTATGGCGAGACCCTCTAGCGGGGTTTGCCACATAACGACTATCGGGTAAAATTTCCCACATTTGCCGAGTCACAGACAGGGGACGATAACAGTCATAAACTTTTAATCCTAACCCCATTTGTTCTAAATCTTGTTGTACTCTTGATAAGCGTTGGGCAACATCATAACGTAACAAACAACGAGGAACAGCATAGATTTTTTTGTTTAAAAAATTGTTGGTTGTGGCGTAGCGAATATCGAGACGAATATTCAGATTAACGCTTCTAATATCTACTAATTTTTCCGCTTCTGGAACTTGATTATAATCTTGAACCACGAGGGGAGGCGGGGAAGCAGAAGGAGCAGCAACAGGAGAGGTTAAATTTTGAGCATTAACAGGGTTAGAGTTGATACCCAAAATCAGGAATAAAAACAAGAATAATCGCATCATTTGTTTAAAAAACATAGGGTTAAAAATCAGGGTGATGTAAATAGTTAGAAACCGGGTTTCTGAAGGAAATAGATTAATTTTATTCCGCAAGTTAGGATCAAAAACCCGGTTTCTTTTTATATGTCTAACCGTTGATAGATTTGATCAAGGTTTTTCAAGTGCTGTTTAGGATCAAAACAAGTGTCTATTTCTTCAGGGGATAATTTAGCTTTGACTTGATCATTTTCCCTAATTAAAGCTTGAAAATCGCCATCGATTTTATTCCAAGCTGTGTGGGCGCAAGATTGTACAATTCTGTAGGCTTCTTCGCGGCTAATTCCTTTTTCAACTAAGGTTAATAACACACGCTGACTAAATACAACACCTCCATAAAGGTTCATATTGCGCTGCATATTTTCGGGATAAACTAACAGATTCTTGACTAAATCCGTGAGTTCAACTAACATGAAATGAGCTACTGTTGAGGAGTCGGGTAATATCATCCGTTCAACGCAACTATGGGAAATATCCCGTTCATGCCAAAGGGCAACATTTTCTAAGGCAGCAACGGCATTTCCCCGAATAATTCGCGCCATTCCGGTTAAGCGTTCACTGCGAATGGGGTTGCGTTTATGGGGCATTGCAGAAGACCCTTTTTGACCTTTAGCAAAAAATTCTTCTACTTCTAAAACATCCGTGCGTTGGAGGTTACGAATTTCGACCGCAAACCGTTCAATACTAGCGGCTAATAACGCTAAAGTTTGCACATATTCCGCATGAATATCACGCGAAATAACTTGGGTTGAAGCGGTATCGGGTTCGAGTCCTAAATTGCGACAAGCGATCGCTTCTACCCTCGGATCAACGTTAGCATAAGTTCCCACGGCCCCAGAAATTTTACCCACCGCCACGGTTTGACGCAAACGCACCAAACGTTCTCGGTTGCGACAAACTTCCGCCAACCATCCGGCTAATTTAAAGCCAAAGGTGATAGGTTCAGCGTGGATACCATGAGAACGGCCGATCATCACGGTATTTCGATGTTGTTGCGCTTGGTAACGAATGGCCTGACTTAAGGCTTCCGTGCGTTCTAACAACACATCCACACTGGCCACTAATTGCAGCGCTAAGGCCGTATCCAACACATCAGAACTGGTTAAGCCTAAATGAATGTAGCGTCCGGCATCCCCAACATATTCGTTAACATTGGTTAAAAAGGCAATCATGTCATGGCGGACTTCTGCCTCAATTTCCAGCACCCGCTTGATATCAAAATTTGCCTTAGCCTTAATTTCTTCAACGGCTTCCGATGGAATATATCCTAACTCTGCTTGCGCCTCACAGACGGCAATTTCTACTTGTAACCAAGTTTGCAGCTTGTAAGTCTCTGTCCACAAATTGCCCATTTCGGGCAAAGTATACCGTTCTATCATATTGCAGTTTAGATTTGATTGCTTTGATGTTAAAAGAGACGTTAATCGGTAAACAGTAGACTCTGAGACACTTTTAGCTCAATTTTCCCTCTGCGGTATCCGAGCGACGTCACTAACATCCCATTTAGCACAACTATCCTAGTTTAACTTTTGATGGAGATCAGCGATCGCAACCCTTAAAAAAGTTTTCAAATTATTGTAGAGACGTTGTATGCAACGTCTCTACGTTAGGAAATTAATTTTATTGGTAATAATTCCCCAAATTAATATTAATTGAGTTGATTGGGGTTAATCCCTAAACGTCGTAACTGTTCTTCCAGTTGTTGTATTCTTTGTTCGGCTAAACTGGTTTGATGTTGAGATTGTTGCAGACGTTCTTCGGCAGTTAAATAACGGTTTCCCTGTTGATTATACCAATATAACCAATCTCTGGTAATTCCTAAATGGGTTCCCCGTTCTCGACCAATTCCTAATTGCAATTCCGTTAACCAAACTCGTTCACCTGCTTGCAATTGGTATGTACCATTTTCGAGTTTATAAACTTCTAAAGGTGGTTTTCGTTTCCGTAAAGGATTATAAACCACATAATATAATGCCCCCATTTCTGCATAAAATAGTTTCTTTTTCGTATATTCTCCTCGGCGTTTGTGAGACACCACCTCAATAATGAGAATAGGGACTTCGTGTTCTTCCCAAAGGACATAACTCAAGCGTAAATCTTCATCAATAATTCGAGGAACTCCCACACTTAAAAACCCATCGGGAACAATAGCAGGTTGTTCAGGATCATAATAGATTCCCATATCAACCCCAAAAAACCAGTCCATACGTTCAGACCAAATAGAAGCGAGGAGGATTTTCAGCAGTCCAGGGATTAAATCTTGCAGTTCGTTATCCACAGGCGTATCATCAGAGTCGGGTAAATCTTCCGCAGAAGGTAAACAAAGACCAGGATTGTATTTTAATATCATTGTGGGGTAGGGGATTAAAAGTTAAGTGATATCTATTCATTATAAACTTGAGTTCCCAAAACTTGCCAGCTTAACTATTATTTAGGTTTGGCGATCGCTCTATTTTATGATATTATTATTAATCTTGATACTTATCCCGTGACTAATAAACCTGTGTTCCTAGAACAACCTTCTCAAAATTGTATAGACTCACAACCCTCTAGCCTCGATAAAATTACAGGTTTAGATAATCAACTTAAACAATATTTCTCAGAACAGTTATTTTTAAAGTCAGAACTAAATCGAACCTTAGTTAGTTTTCAAGCCAATAAAACTAAAGCTCTTTATCGTTGCTTTAAATATAAAGAAGCCTTCTCAGCCTCTCTAGTTGAATATTTGCTCAAAAAGTACAATATTAATCAGGGTAATATTTTAGATCCCTTTGCCGGAAGTGGAACAACTTTATGTGCTGCTAATTCTCAGGGAATTAACGCCGAAGGGATCGAGTTACTTCCCATTGGTCAAGAAATTATTAATACTAGAAAAATAATTGATTATGATTTAAGTTTAGAAGATTTAACCAGAATTCAATACTGGAAAGATCAAAAACCTTGGCTAAAAACAAAAGAGTTAGATCCTTTGCTCGAATTGAGAATTACAAAAGGTGCTTATCCTGAAGAAACAAAAGCATCTATTGAAAAATATAGAGGTGCTTTACTTCAAGAAAATGAACAGGTAAAAAGCCTATTACGTTTTGCCTTATTATGTGTATTAGAAGAAGTCAGTTATACTCGCAAAGATGGTCAATATTTACGATGGGATTATCGGTCAAACCATCAACAAGGTAAAACTCATTTTAATAAAGGAGAAATCCTTAACTTTGAAAAAGCTATTATTAATAAACTAGATGAAATTATCCAAGATATTCAGCCAACAAGTCAACAATTGGAACTGTTTTCTAGGAATTCAAATAAAGGAAATCTTAAACTCTATAACGGTTCATGTTTAGATATTCTCCCTAGCTTCCCTGAAAATATCTATGATGCGGTGATTACTTCTCCTCCTTATTGTAATCGTTATGACTATACTCGAACCTATGCGTTAGAATTGGCATTACTGGGTGTGCCTGAAAAAGAACTCGTGCAACTTCGACAACAGATGTTAAGTTGTACTGTTGAAAATAAAGCTAAAGATTTATTAAAAATCAATCCTGACTGGAAAACAGCAATTAATGTTACAGATAATCAAGATCTATTACAATCTATTTTAAATTACTTAGAGGAACAAAAAGCACAAGGGTTATTAAATAATAATGGAATTACTAGAATGATCAGAGGTTATTTTTATGAAATGGCTTGTGTGATTCAAGAGTGTGGTAGAGTCATGAAACCTGACACCTATCTAATTATGGTTAATGATAATGTTCGTTATGCAGGAATTAGTATTTCTGTGGATTTAATTCTCTCAAAAATTGCAGAAGATCTCGGATTTTCTGTTGAAAATATTTTAGTATTACCCAATGGTAAAGGAAACAGTAGCCAGCAAATGGGACTGCACGGACGAGAAGCTTTAAGAAAGTGTATTTATATTTGGAGAAAAGCCAAATGACACCAAACAAACCCTATCTTCAACATTTAACAAGCAGTGAGGATCTAATTACAGATTATCAAGCAACTCGCTCTGGTTTTGTGGCTTTAGCATTAGAAAAAAATCGGAGAGCAACCCCCTTTATTGAACAAGCAAGAACCCTCAAGCTATTTGCATCTCAAGCTAAAAATCCTACTGATCTTTTAGAAATTACAGATATACAACCTGCTTTAATCACAGCAGCAGGGTTATCTGATAAAGCTATAAAATACTTAGAAATTCAAGATAAAATAGATGCCATACAAGGATTAATCAAAAACTTTTTAGAACCTGCGGGGTCAAATTTTGTAGAAGAGTTGGTTTTTAGATTTTTATTAACACGAGGAGATACATTAGGAGGATCAATGCGGAATGCGGGTGGAATCTTAGCACAACGAAAGCTGATTCGCACCCTAATTTCTATATTAAGAATTTCAGGAAAATCTTATCGATGGCTACATTCTGCAACTAATCAATGGGTGCAAATGCTAGAAGATGATTCTGATATTGAGTTATATTTAAAAGGTCTAAGTTGGCAACATGAACTTGAACATCGTACTTTAATTTTTAATCGAAAAGTTACTTTAGTGGGTAATAATATAGATTTATGTTTATTAAATTGTACTCCAGAAGAACTGACTCAAAAAGAACAAATACCCGCCACTTATATTGCATTAGGAGAACTGAAAGGAGGAATTGATCCCGCAGGTGCAGATGAACATTGGAAAACAGCACGAACCGCATTACAACGTATTGTAATTGCATTTTCAAAAATAGAACTTAAACCCCATACTTTTTTTATTGGTGCAGCCATTGAAAAAAATATGGCTAGAGAAATTTGGCATCAACTTGAAACCGGAGTTTTAGAAAATACAGCAAATCTAACAAATGATCAACAAATGGCATCTATCTGTCGGTGGATCTGCCATCTTTAGGTTAAAAACTTAATAAACCTGGAAATTAAACAACTTTTGTTAATACAAACACACTCCCAACATTTCCCCGTCCGATTCTTAAATCTTCATCTAAATAGGTAATATCTAACCAGCCTTGTTGCTCACGAGCTTTTAAATTAAAATCAATCGCAATAAATTTTTTACCGCTTTCAATATCCGTAATAAAAGGATTAGGAGATTGATAGCCAATGAAGCGTTGAGAACCGATAATAAACCGATTAAATTTAACATTGACTCGTTTATCTGAAACCGGTTCAAATTCTGCCGCGACACTAACTAATCCTTCTAATAAGGGTAAACTTTGAACTTCCGCAATATTATAAACCTTCTGATCCGCAACCCGAATACATTGATAAATTTGCCCTAATTTTAACAACGGAAACCGACCAATTCCTAATAATTCATCGCTACTGGTATACAAGAGTCGCCAATTTCCCTCTAACAGTTGAGGTACTTCTAGGGGTCGAGGGTTGGGGTTGAAGTCCTCCAGTTGAGTAATAGCTGATAAAATCGCCGCTTTATCGGTTTCAGTGGCGAGTAACCCTCGATTTTTACCCGCAATCATTTCTAAGAGGGTGGCTTTTTTTTGATTAATCATAATTTTAACTTATAGTTAATTAATTATTTGTTAGTTTTTTTAAATCTATAAAACTCAAAATAGATTTAAAAATTATGATACCGTCCATAATCAATAATTGTGTAAAATTACATTAAGTCTAACGCACTTCTATTTGACACCTGAAACTAAAAATGCTCAATCCATCGTTACGCGAAATCCCTGTCCATGAACCTGCTGACGTGATTCCTTCTAAGCAAGAAATTTCACTTTTGGCTTGGTTAGAATCAACGGGACGTCTGATCGCGCGGGATACCCCCAGTGGTGAAGTCACTGACTACTTGGATGAGGAGGAGGAAATCTCGGAACTCATGTCCGTTGATGACTCCGTTTATGATGATGATGATGATGATGATGCTGAGGATTTATTAGAAGGCTAGAAAGACAGACGGGGGAATTGTCATGGTGTGACTGAAACCCTTTGTCCTATTTTCAGTCTTTTGAAATTGTGGTGTTGAGGATTAAATTTTTTCTGTGGATAGCAAATTTTCTTCGGCTAAATCATTCAATTTATCGGGACAAACATTGTTGTTATTCCTGAGTTTAGGGTTGAGTGTGTTCGCCTTTAGTTTAGATGGGGTGAATGACCATTTATTCCAAATTCAAGGGTCATTGTTTTTGCCTTGGTTTGTTTGTACGGTTGCGGTTTCTGCGTTGGGACATTGGGTAATTCCGATGTTAGTCCGAATTAAAGCCGGACAATTTATTCGAGAAGATGGCCCCCAAGCGCATTTACAAAAAGCCGGAACTCCAACGATGGGAGGCGTCTTTTTTATTCCGGTTGGAGTTGCGATCGCCTTAATTTTAACTCAATTTAATCCGAATATAATTGCGGTTTCTGCCTTAACTTTGGCTTATGGATTTATTGGTTGGTTGGATGACTGGCAGATTTTAAGACGTAAATCCAATAAAGGGATTTCTCCTAAAATGAAATTGGCGTTGCAAGTTGGTTTTGCGACGCTATTTTGTTTTTGGTTACTCGCCACTCAATCGGCAACTATAACAACCGTTGCTTTACCATTAGGATTAGCAATTCCCCTCGGATTATTATTCTGGCCATTAGCAATATTTGTGCAAGTTGCTGAGAGTAACGCTACCAATTTAACTGATGGTGTTGATGGTTTAATGGCAGGGTTAGGCGCGATCGCATTTTTGGGTTTAGGTGCTTATTTAGCCCCCACCGCACCGGAATTAACCACCTTTTGTGCTTGTATGAGTGGCAGTTGTTTAGGGTTTGTCACCCATAACCGTAACCCAGCAAAAGTGTTTATGGGAGATACGGGAGCTTTAGCATTAGGAGGAGCTTTTGCAACAGTAGCCTTATTAACCAATAGTTTGTGGGTGTTATTAATTATCAGTGGAATTTTCTTGGTTGAAACCCTATCTGTAATTGCTCAAGTTAGCTATTATAAAGCTACAAAAAACTCCGAAGGAGTGGGAAAACGTCTGTTAAAAATGGCTCCGTTGCATCACCATTTAGAATTATCAGGATGGCAAGAAACCCAAGTTGTGGGTAGTTTTTATGTGATTAATGCTATTTTAGTATTAATCAGTCTTATCCTCGGCTATTCATCAACCTAGATAACCCCAAATATTCCTCTTTCCCTACACCCACCCTGATCATGACTAACCTTTCTGTTGTTATCCCCGTTTATAATGGTGAGATAGATTTACCGGATTTAATTCAATGTTTGCGCTTACAAACCTATCCGGTAGATCAAGTAGAATATTTATTAGTGGATAATAATAGTCAGGATAATTCTGTGGCGATGGTACAGGAGTTAGCGGCTGGTTCTTCAATTAATATTCGATCACTATCAGAAAATAAGATTCAAAGTTCTTATGCTGCTCGTAATGCAGGAATTCGAGCCGCAATGGGTGAAATTATTGTTTTTACAGATATGGATTGTAGACCAGAATCCCAATGGTTAGAGGAATTAATTAAACCCTTTTCTAATAAAAATATCGGTTTAGTTGCAGGTGAAATTATAGCCTTACCCAGTCAAAATTTATTAGAAAAGTATGCCGATAAACAAGAGACTTTATCTCAAAAACATACTTTAAATAATGCTTTTTTACCCTACGGTCAAACCGCTAATTTAGCAATTCGTCGCCTTATTTTTGAACAGGTGGGTTTATTTCGTCCCTATTTAACAACTGGGGGGGATGCGGATATCTGTTGGCGCATTCAACAACAAAGCGATTATCAATTAGAATTTGCACCCCAAGCAACGGTTAAACACCGTCATCGGTCTACCTTCAAAGCCTTACAAAGTCAATGGCGACGTTATGGGGAATCTAATCGTTATTTGCATGAACTTCATGGGATTAATTTAATGCAAGAATTAACCCCTTCTGATTATGTTTATCGTTTAGGACGTTGGATTTTCAAAGAATTACCTCTCGGTAGCATAAAACTGTTGATGGGAAAAGCGGAAATCGTGGATTTAGTCAGTACCCCAATTTCGTTATTAAATGGAAGCGATCGCTTCAAAGGACAACAACAAGCGAAATTATCTAAACAAGCTGAATGGATTGAACATCTCTAAGGAAAAACCGATTAAATTTGAAACGTTATTCAGGAAATATTCGCCAATCATATTACTTAACATAAGTCTAATTTTAGGAGGAATCATCGCAACCGTTTTCACCCTTTTCAGGTGATAATTCAAAGTAGACCTGTTTGTTGATCAAATCGCCATGACTCGATTTAGACTGTCTCAACAACACTTAAATTTGTTGTCTCTGTGTCCCCGAAAATTTCAATATACCTATTTAGATCAATTGGTTTCACCCATTTCTCCAGAGGATGAAGAACGTATCGCTTGGGGAAGTCAATTTCACCTATTGATGCAGCAACATGAGTTAGGATTACCTGTAGAGCCCTTACTTACCGAAGATGCCGAATTACAACGTTGTTATACTGAATTTTTAACCGTTGCATCGGATATTTTTAGTGTAGATTCTGAAAATTCAACCTGCCTTTTTCGAGAAGCAGAACATTATCGTAGTTTAAATTTTAAGGATGATTTATTAGTTGTTATTTATGATTTAATTAAAGCCGAGGAACAACAGGCGCAAATTTTTGATTGGAAAACCTATCCTCGACCTCAAAATCACCAAATTTTAGAACAAAGTTGGCAAACTCGTTTATATCTTTATACTTTAGTCGAAACCAGTCAATATTTACCCGAACAAGTTTCGATGACCTATTGGTTTGTCAAGTCTCCTCAGAAAAAACCTCCTCAATCTTTATATTTTCCCTATAATAAACAACAACATCAAAAAAATCACGAGGATTTAACCCAACTTGTTGATCAATTTCATCAGAATTTAGATTGTTATCAACAAGGTGAACCTTTTCCCCAAGTTGATATTAATCAAGGATGTTGTAAATCCTGTCAATTTGCCATCCGTTGTCAACGAGTTCCTGAAGAATTATCTCTTTCTCAACCCTTAGAGGCTATAAATTTATATAATATTGATCAAATTCAAGAGGTTACAATTTAAGGGAATAATCTTTTTTCCCTGTTCCCTGTTCCCTGTTCCCTGTTCCCTGTTCCCTGCTATATGTGGCAAATTCAACCCAATTTAGATATTCCTGAGTGGATGATTCCTATCATTCAAGAGTATGCACCTCAAATTTCAGGAAAATATATTGCTCAATTATTATTAAATAGAGGAATAAAAACCCCTGAACAATTAATCGGGTTTTTAAATCCTCAATGCTATCAACCTGCGAGTCCTTTTGAATTTGGCATTGAGATCGAAAGGGCAATAGATCGATTAATTTTAGCCCGAAATCGTCAAGAAATTGTCATAATTTGGGGGGATTTTGATGCCGATGGCATTACGGCAACTTCTGTATTATGGGATGGATTAGGACAATTTTTTAATCGAGAAAATCAGCAATTATCTTATTATATCCCCAACAGATTAACGGAATCTCATGGGTTAAATTGTGCCGGAATTGATCAATTATATCACCAGGGATGTCAGTTAATTGTTACTTGTGATACTGGAAGTACAAACTTAAAAGAAATTGAATATGCTAACCAATTAGGCATTGATATTATTGTTACCGATCATCATACTTTACTTGAAGAAAGACCTCCGGTTATTGCGATTATTAATCCCCGTTATTTATCCCCAGATCATCCTTTATATCATTTATCAGGAGTTGCGGTTGCTTATAAATTAATTGAAGCTTTATATGAAACCTTACCCCATATTCCCCAACGTCCCTTAGAAGATTTATTAGATTTAGTTGCGATTGGTTTAATTGCCGATTTAGTTCAACTCAAAGGAGATTGTCGATATTTAGCTCAAGTTGGAATCGAAAAATTACAACAACAATTGCATAAACCTACCCGTCCAGGGGTCGCTAAACTGTTAGATTTATGTAAACGAACAGGCGATCGCCCAACGGATATTTCCTTTGGTCTTGGCCCCAGAATTAACGCTGTGAGTCGCATTTATGGGGATGCTAAATTCTGTGTTGAATTGCTAACGAGCCGAGATCAAAAACGCTGTCAACAATTAGCCTTAGAAACCGAATTAGCCAATACTCGCCGCAAAGCATTACAACAGGATGTTACCCGTGATGTCACGGCAAAATTAAGAAAAATTGACCTATCCACAACCCAGGTAATTGTATTATCCGATGCTCAATGGCCGGGAGGCGTTTTAGGTTTAGTGGCCGGTCAAGTGGCTCAAATATACTGCCGACCGACGATTTTATTAAGTACAGAAGGAACCCTTGATTTAGGCAGTTATGAGGATCAAAATCAGCAAGATTTAGAAGTTAAATTAGCTAGAGGTTCGGCTCGATCTGTTAATCAAATTGATCTCTATGAATTAGTCAAAAGTCAATCCCATCTTTTACATCAATTTGGGGGTCATCCCTTAGCAGCCGGGTTAAGTTTACCGATCAAAAATCTTCCGATATTTATTGATGCGATTAATCGCCAAATGCGAGAACAATTAGAATCGAGTTTAGAGGAAGTGGGTCAACGAAATATTGAAATTGATTTAGTTTGTACCGTTTCAGAATTAGGATTTGATTTATTTCAAGAGTTAAAACTCTTAGAACCCTGTGGAATGGGAAATCCGGTTCCTAAAATATTAATTCAAAATTGTTGGTTTGTTAATCCTTGGCATTCTTTAGAACAAGATTTAAGAGGGCGAAAAGTTCAATATATTAAAACTACTTTTGAACTCTGGGACAAGTCCACCTCAACGGGATTTTCGGGGGTTTGGTGGGGACATTATAAAGATGACTTACCCGATGGACGATGGGATATTATTGTGGAACTGGATTTTAATACTTTTAAAAAACAATATGAGATTCGCTTATTAGAGTTACGTTCTGCTCAAGATCACGCTCCTCTATCGTCAATTAATCTTGCTGATCACCCAATTTTAGATTATCGAAATCAAAACCTTGATGAAATTTTATCTGATTCTGGAATAAGTGAAAATTCATTAATTCTCAAAGACTGTCCGACTTGCTGGGAAGATTTACAAGCTTGGTTTCGACGTGCTTATATTCAAAAACGACCCTTAGCGATCGCTTATACGATACCCGAATTATTACCTCCTCAAAAAATTTGGGAACAACTGATCGGAATTGCTAAATATCTCAGTCGTACCCATCAACCCGTTACTCGTCAACAACTCCGAACTCAATTAAATTTAGGAGAAATCCCCCTAAAAATTGGTTTTGAAAGCTTAAAATTATTAGGATTTAAGATAGAATATCGAGATCATGCCTTTTATATCACCTGGCAAAATTCACAAACTTTAAATTCTTCCCCAACCCTGGCTGAATTAATCCCAACCTTCTTAGCTACCGTTCAAGAAGAACAGTTTCGCCGCCAATATTTTTGTCATATTCCTCTATCGACTCTGGAATCAATCGCTGTTCAAACCATTAGAAATGAAGGATTTCAGTGAATTGATGCTATTATAGACTTAACTATAAATAAAAAGCCCTCCTACAAAGACGTGGCTTTAAACCCATTTTTTTGGTAACTATGGTTGTTTGTCCCCAGTGTCAATTTGAAAACCCCAATCTCAACAAGTTTTGTCAACGCTGTGGTACTTCTCTCACCCAGAAACCTTGTCCTGAATGTGGAACAACGGTTCCCTTGGATACGCTTCAATGTCAAAACTGCGGGACATTAACCGGAACGGTTTATCTAGCGGTGGTTCTCCCTTCGTCTTTAGCTACTTCTCAACCTGAACCCGCCGCCGAGTCCTTAAATAATGACCATTTAGAGGGGGCTAACACAGCCTCTGACCCTACCGCCGAATCGGTTTTAGATCGGATTGATACCGAACCCCCCGCCTCCCTTCCAGACGCTCAGGAGCCAGATTCAACCCCATCCCCAGATCAACCCGGAGAAGAAATTTTCTCCCCAACAGACCTCGAATCCATCACCATTCCGGCTAAGGATGCCCTGGAACCCCCCCAAGAGCTACCCCCCGACCCCCCCGGTATTGAACCCCTGGAACAGCCCAGTGAGGCTTATTTAGACCCCCAGGAACGTTATCAACTTTTAGACCCTCTCCCCCCCCTAAAAGCGGGTGAAACTCTCACTGTTAAGGTTTTAGATACTCAACCGTTGCAGGTTTCCCCGTTAAAAGCTTTACAAGACCAAACTTCTACCCCCTCAAATCCAGAGGTAGAGACGTTTATTATTGCGGCGGCTCAACCCTATTTTTCCTTAACCTCTCAAAAGCCGAACTATTTCCCTCGGTTACAAGATGCTTGGGAAAATCCATCTTATAGTGTGATTCTATTAGAAAATTTTGCTGATTTTCCCCTATTATCTGACCTGTGGAGTAACAGAAAAACTACACCCCAACAAATTGTTTATTGGTTAGGGGATTTAGTTGAATTGTGGGTATTGTTAGAACCTTGGGGCTGTCGTCAAAGTTTACTAGAAATCTCAAATTTACGAGTCTTTTCTCAAAATTCTCAACAGTTATGTTTACAACAACTGTATTTTGAAAAGCTTGATGATCCCCTGAATTTATCAGATTTAGGGCGAATGTGGCAGGAGTTATTTCAACAATCTCAACGAACTTTGGTCGGTTCCTTAACAGAAGTATTACGGGATTTAATTGAAGGAAAAACTCAAACCGTTGAACAACTCCGAACCGATTTAATGGTCGTTTTAGATGAAATTAATTTTCCCTCTACCTCGACTCCTCTACAAGCAGACTGTCAGGAACTCCCCAAACCCTCTTTAAATCAGGCTCCAACGGTGATTCCAGTTCAACAACTCAGACATTTAGAAGCCATTGGACGCACGGATGTTGGACGTCAACGCGATCATAATGAAGACTGTTTTGGCATGGAAACCCACATCAAGATTCAAGAAACCCCCAGGGGACAGATATTGTCAGCACGGGGTTTATATATTCTTTGTGATGGCATGGGAGGACACGCCGGAGGAGAAGTGGCGAGTCAAATGGCCGTTGATACCCTGAAGAACTATTTCCAAAATCAAGGTTTACAAGCACTTCCGACGGAGGAAACTTTACAAGATGCCATTTTACAAGCCAACGCAGCGATTTATACTGAAAATCAACAAGGGGTACGTTCCGGGAGTGGCCGCATGGGAACTACATTAGTGATGGCGCTAGTGGTTAATCATCAAGTCGCCGTTGCCCATGTTGGTGATAGTCGATTATATCGTTTAACCCGCAAACAAGGGTTACAACAAATTACCGTTGATCATGAAGTTGGACAACGAGAAATTCAACGGGGAATTGATCCCGCTCTCGCCTATTCTCGCCCCGATGCCTATCAGTTAACACAAGCATTAGGCCCTAGAGAACAACAGTTTGTTCACCCCGATATTCAATTTTTGGAAATCGAGGAAGATACAGTTTTAATATTAGCCTCCGATGGTTTAACCGATCATGATGTCCTCGAAAGATTCCGTGAAACTCAGCTTGACCCTTTATTAAATCCTGAAACCGATTTAGCCACAGGAGTAGACGATTTAATTGCTTTGGGTAATCAATATAATGGTCACGATAATATTACGGCTGTTGTGGTTCGAGCTTGGGTGTAGGTGGGTGTCGGGTGTCGGGGAAGAATACAGCCAATAGTCAACAGCCAACAGTCAACCGCTAACCATAATCAATGCTAACCCTAACGTTGTTAGATCCCCAACAAAAAACGCCCCTGAGACAGTGGACATTTGCACAGGAAGCAATTATCCGCATTGGACGAGCAGCAGATAATCAGGTTGTCATTGTTGATCCCTTAGTCTCCCGGTATCATCTGGAGTTACATCATCCCTCAGACGAAACCCAGAGTTCTCCTTGGTTAATCGTGAGTAAGGGAACCAATGGTACTTTTATTAATGGTATTCTCACGACTCAGGGATTAGTGGGAGATGGAGCTTTAATTGAATTGGCCAAAGGTGGCCCTCTATTACAAGTTAAACTCCAAGCCAGCGTGATTGTGATTCCAGCTAACGCCCCTGCTTGTAACCATGAGGGCAACACGGGGGGAAATCTATTTTGTATCCATTGTGGGTTTCCAATTCAGGTAGAACGCACGGTACGACAATATCAAGTGTTGAGAACCATCGGACGAGGAGGGATGGGAACAACAACTTTGGCGTGGGACTCCACCACCGCCAAATCTGCCGTGCCTGTTGTCGTCGTTCTCAAAGAAATGAACGCGGATATGGCACAAATTGCCAAAGCGCAAGAATTATTTGAACGAGAAGCCCGTACCCTAAAAGCCTTAAACCATCCGGGTATTCCCAAGTTTTACGACTTTTTCGTGGAAGAGGGTAAAAAATATTTAGTGATGGAAATGATCCATGGAACGGATCTCGAACAGTACATCCATCAACGGGGGCCAGTGATTCCCCAACAAGCCATTCAGTGGATGATGCAAACCTGTGAGGTATTGGACTATATTCACTCACTCGATCCGCCCATTATCCACCGAGATATCAAACCTGCCAATTTACTCTTGCGACGACGAGATCACCGCATTGTGGTTTTGGACTTTGGAGCCGTGAAAGAAATTGGAACCCCTCCGGGAACCCGAATTGGTGCAGAAGGATACAGCGCTCCTGAACAGGATCGGGGACAACCGATGATCCAGTCGGACTTATATGCGATCGGTACAACGTTAATTTTTTTACTGACCGCCGAAACACCCTTAAAATTTTATGGCAAACGGGGGAATAGTTATGGTTTTGAACTCGATAACGTTCCCACGATTACACCGCAACTGCGAAAAGTTATTGAACAAGCCACAGAATATCGACCCAAAGATCGGTATCAAACGGCTTCAGATCTATCTCAAGCTTTAGCCCATTGCCTAAATTCATGAAATCATGAGGAACAATTACGCAAAGGAAGGGGAAAGGGCAATGGACTAAAAGCTTATAGAAAGAAATACAAAACTTGAAACAGCAGATTTAATTTAATTACAGGGTAAATTCGAGATTGAGTGCAGACCGACTGACATCAGGAAGGGTTTGAGAAATAGGCTTCTACTCTTCGTCTTCATCCCAGGCTTCAACGGCTAATAACTCGCTGATGGGATCTTGCATGGAGAAACCAAACTCTAACAATTCCTGCTTCCAAAATTTCCATTCATCGCCATAGAGAAGGGCAATTTTCCACAGACTCTCGGAAGGTTTGATAATGTCAGACTTGACCAGGGAATGCACCTGACGTTGAAACTTATCCATCGGGTGTATAACCTTTTGGCTCATAATACCTCTTAAGTTGTTCTAATTCTAAAGTGTTAACGCTTTCCCGCCTGAACGTTTGCCTTTGCGTAGATGGTCGATGCCGTTAAAAGCAACTTCCTCATTTTTCAATATAGCATAAGCTGGGAAAAATGGAATCTTTTTTTGCAAAATCCAGGGGTTGATTCCAGTAACGAAGGAGGAAGGGTTCCTGCTTGTATTCGTCTGAGTGCCTTCAGCAGCAGGATTAAGGGATCGGATTGACCCTTAGATCCAATGGGTGCTCCCGCCTCAGAGGACTGAAATCCTCAAAATTCCCTTGAACTGAATTCAGGATTACAACGTCAGGGTCACTGGATAGGAAAATTTTTTCCCTAGAAAATTGACATTGCAGCCCTAATTCCAGATCGGGAAAAATTGCTCTAATCTGACTCTGGAGCCTATCATAATTGGGAAAAGCATTGACTGTAATCCCTATATGGACAGATTAAATTTACAGCAACTCTCAGGAGATCCGCCGATGCTACTTACGTTTTGAATACAAGGGGAACGCTGTGAAATTTCAGGTGTAGCTCAACAATAATACTGCTAATCCGGTACAGATCATCTTTCTTGTTGTTGCTTCTGTTGTAGCCTATTTTTGGAGAGTTGTAACCAATTTTTTTAGGGTATAGCAGTCGCGCCGGGGGTGTTAGGACATAGACTGATGCTAAAACCGCGCCCAGAGAACTCTTTTCCTGCGATGTTCCCTGTTCCCTGTTCCCTGTTCCCTCCTACAAAAGGATAAAATTGGCCAGGAACTCTCTCTAACTAATCCGTATCGGTAATACATAATACCCAAATTTGAGAGTTTCGCTTATCAACTCCGAACCAAGTTACATCCCAAGCCACATCAGCAAACCACTCTGTCCAAGGTTCTTGAGAAATATACATCTGAATTTCATCATAACGACTCTGAAACAGGGCCTCACAGAATTTCATCCCTAAATCCTTGGCTTGTTTCGCTGTCCCTTGAAATTCTTCATACGCACCCCCAAATACTAAAATTTCTCCTAATTCTCCATCCAGGGTGAAGGCGCTCGTATCGTCGGTTAAATCTAAGGACGTTGCTAAGGGGGTTTCAATTTCTAAAGCTGATAAACCATCCATCACCGAGGGTAAGGTAACAAATTGTTCAAAAAAATTAATTTCATTCAGTAAATCTCGTGAACCAAACCACTCTAAGACGGGATGAGGAGAAAGTTGAAACCGAGCAAATTCTGCACCTCCATTTTGATGTGTTTTTCGTAACTGTTTTAAGAGTTCATCAACAGCAGGGTCTTTTAAGGGAATAGATACAACTTCTAATTCCTGCCACATTTGTTCAATCTCTTCCTCGGAAGGACGGTGTTGCTCTCGATTGGGGACTAACATTAACTCAGATCTCCAGATCACAATATTTTTCTACACTTTACTGGAATCTTTAAAAAATCACAATATGAAGCGGAAAAATATTATAAAAATTAATAAAATCCAATCGGATTTAACGGTACTTTTAGTGATATTACTTTAACCGAACAACCCTAGGAGAATATGGCTAAATTTTTCATCAAAACACCGAGTCATCTGGGAACTAAACTATTAAATTGGATGGGCAGATTCACGGGATTAACTCTATTACTATTTCTTAATCTTTTCCCGAATGCTGCTATTGCCAGTTATTCCCCTAAATCGGAATTTTTACCTTTTTTTGATACCGTTAATAATCCGGTTTCTGTAGCGGTCGGAGGTCAACAAGATTTAACCCCAGTTCCTCCCCGTTTAAATGAATTTGATCAAGCGGTTAATAAAATTTGTGGTTTACCAGGAAATGTAGTTAGTCCGACTGAGTTTAAAATGATGATCAAACAGTTTCCGGGTGTATTCGCTAATATTAAACAGAATGTCGGAGGCTTTATTATTTCTGGGCGAACTTCTAATCAAGAATTCCTGGATGATTTTACTAATGCTTGGTTTGTTGTCAAGGGATTTGATCACGTTTTCTGTGGAGAACTGGATTATCAAGAAATCGGAGGATTACACTATGTCGGACGTTATTTAGACTTACAAAATAAAAAATTAGCCGGACGTTTACCGAATTCTGATTATCGGGCGGAAGTTCTTCCGGGTGCGGTTTATTCTATGGGAGTTGTGATGAAAGTACGCAATCAATTAGTCCAATCTCCTTTTAAGGGATATGCCTATACTTTGAATGCGGAAGAAATATTAACTATTGCTACTAAAGCTTTTAAAAATAACTCCGTTAATCACCCTCAAACTAATGCTTGTTTGCTCAGAATAACGGATAATGGAAAAACGTTTACTAATGTTTTTGTTTCTAAAAATAGAGGAATTCGCACCTTTTATAGTGATGTGACTCCTGATTATAAAAAAGAGCCTGTTTGTAAGCGTTAGTAAAAATTTGGGATTTTCATGTACTTAGGGTGATACTTTTTAATATTCAAAGTTATCCGGGTTAAGGCGATGCCATAAACTCACGCTTAAGGCTTACTTAAGGGGAGATTTAGGAAAATATTTAATATGAATTTAATCGATGAAATTAACAAAAAAAATCTGATTTTTTTAAACAACAAAGAATCTTTCGTAGATATTTGTAAAACTCAATTAAACGATCTTAATCAATGGATTAATTCAAATAAAAATTATCCCAAAATTTTACTATCTGAATCTGATCCTATTTTATTTTTATCGGCTTTTGTGGCTGCGGTGACAGCAAAATGTCCGGTATTTTTATGTAATCCCCATTGGGGAGAACAAGAATGGATGCAAGTTTATCAATTAGTTCAACCTAATTTATTAATATCTCAAGGTCAAATCTCAGATTATCAAAACCCCTGCAATAATAATCATGAAATTCTCCAAAATTTGATTATGATTCCCACCGGAGGAACGTCAGGAAACATTAAGTTTGCTGTTCATACTTGGGAAACCTTAACGGCTTCAGTTCGAGGTGTTCAAGAGTATTTTCAAACTTCTACTATTGATTCTTTTTGTACTTTACCGCTTTATCATGTTAGTGGATTAATGCAGTGGATGCGATCGCTTTTAACAGATGGACAATTAATTATTACATCCTTTAAAACTGTAGAAGCAGAAGACTGGATTAATTTTAATCCTACTGATTATTTTATCTCCTTAGTTCCGACCCAACTCCAGCGTTTATTACAACATCCCTCCTTAATTGATTGGTTATCTCAATTTCAGGGAATATTATTAGGAGGAGCACCGCCTTGGTTAGACTTATTAGAACAAAGTCGTTTCCATCAAATTCCTCTCGCCTTAACCTATGGAATGACAGAAACCGCCTCCCAAATTGTCACCTTAAAACCTTCGGATTTTTTATCAGGGAATAATAGCTCTGGAAAGGTTTTACCCCATGCTCAAATTAAAATTTATGATGAAAATCAAGAAGAATTAAAACTTAATCAACCGGGACTAATTAAAATTGAATCAGATGCTTTAATGTTAGGATATTATCAGGAGAATTTTGACCCTCAATTGCGAATTAATTGTTTTATACCGGATGATTTAGGCTATTGGGATAAACAGGGATATTTAACATTAGTGGGGAGACAGAGTAATAAAATTATTACTGGGGGAGAAAATGTATTTCCTTCCGAAGTAGAAATGGTGATTCGTTCTACGGGTTTAGTTGAAGATATTTGTGTGATTGGAAAACCGGATCAATACTGGGGTGAAATCGTGGTTGCGGTGTATGTTTCTGGCTTTAAACAGGTTAATCTGGTGGATTTAAAACAGGCAATTATCGGAAAATTATCTAAATTCAAACATCCTAAATTATGGATTTCTTTAGAACAATTACCTCGCAATTCCCAGGGAAAATTAAATCAAAAACTGATTCAAGAATGGGTTAGGGATTATCAGGATCAGTAAAATCAGTATTACTCATGGTAATATGTTCATCAACACTCACTGGCCCAGCACCAAAATAGGTAATCATCAGTAACCCGCCCATAATGGATAAATTTTTGAAGAAATCAATTTTTTCTGAAGGTGCATCCCAAAAATTATGAAACACTAAAGTTGTCGGAATTAAGAATAGAATTAAAAGCCAAGCCCCCCAACGAGTTTGATAACCAACAACTAAAGATAATCCTCCTAAAATTTGAACAATAATGGTTCCTACTAATAATACAGCCGCAAACGGTAATCCTTTTTCTGCCATCAGGGTTTGAGTATTAGCAAAATCAAAGATTTTATTAACCGCAGCGTGGATGAAAATTGTTGCTAAAAATGTCCGTCCTATTAACGGAATAAATTGCATCATCATTTAACCTCTATTGATAACAGGGAACAGGGAACAGGGAACAGGGAACAGGGAACAGGGAACAGGGAATGAGTTTGCTGGATTTAGAAGTGTCCTCACTGTAATGTGTAGTGCTATATAACCTGGAATTTTTTGGGGTGGGCTTTGCCCACCCAAACAATAAATTATAAAGGGTGGTTCATTTAATGCAAAATCAACCCCACTCCTAATAATAAGCTACTCCAAAATTGTAGAGAAATCGCAATAAATTTGCAATTGCTGACTAAGTTGGGTTGGTTATGATATTGGCTGACATGACGACAGAGTTTAATAGCCGAGGGAATAGCAACAAAGCTGAGTAACGTCCAAATGGGTAAAATTCCTAAGAGTACAAATCCACCCGTGAGCACAAAAATACTCCCACAAACCCCAGGTAAAAGTTTTGCACCCCGTTCGGTTCCTAAGCGAACAATTGGGGACTTTTTACCCGCTAAAATATCATCTTCCACTTGATGAAAATGGGAACAAAATAGAACTAAGGTGATTGGAATTGCCACAATAATTGATGTGAGTAAACAAACCCACGACCAGCTTTGAGTTTGACTATAATAGGCGGCAGAAACCCCCAACGGCCCAAAGGCAAAGAAACATAAAAATTCTCCTAATCCTTGATAACCTAAACGAAAAGGAGGCCCTTGATATAAATAGCCCAACCCACAACAAAGGAGAATTAACCCTAAAACCGTTAAATCATTTTGCCACCAACAAATTGCTAATAAACCTAAAATGGCTAAGGCTAAACAACCATTGCCTATTGCCAAAACAAATAATTTATTTCCGGTTAAATTGACTAAAGAATGATGTTTGTTTTTGTCAATTCCAGTTTCTGAGTCAAATACATCATTCAGAAGGTTTTCCCAAGCTAAAATTAAAATAGCGGCGGTCATGAAGGTACTAAAAATCTTCCAATTGATTGTAGAAGTTTCAAATACAGCAACAGCAGTACCCACCCAAATCGGCATAATTGCCACACTATACATCGGAGGCTTAATTGCCGCTAACCATAATTTATTTTTTGATGCTGTAATCAATTCTGTGGTCATAGCAAGAAGATTTAAAACGATGACATCCTATAATTCAACACATTTTTAACCCATCAAACCCCTAGAATTTTGCCTTCTAACTTCCCTCGAATGAAAGGTGCTAGACGGCCTAATTATGATTCTTTGTCCCCCAGGTCTGACTGGCTTATTGTCCCATAAGAATAACTGATCACGGTAGAGAACTCCACACCATCGGGACAAGAGGTTGTCGGTCAATACTTGTAGGGGCGGGGGAACCCAAAGCGTGTCAACTTAAGGCTAGAAGTAGGCGCTCAAACCCGAATTCACGCGCTATCTGATTCCCAGTCAATGATCCCCCCTCTTAACAAGAGGAGATCCAAGTCCCCCTTTTTAAGGGGGATTTAGGGGGATCTAATCTCGGCTGTAATCACGGGTTTTCGGCTTAAGTTGACGGACTTTGGGGGGAACCCCACCCCTACCGGTCAACGGTCAACGGTCAACCGCCAACGGTCAACACCCGACCCCTGCTATATATAAACTTTTTTTACAGACTGAAGGGAAGATTTTTACAAGAGAGATTATGAATAAAGGGTAAATCGCTGGGAAAGTCGTTAAGTTATATTACGATAACAGAAGTTAACGATTTTTCGGTAATACTTTTCCCTGTTCTAACCTTTTCTTGTTCGTTTTTTATATGCCAGTTTTTCCTTCTGCAACCCCGTTATTGCAAGATCGCCAAGAACTGCATCGCTTTTTGTTAGAGTTTCAGCATCATGGATTACAAGACTATCAGACTAAAATTCTGAGTATTGCTCATGAAATTCAATGGATTGATCCTTTAGCAGTTTTACAGGAGTTTTATCATCCGAATTTAATTCATTTTTATTTTGAGAAACCTCAACTTGAGGAGTCCTTTGTGGCGGTTGATACGGCTCTTAAATTTACGACGACCGGAAAGGATAGATTTTTGGAAGCGCAAAACTTTATTCAATCTTGTTTAGATAAAACCGTTATTATTGGTTCCAAAAATAGTAATTTACCTAAACCTTATTTTTGTTGTAGTTTTACCTTTTTTGATCAACATTTTAATTCTAATTTATCGCTTCATCAAGAGGCGGTTCATTTTCCGCCGACTACCATATTTTTACCCAAATGGCAAGTAATTAGAAAAAAGAATCGCTGCATTTTAATTGTTAATATTGTTTTAAAGAAAAACTCTAAAATTGAAAATATTTTGAGTGATGTTTGGTATAAAAGTCAACAAATTAATGCCTTAGAAAAAACCTCGATTCTTTCGGTTGCTTGTGAAATACCTAGTTTATTATTAACAAAACAAGTAGAAACTGATCCCAAACCCTATTTACAGTTTAAACAGTCTGTTCATTCGGCTTTAGATTTAATTCAAGCTAAATCTTTAAAGAAATTAGTCCTCTCTCAACCGATTGATGTGGTTTCTAAAAAGCCATTTAATCTGATTAATTCTTTAAATAATTTACGATTTCTATATCCAGATTGTTATATCTTTTCAACCGCAAATGGTAAGGGTCAACAATTTATTGGAGCCAGTCCAGAACGGTTAATTAGTCTAAAAAATCAGGAGTTAATCACCGATGCACTAGCGGGTTCAGCACCTCGCGGCAAAACTCCCCTGGAAGATATTAATTTAGGTCAAGAATTACTGAACAGTGAAAAAAATCTGCGCGAACATCAAGTGGTGGTAGATTTTATTGTTGAACGGTTATTAAGTTTAGGGTTAACTCCTAATTTAACAAGTTTACCTCGGTTAAGACAACTTACCAATATTCAACACCTATGGACTCCAATTCAATGTCAAGTTTCTGCGAATATTCATCTGTTGGAAATCTTAGCACAATTGCACCCAACTCCGGCTGTGGCGGGAACTCCTAGGGATATTGCTCAACAACAAATTCATCATTATGAAACCTTTGATCGTTCCCTTTATGCGGCTCCCATTGGTTGGATTGATCATCAAGGAAATGGAGAGTTTGTTGTGGGAATTCGTTCGGCTTTATTAGATGGAAATCGTGCTAGACTCTATGCTGGAGCCGGAATTGTTGCTGGGTCAGAACCGGAAAAAGAACTCGCTGAAATTCAGTTGAAATTACAAGCTTTATTAAGAGCGTTAGTTTAATTGTTGTTATCGGTTGTAGGGGCGGGTTCCGAGACGAGCTTTAATGATCAGTAATTATCTCCCTAAACCCGCTTTCTTTCTTCTGAGCAGCGATCGCTTTTTAGATCCGAGAATGAAACAGCCCTGGGCCTTAATCAAGGGGGANTAATCAACAATTAAACCGTAGGGGCGGGTTCCGAGACGAGCTTTAATGATCAGTAATTATCTCCCTAAACCCGCCCTTTCTTCTTCTGAGCAGCGATCGCATTTTAGATCCGACTTTGAAACAGCCCTGGGGGTATCCCCCCGCCCGTACCCATCAACACCTCAACACCTCAATAATGTTAGTTAAAGAGATTGGAGAACAAGGTTTATTGGCAATTGTGCAGGGTTTTTGTCCCCCCGAAATGGTGGGAGATGATGCGGCGATTTTGTCGGTTCCTGGGGATCAATCCTTAGTCATTACAACGGATATGTTAGTGGATGAAGTGCATTTTAGCGATCGCACAACTTCCCCAATTGATGTGGGATGGCGTTCAGCCGCCGTTAATTTATCCGATCTCGCCGCTATGGGTGCTTTTCCTATCGGAATTACCGTCGCATTAGGAATAACAGGTGATAAATCTGTTGCCTGGGTTGAACAACTTTATCAAGGATTAACCGAATGTTTAAGCCACTACAATACCCCAATAATTGGCGGTGATATTTGCAAATCTTCAGTAACTTGTATTTCAATTACCGCCTTTGGTACTGTTAACCCCAAATTAGCAATTAAGCGTTCTGTAGCGCGTTCTGGGGATATTATTATAGTCACTGGATATCATGGCGACTCCCGTGGCGGATTAGAATTACTGTTGCATCCTGAACTCGGAACAGCGTTAACTTCCGATCAACGATCATCTTTAATCCGAGCCCATCAACGTCCTCAACCCCGCTTGGATATTTTACCGAAACTGCAAACTCTGTTAGCCTCCTATCCTTCCACTGCTATTGCTGGAATGGATAGTAGCGATGGACTCGCGGATGCGATCGTTCAAATTTGTCGCGCATCCAAACTCGGCGCCAAAGTACAACGCCGTCTAATTCCGATATCAGAAACCTTACAAACCTTTGTTACCCCTCAACAAGCCCTAGAATGGGCATTGTATGGCGGTGAAGACTTTCAACTGGTGTTGTGTCTACCTCCAAGTTTAGGTGAAACTCTGGTTCAACAATTAGGAACAGACGCCTCAATCATTGGTGAGATCACATCCAACCCCAAGATCCTGTTAATCGATGATGCTGAACCCTCAACTGTTGAAGAACTCTCTCTCAGCCGAGGATTTCAGCACTTTTAATCATAACCGGGAGTTATGAATGGTTAATTTAAAATTAAATATTCAAAACTCGAAGCCATCATCTGCCAGAATGAAATCGGAGTCGGGCGTTTAAAGTTCTGGTTTCCCCACTGAATCCACAAACTGAAAACGCAGCCTCTCTCCTGATTCAATCTACGCTTTCCAATTTTTAGCGACTAATTCGGCCAAGTCAACGACCCGTTGGCTATAACCCCATTCGTTGTCATACCAAGCCACCACTTTCACCATGTCGCCACCCATAACCATTGTTAAGCTGGCATCCACAATAGAAGAAGCATCGTGTCCCTTGTAGTCCGAAGACACTAAAGGCAGATCGCTGTATTCCAGAACTCCCTTCATGGGGCCGTTTGCAGCTTCTTTCAGTGCTAAGTTAACTTCTTCGACGAAGGTTTGTTTTTCTATCTGCACCACTAAGTCCACGATAGAAACGTTAGGGGTAGGAACCCGGAAGGCGATCCCGTTGAGTTTCCCTTTCAGTTCAGGAATTACTAAAGCAACAGCTTTCGCAGCACCCGTAGAAGTAGGAACAATATTCACCGCAGCGGCTCTGGCCCGACGCACATCCCGGTGACTAGCATCTAACAGACGCTGATCTCCGGTGTAGCTGTGGGTCGTGGTCATTGTTCCTTTAATAATACCGAATTTTTCATGCAACACTTTAGCAAAGGGAGCTAAACAGTTGGTGGTGCAACTGGCGTTACTCAGAATCCGGTGTTGATCGTGATTGTAGTCCTGGTCATTGACTCCCATAACAAAGGTATCGACACCTTCTCCTTTCCCAGGAGCCGTGATTAGAACTTTTTTGGCTCCGGCGGTAATATGCTTAGAAGCTCCTTCCTCTGTGATAAATACCCCAGTGGATTCAATAATTAAATCCACACCCCATTCTTTCCAAGGCAAATTTAATGGGTTACGATCAGAAACACATTTAATGGTTTTGCCATTGACGATAATGGAATTCTCATCGGCTTTGATGTCAACGCCTTTGAGTGTACCCAGCATGGAATCATATTTCAGCAAATGAGCATTGGTACTGGGATCAGAAGTATCATTGATTCCCACGAACTCTAAATTGCTATTTTGCCGAGTTAACCAGCAGCGTAAAACGTTACGTCCAATCCGTCCAAAACCGTTAATTGCGACTTTAATCACCTTGTTCCTCCTAACAATGGCATCGCCCAAACTAGGCTAAAGTTTAACTGGGTAGATGTTTCTATTCTATTGACCCCGATCATACCGTAAAGGCTGTCGCATTCTTCGGTTTTCTAGTAGGGAACAGGGAACAGGGAACAGGGAACAGGGAAAACCGAAGAAAAACATTTCACCACCCTCTCTCCCTGCTCCCGGTGCTCCCCCTGCCTCTCCTACCTCCCCTGCCTCCCCTGATCCCTATTCCCGTCTATCACATCGTCGCACAAATGTCTGTCGCTCTCTTCTAAGTCCCCATTGGTCTGTAAATAATCCCTTACCCAGTTACATCCATGAACAATCAAATGATCCAGCGATCGCACTTGCTGAAGATTCCACAGAACAACGGTACTATCCTCACTCGCAGAAGCCAGTTTCTGGCCGTCAGGACTAAAGGCGAGTTCCCAAATTCCTCCAGTGTGGGCTTTCAGGGTTGTTAATAAGGTTCCGTCTCGTTGCCACAGTTTAACGATGCCATCCCCACTTCCAGAGGCAAGGAGTTGTCCATCAGGACTAAAGGCTACCGCCCTCACAGGCTCATTATGTCCTTTTAAAGTATTGACTAAAGTGCCATTAAGTTTCCAGAGTTTCACCGTCTTATCATCACTGGCACTGGCTAAAAGTTGGGACTTTGGACTATACCCGATTGACCGAACCAGCATTTGACTGGCTTTAATCGTTCTCAACAACTGACCGTCTTTTGTCCAAAGTTTCACCGTGCCATCTCCACTACAGGAGGCGATCTCCTGACCATCGGGACTAAAATTAGCGACCCACAGACCCGCTTGATGTCCCTTGAATTGCCGGAGTAAAACCGGAGTTTTCCCCTCAACGTTCCAGAGTCCAACGGTTCCATCTCCACTGGCGGTGACCAGTCGGCTACCATCGGGACTAAACTGGCTTTTTCTCAGTGCCCCTTGATGTCCTTGGACGGTTGATAGCAATTTCCCATCCCTTGTCCACAATTGCAGCATTCCATTGATACTGGCAAGAGCTAACCGTTTGCCATCGGGACTAAAAGTGACTCCCATAAAGGCGTGATTGGTTTTTAAGATGCGTAGAGGCAGTAACGACTGTATCCCCTGGCTCATGTCCCAGAATTTGACTGTTCTATCCAGACTAGCGGAAGCCAAAATTTGACTATCGGGACTAAAGGCAACGCTAAACACTCCAGTTTGATGGGCTTTTAAAGATTTAAGTAAGGGGTTCTCTAATTTCCAGAGTTTGACTGTATTGTCCGAAGAGGTAGAAGCCAGGGTTTGACCATCAGGACTAAACTCTACATCCATGATCATCCCCTGGTGTCCAGCAAAGGTACTGCGGAGTTGGGGATGGTTCCAGATTGGCCCCACTCGTTGCCAGAGTTTAACGGTTTTGTCATCGGATACGGAGGCTAGTTGCTGGTTATCGGGACTGAAAGCCACATTCATGACCATGCCTTTGTGTTGTTTCAAAGTCGCCAGTAGAACAGGGATATCTCCCGAAAATTCCCACAATTTCAGGGTTCCATCCGCCGAGGCTGTGGCAATGGTATTACCTTGGGGATTAATCGCTATACCGAGAATTACAGCATTATGACCCGGAACAGTGGTTAAGAGTTGACCGTCAACCTGCCAAATCATCAGTTTCCCATCTTCTCGACTCGCCAGAATTTTTTGACTATCTGCGGTAAACGCCTGTGCATAATTAATCCCGTTCCCCGTGATCAAGGTTCTGATCAGGGTTCCATCTCGTCCCCAGAGTTTTACTTTCCCATCTTCACTCCCAGAAGCAATCCATTCCCCATTGGGACTAATCTCTACATTTTGAACCACCGCCTGATGACCCCTTAAGGTATGGAGTAAAGTCCCATCCCGTGTCCAGAGTTTAACCGTGCGATCGCCAGAACCGGAAGCGATCAGTTGACCGTCTCGACTGATGGCCACACCCCCCAATAGTGCCTGATGCCCTTTCAGGCTTTTCAACAGTCGGCCTGTTTTTGTCCACAGATTAACGGCATTATCCTGACCAGCGACGATCATCAGTTCTCCATCGGGGCTAAACGTAATTCCACGAGTTCCAGCCCAAGGTTTGGACAAGCGGTTATATTCATCGGCTCCTAAAATCCCTTGCTGAAGGGCTAATTCCACCTGGGTTTGAGTTTCAGGATCAACTTGACCTAACAACAATAGTTTTTTTCGAGCGCGTAATGCTTCAATTAAGGCATCTAAGCGACGATTAGAGGCAAATAACCCTTCGGAAGAGGAGGCTAAGGCTTGAATTTCACTAATTCGAGCTTTTCGTTCACTAATAACCACTTTTCGATATTGCCAAAAATTCGTTAATCCCAAACCCGTGACGGTAATAAACGCCACAATTAACGCCACCAAAAACAATTGTTGTCTCTTGGCATTTTTTTCCACTTCTTTGAGTCGTTGGGCTTCTAAAGCTTGTTGAACTTCTTGTCGGTCTATGGCCTCACTCGCGCTTAAAAATTGATAATCTAAATAACTTAAACTTTTGTCTTGTGCCCACTTTTGAGCATCTTTTAAGGCTTTTCCTCGTAATAAACGAGATTGATCTGTTTGCTCCGAGGCTACCCAATCTTCTAACATTTGCCAGTAAGGACGAAGTTTATTGAATTCTTTTTCTACCCATTTCAGATTAAAAACTTCTTGATAGATCCGATTTTTGACTTTTAGAGATTGATGATCTTGAATCACTAAACCTGATAAGATCAGTTCAATTTTTTCTCGGCTATCATCAACGGTTACTTCTATTCCTTTTAAAATTTGCTGATAGATACCGAGGAGTTTTCCGGCTTTATGTTCGTTTCTGAGCAGGCGATCGCGGATGGTTCTTAAATGTTCGGGTTCATCCTGTCTTTCCCAATTTTCGATTAGATATTGTCCCACAATAGACTCAACTATAAATGCTTCATTTCCAGGTAAAATTGTTAACTTAGAATGGGGATTTAGTGTAATTAATTGAAAGATTAATTGACAAAATTTATGGGTTAAAAAAGGTTGCCCTGCTGTCCAAGTTAAAATTTCGTTTAAAATTGCTGTTCCATTCTCACACTGATCATTTAATCCTAATGCTAAAGGTTGAGCTTCATCAAAGGTAAAGCCGGAAAGATGAATCGCTCTCCCAATATTAAACGGGGTTCGATTTCGATCTTGAATTAAATCGCTCGGTGTAGCTACTCCACAAATTGCCCAAGTAATTCGATAATATTTTAAATCAATTGATCTTTTATTATAAAAGGATCGAATCAGGGCAAACAAATCATCAACTTCAAATTTTAAACTTAAAACACTATCAATTTCATCAATTAAAATAATAATATTTCGCTCAGGAAAAGATTCTAATAAAATATCTTCAATAAAATATCCCAGTCTTTGAACTAAAGATAATTCTGCATTGTCCAACCACCAAGCTTTTAAATTGAATTGTCCAAATAAATTAAAATATCTACATAACTCGGCAACAATTCCTTTATACCACTGTTCGGGAGTAACCGTTTCACTCCCAATCACCGTTAAATCAACTGTCGCACACAGAAAACCTTGCTCTTGCAGTCGATGAGTTGTTCGCACTAAAAGGGAAGACTTCCCCACCTGCCGACAATTAAGAATATAACAAAATTCTCCCTTTCTTAAAGCTTCATATAATTCTTTATCTGCCCTTCTTTCAACATAACTCGGTATATAAGTGGCAAGACTCCCTCCGACTTGATAATAGGATTTAATCATCTCAAGTGTTGACGATTGACGGTTAACAGTTGACAGACAACAAACAAACACAAACCCCCAAATTAAAGGGGTAAAGAAGGCGAAGGTGGGGGATTAACTGAACCCTCGATGGTGATTTTGTTGCTTTCTCGTTGGGTTTGCATTTCAACGGCGATCGCTTCAAATAATACTTCTAAACTACTGTAAGGAATTTCTAAATCAATCGTGGTTTCAATTTGATCAAACCCATTCGGTGAAAATTCTGTTAACCACCGAGGCCCATCAACAACACTGCGCGTTTGTCGATCAAATAACCAAACTTTGACATAAATTCGGGGTAAACCATCGGGAAGTCGCACCCGAACTTTTACCAATCTTCCCGCAACAATTTCTGTAGTTAATACCTCAATTTCAGGATCTGGAACCTGTTGATCCTCTGGTAAAACGTAGGGAATGGGTTGATTTGGAGCCGGGATTTCGGGTTTAATTGCCTTGGAGGTTTTTCGTTTAGGAAAAAATGCCGAGGGAGATTCTAAAGGTTCATCATCTACTACAATTTCTTCTAATTCTTCCTGTGCATGAATGATTTCAGGGAAGGACGAAGGCGCTATTTCTGATGGGGTTTGATCGGAACGTTTAACAATATTAGTCGCAGCATTAAACGGAATTTCTGGTAGAGGATTAACGTTAGCGCGTTTAACCCATTGTGACCATTCTTGATCCTGCGCTAAGGAATTTAACCGCGACCAAAACCGATTATTCAGATCCAATGCTTGAAACGCTTGCTGAACTTCTGGAGCAGGTTTGGGTTTAGTTATGGGGTCGGATATTTCTACTGGATTTGGGGCGGGGATCAATTCCGATGAACTCCCTACCAATAGCGGTGAAATTGAAACTGGGGTATCTGTAGAAATTGATTCGGACATCTCAACATCCGTTGATGAACCCTCAGAGCCCGTAACCTGCTGAGTCGTTGAACCCTGGCCGAATGTCGGTAAATCTAAGGGTGTAGAAGGTCGAGATTCAGAAGCAGAATAATGAATTTTAGGAGGAAGAATAGCAGCCGTTTCCGAAGTTGAGGATACCGTAGAAACAGGTTCAACCGTCTTTGTATTATTCATCAAGTCGGGTAACTCCAAAACCCCCAGATCCAAGGTAGAAAGGTCAGGGAAGTCTTCTTGATCCGTTTCTGTGCTAAAACCCTGATCAATCGCTTCCAGGAGATGTTCAACCTGGGTAACAATGTTAAAGGATTGGGTCGTCACTGGAGCCCCATCATCAGAAAAGATCACTTCCCCTAAAATTAAACGGGTTTTACATTCAAAAGGAATATAAACTACACCCGAAAAAAATAGGGGAAAGTCAGAAAGGGGAAGGGGTTGGATCACCTCAAATAACGGTTCTGCGGTTTGGGGATCGCGTAAGCACAATTGCAGCGCTGGGGAAGCAAGGACAGGATAAGTAGAGGTAGAAGCTGGAGACGACGGGGTAGAGGTGGAAAGTTCGACTCGTCCAAATACGATTAAGGCTTGTCCCAAACGAGCCACAAAGGAATCTTGGTCTAAAATTAGGTGTAGAGAATTCAGAGACGTGTCATGTAGAGACGTGTCATGGCACGTCTCTACAGCATCAAGGGGTTGGGGGGATTCTTCGGGGAGTGGTGCTTCCGAGACTGGAGGCGTGGGTTGTGGGGGTTCAGAAACAGGATTGAAGCGAGAGGTCGGAAACTGGACAACTTTAGAGGAGGGTTCTGGTGTGACCTCAATGGAGGTTGTTTCTGTGGGAGTAATATTTACGGTCTGCGGTTCGCTATCCGCCCTATCGGCCGTATCCCCAAAGGGTTGATCAAAATCTTCGGCCTCTGTGGGCAAAACCCGTAATTGTATCGTTCTTTTACCAACGGTTGATAATAATCCAGACGTGAGTTGAGGCGAGCAAGAAAACTGCCAATTTCCCGGTTTTAGGGAGGTGTAAGGCATCACCACCATTAAGCCTTCGGAATTGGTGGTCAATGTCCGAGTTTGAACTTGTTGAACGGGTGGAACTGCATCCAGATCTTGGTAGATAATCCGAACATCGATGGAAGTGTTTGTATAGCCAGAACGGGCTACCATCCGGTAGCGTCCTTCTAAAATTTCAACATCGGGGGATTCTAAGGTCAGCCAACTATTATCCCCTTCTTTTTGGACTAAAAATTCCCAACTTGCCATTTCCCGCCTCTATTCAGGTGGTTTTTTGTCTCTCCAATATCATAGCGGAATAGGAGTCAGGAAATAGAAGGAGGCAGAAGGCAGGAAGCAGGAGGAATAAAGAATTAAGAATAAAGAATTAAGAATAAATCTTTTTTCCTTTTTTCCCATTTCCCTCTACCTTCTGTCTCCTGCCTCCTGCCTTCTACAGTAATCCTGTATTAGTTCCTGGCTTGCCAGTTGCCAGTTCCACTTTGACAATTTTACCGCCCATTTTCATGATCCGTTGTTGTTCTTTGAACCAATTGTCATAGGGAACTAACTTTGTAAAGTAAGTATTTTGTAATTCCCGTTGGGTACGAATCCGGGTTTGGCTTGGGACACAAGCTGTTACTTTAAACATCCGCATGAGGTTCGTCTCTCCTGAGCAAATTTAACAAGTTTTACATCAATTTGTGAACTACCCAACACCAACGCTCTTCGCTTAGGGTGTGGGCTGCTAATTTTTTCGGGGGTCGCCTCTAAAACTCCATAATTTATGTAGGTCTTACACTCCCTCAGTGAGCCAGAGTCCTTCCAAGACCCAATACTTTATTGCTGCACAGTCCGTTTAGCTGGGTTGTCGCTTAGGGTGATGCTAGGCAAAAGTTGATTCCAACTTGACACTCCCTGTGCCTGAAGGCGTGGGGATTCTGGGTTCAACGAAACCACTTAATCAAAGTACCTTTGGGTGCTTTAACTAGAGGTGGGATTCTCCCCCAGCTAAAGAGCGGATATGCCCTACCCTATTCGCATTGCTGCGAGTTCTTTTATAATTTGTATTTTTGGGTCGCCGCTCATCCTAATCCCAACGTTCCTGATGGTTTGAGACTTCTGGCTCCGATTTTGTTAAATGCTCAAAGGCCGGGAGTCAGAAGTCAATACTAGCTCGCTAAAACTTATCAGGAATAACAGACAAGCCTTTGGCGGTCTAGCACTCACTCCAGACTTCCCTAGCCTTGAAGGGGGTGTAGATTTTGGATTGGGAATTAAACGAGCAATGAATGCTTCGCCGAAATTCACCATCAAAAACCTAACATCGGTTTTAGCTTAAGCCAGAGGAGATATAGTCAAAGTAAATGCCCATCTCTTTGCCAGCATCAGCGCCCACTAAACTAGCGGTCACTTCTTTCATGGCTTGGATGGCTTGAACGGTAGAACCGATGGGAACGCCCAGAGAGTTATAGGTTTCTTTCAAACCGTTGAGAACGCGCTCATCGAGAATGGAAGGATCGCCAGCTAACATAGCGTAAGTGGCATAACGGAGGTAGTAGTCTAAGTCGCGGATGCAAGCAGCATAGCGACGGGTGGTGTACATATTTCCACCAGGACGGGTGACGTCAGAGTACAGCAGAGATTTGGCTACTGCTTCTTTGACGATGGTGGCTGCGCTAGCACTGATGGTGCCAGCAGCACGAACCCGCAGTTCGCCAGTGGCGAAGTAGGCTTTTAATTTGCCCAGAGCACTGGCATCCAGGTACTTACCTTGAACGTCAGAAGAATTAATTACGGAGGTAATGGCGTCTTGCATGATGGTTCTATTTCCTTGTAGTCGCTGAATCTAGGAATCGGTTAAAAAATGTGATAAAGCAATCGGAACTATGACATTGCACCGATCACATAGTCGAAGTAAGCTGAGGCTTCGGCTGCATCTTCACCAGATAGCAGACCAGCAGCAACGTTCTTCGTAGCACGAATTCCTTCGACAACGGCTTCAACGGGGGTACCTAGAGATCTGTACATTTCTTTAGCACCAACGATCCCGATTTCTTCGATGGGGGTGACATCACCCGCAACGATTCCATAGGTGACCAGACGTAGATAGTAGTCGAGGTCGCGTAAGCAGGTAGCGGTCATTTCTTGGCCATAAGCATTGCCACCAGGGGAGACCACATCAGGACGCTTCTGGAACAATTGGCTTCCAGCTTCTTTGATGATGCGCTCACGGGCTCCTGTCAGCGTTTCGGCAATGCGAACGCGACGCTCACCAGAGGTAACAAAGGCTTTAATCCGGTCTAATTCACCGGGGCTGAGGTAACGCGCTTCGGCGTCGGCATTAACGATGGATTTTGTGACGATACTCATTTTCTACAAAAAGCGTTTAGCTAACGTTTTCCAGATTGACACTCTCCCGAAAACCCATGTAACTGAGTTGGAGAGCCTCATCGTTACCGATGAGCGTTCCTGCTTGTTCAGATACATTCTGGATCAGGCATGATCTTAGAGTGTATCTGCTTTTTGACACTCTCAGGTCTAAAAACGCTGAGATTCTTGAAGAAGCTATAATCTGAGCTTCAAAGGTGCTGACAAACCACCTCCACCGATTGCGCTTAGATTTAACTCTAAGCACCGCCACTAATCGATTTCACCCAACTCTGATCGAGGGGTAATCGGCAACAAAAATCTATCGGTTCAAGATTTTTACTGCTTCTCTACTAGGGCGAGTTGGGTAGCTGGTGTGGACAGTTGCCCAATACCGTTACTACCTATCGCTTGTATTTTGAGGCATAGAGCCCACATTCTTAGCGGGATTGTAATAGTTTTTAACATTACAGGGGGATTGGGTGTTGACCGTTGACTGTTGAGCGTTGACTGTTGGGTGTAATTAAAAGGGCTGATATTACTCTTGTATTTAATATTTTGATCCCGGTTTTCTATATACAATTGGATTAATTCTGAAGGGGTACTCACTTTTGTAAAAGACACCCTAAAAATGTAACAATAGTTTCCGTTTCTGATTTCAATGACTGTCTTGATAATATGCGTTTAACTCGATTGAATTGTCTCCTGTTCAATGTCCTGCAACCCGGCTTTCAGGGTTTTAAGAGGTTCAAATCCCTCCTCATTGCTTTTGTGCTGACCAGTGTATTCTTTTTTACCGCTATACCCTCAGCATTAGCGGGGCTGGATGATGATCACTTTGATGGTAATATTTTTGCGCTCTATGCCGGGAATGGTTCTTTGGTTCCCCCCAGAGTCACCTTAACAGAATCCATGAACCAAGGTAGACCCTCATTATTAGTCTTTTTCTTGGACGATAGCAAAGATTGTAAAAAATATGTCACAACAGTATCTGAACTTCAGCGTTTTTACGGAAAGGTGGCTGACTTTATTCCGGTCAATGTTGATACCCTATTCCCCGATGCTCAAAATTCACCCCAGCAACCGGGTTATTATTACAAAGGCTATGTTCCCCAAACCGTATTAATTGACCAGTCGGGGAAAGTGATTTTGGATCAAAAAGGACAAGTTGCCTTTGAAACCATTGATGATGTGTTTCGCCAAGTCTTTGATTTACTGCCGCGTTCCGAATCCGTTGCCCTGCGGCGTCGTTCTTTCAACGAATTTAACACGGAGTTAGTCAAAACCCAAAATTAAATATCTCTGGGAGATTACGGAATATAGACTCGACCGAGCGATCGCTTCATAAAATGTAACATTTTTGTTAAGATCGAGTCAGTCGATCTATTTTCCCCTGTCAATCTTCCAACTCAAGCCATGAATACCCCATCTTCCCCTGACCTCCAACCCCAAGTTAAACCCAACGAACCCCCACCCAGCTATGTTAAATTAGCGATGCGAAATATGGTTCGCAAAGGGGGAAAATCCCTATTTCATTTGGGATTAACCACAATGGGTTTGTTAGGATTTCTAATTGGAATGGCTTACCTAACTCGCTAATCCTGTTGATTTTTATTAAATTTATCTACTAATGAGTGTGCAGGTTGAAGTTAATATACAGAACTGTTTTTGGGATGAGTCTGAGTTAGAAAACCCAGAAAATGACTCCAGTAAAGATAATATTATGGAGTCTTCCCCCGTTACGATTGATTGTCCATTGAACGTAACAGAATGGGAAAATTGGTTCCAAATTTGGTTAAATCATTTACACCCCTATCTTCCGACTGCATCCAGTTACGAGTTAAGCTTACGGTTAACGAATGATACGGAGATTCAAACCCTCAATACTGAGTATCGCTCCCAAAATCAACCAACGGATGTACTCGCCTTTGCGGCATTAGAGGTCAATTGTCCCCTACCCGCAGAACTATTGTCTTCTCAATCGCTGTATCTAGGTGATATTGTAATCTCGGTGGAAACCGCTCATCACCAAGCTCAACAGCAAGGACATTCCCTAAAAACCGAGTTAGGATGGTTAGCAACTCACGGTTTATTGCATCTTTTAGGTTGGGATCATCCTGATGATGAAAGTTTAACTCAAATGTTAAATCAACAACGGGTGCTACTAGAAACGATTGAGTTAACGGTTTAACAGGTGAATTCAAGTTATCAAGAAAACTGTGATCAATTGCTTCCTAGATTCAGATATAAACCGACTAAATGAAAGCGTAGTGAGTAAAGGATTTACTAATGAATGCCGAAAAACCCTCTCTTTCAACATTTTCCACTCCGTTGATTTCCCTTCCTCAAGGAACAACCCTATCTAAGTCTAATCTTTCAGATGCTATGGGGAAAAAATATGACCGGGAATTATCGTGGAAAATAGCTTCTAATTTATTAGTTAGCTTTAAATATGCTTGGACAGGAATTAGTTATACCTTTAGAACCCAAAGAAACTTTCGGATTCATACTATTATTGGAACCCTAGCAATTAGCTTGGGTCTTTTTTTGCATTTAACAATAATAGAAATAGCAATTATTGGCTTAACCATTGGTGCTGTCATGACCATGGAATTATTAAATACAGCCATAGAATCCGTTGTTGACTTAACCGTTGGACAGTCTTATCATGATTTAGCTAGAATTGCCAAAGATTGCGCGGCGGCGGCGGTTTTAATCTCGGCTATCGTGGCATTATTTGTGGCTGCAATTTTACTTTTACCCCCTCTGATTACCTGGATTAATGTTACATTAATAGGAGTTTAAACATTGATTATTGTTATCGATAATTACGATAGTTTTACTTACAATATTGTTCAATATTTAGGAGAACTGGGTGAAAAATTACCGATTGCTTCTGAGGTTCAAGTATTTAGAAATGACAAAATTTCTATAGAAGAAATTCGCCAGATGAAACCCGATGCGGTGGTGATTTCTCCGGGGCCAGGTCGTCCAGAAGATGCCGGAATTTCCCTAGAATTAATTCGAGAATTAGGGCCAACTTTACCCATTTTAGGCGTATGTTTAGGTCATCAAAGTATTGGTCAAGTGTTCGGAGGTAATATTATTTCCGCGCCCGAACTCATGCACGGAAAAACATCTCCCATCCATCATACAGGTGTGGGTGTTTTCCAAACATTAGAGAATCCTTTCACAGCCACTCGCTATCATAGCTTAGTGATTGAACGGGAAACCTGTCCTGATGTTTTAGAAATTACAGGATGGGTAGAAGACGGGACAATTATGGGCGTTCGTCATCGGGACTATCCCCATATTCAAGGAGTACAATTTCACCCCGAAAGCGTTCTGACCGCTTCTGGAAAACAACTCTTAAGAAACTTCCTAGAACAGATATGAAACGGCGAAAATTAATTCAATTAACAACAACAACGCTATTAACAACGTTAGCAACTGGGTTAACGTCTCAATGGCAAAAATCTATAGCCCAATCTGCTTCAGAAAATACTTTAACCGCCCAATGGTTAGGACATACTTCCTTTTTATTTACAGGGGGAGGATTAAGAGTTTTAGTCAATCCCTTTCGCCAAATTGGGTGTACCAGTGGTTATCGCAGTCCGCAACAATTTAAGACCGATTTAGTCTTAATTAGTAGTCGCCTATTAGATGAGGGAGTGATAGAAGGATTTACGGGAAATCCAGCTTTATTATATGAGCCCGGTGTTTATCAATTTAATGGGGTTCAAATTCAAGGAATTCGCACGATTAAAGACCGATTTGAAGGGCGAAGATTTGGCGTTAATGTCGCTTGGTTATGGAAACAAGCCGGAATTAAAATTTTACATTTGGGAGGACTAGCTGGCCCTTTGGGAATGGAAGAACGGATTTTAATTGGTCGCCCTGATTTAATGTTAATTCCGGTTGGCGGAGGTGCGAAATCCTATACTCCCGAAGAAGCGAAAAAAACCATTGAATTTCTCAATCCTAGAATTGTGATTCCTACCCATTATCGAACTTTAGCAGCAGATGTAACCACCTGTGATATTGAACCCGTTGATAATTTTTTAACCTTAATGGCGGGCACACCCATACAAATCCTACAAACCGATACAATCACCTTAAGCGCCGATAATTTACCGAAACAAAGCCCCGTAATTGATGTTTTAAGTTATAACTTTGATAATAATCCTAGGAGTTAGGTATGGGTTAATTGTTGACTGTTGACGGGTAGGGGCGGGGAGACCCAAGGAGTATCAACTTAAGGCTAAAAGTAGGCGCTCAAACCAGAATTTCCTTGATCTGATCCCAAGTCAATGATCCCCCCTAACCCCCCTTAACAAGGGGGGAACCGGAGATCCAAGTCCCCCTTTTTAAGGGGGATTTAGGGGGATCTGTTCTCGGCTGTAATCACGGGTTTTCGGCTTAAGTTGACACTCCTTGGGGAAGACACCGCCCCTACAAATCGGTGACAACTAACAACTGACAACCGACACCTCTATAACCATGATGACGATTCAAAATTACTTTCAAAAATTGAAACAAATAACTGCATTTTTGGGTGTTGTTGGAGTAACACTATTGGGGAGTTTTCCCGTTGAAGCTCAACTTTACCCTAACACCCTAACAAACTCCGTCAAAATTGCTCAAATTCCCGCTACAACTTCCCTGGATATTGTTGATACGGTGGTAAGTGCGGGAGAATTTACAATTTTGACCCAAGCCTTGCAATCGGCTGATTTAGTAGATATCCTGAAAGGAGAAGGGCCATTTACATTATTTGCACCGACGGATAAAGCGTTTTCAGAACTTCCGCCAGGAACTTTAGAAGAATTACTCAAACCGGAGAATAAAGCCCAATTGGTCAAGGTTTTGACCTATCATGTTGTTCCGGGAAAAGTATTGTCAACTGACCTCAAATCTGGGGAAGTTGAAACCGTAGAAGGAGATACAATTAAGGTCGAAGTGGGTACATCGGTAAAAATTGATAATGCAACAGTGATTAAAGCTGATGTTCCGGCGAGTAATGGGGTAATTCATGTCATTGATACTGTAATTTTACCGAACTAATTTAGACACTTTAGAGAGGATTTAAAAATGAACAACTTAACAGAATATCAAAACTCAGGTAAACGGGTCGGACTTCTTAGCATTTTGAGTCTCCTAATGTTAGGAACAATTTCCCCCGTTGTCGCCGCAGAAGTTCAGATGTCTCCTAATTCAAAACTCATTGACCGCCAAAATATTGCCCAACTTCCAATTCCTAAAGAAGTAATTAAAGCGGTTGGTGGAGATTTAGCTAGTATTATTTTATCCGATGACCGTTTTACAATTTTAGCCGCGATTTTACAAACAACCGGATTATTAGAGGCTCTAAAAGAGGGAGATTTTACAATTTTTGCCCCAACAGATGAAGCCTTTGCTAAATTACCCCAAGAAATTTTAGAGGCTATTCTACAATCAAAAGACTTGAGTAAAATCACTGACATATTAAAACATCATGTCATTCCAGGGAAAGTCACAGCAACGGATTTAAAAGCAGGAGAAGTAACAACTTTAGAAGGTAATTCTATTACCGTAGGGACGGATAATAATCAAATTCTGGTAGAAGATGCAACGGTGATTGATTCTGATATTCCGGCGAGTAATGGAGTGATTCACGTTATTGATAAAGTCATGGTATTACCCGAATAAGCTACAATTAATCTTGATTGCATCTAAAAAATAACTTTATTCTCGGTTATGAAATTAAGCCTTTGCATGATTGTCAAAAACGAAGAGGAGCATTTAGCGAAATGTTTAAACAGCGTTAAAGGCATTGTTGATGAGATTATTATTGTAGATACGGGTTCAACGGATAGAACTCCTAAAATTGCTCAACAATTTGGGGCGAAAGTTCATTCTTTTGACTGGTGTGATGATTTTGCAAAAGCCAGAAATGCTGCCTTAAGTTATGCAACGGGACAATGGATTTTAGTCTTAGATGCGGATGAAATGTTAGCACCGGGAATAGGGATGCAACTGCATCAAGTGATGCAAAACCGCGATTTAATTGTTATTAACTTAATTCGCCAAGAAATCGGCGCGAGTCAATCTCCTTATTCTTTAGTGTCTCGATTATTTAGAAATCATCCTCAAATTTGTTTTTCTCGTCCCTATCATGCAATGGTGGATGATAGTGTTGCCGAATTAATCCGCCAAAAACCTCAATGGAAAGTCGGAAATTTACCGAATATTGCGATTTTACATGAGGGATATCAAGCAGAAACTATCACTAAACGCAATAAATGGCAACTGGCAAAATCCTCAATGGAACGTTACTTACAAGAACATCCTACAGATGCCTATGCTGCGAGTAAATTAGGGGCTTTATATGTCGAAAATGGAGACTTATACCGAGGAATTGAATTGTTAAAATTAGGCTTATCTCAAGGAAGTGATGAAGGAGAGGGGGTTTTATATGAACTGCATTATCATTTAGGAATTGCTTATGGAAAACAACAACAATTCACTGAAGCAAAACACCATTATCAACAAGCTATTGATATTAATATTTTACCACAATTAAAGCTAGGAGCTTATAACAATTTAGGGAATATTTTTAAACAAGAAGGGGAGCTAGAATCGGCTAAAATAGCTTATCAAACCGCGATAGAAATTGATCCAAGTTTAGCGATCGCTCACTATAATTTAGGCATGACTTTAAGAGCAATGGGGGCTTATCGAGAAGCGATCGCAGCTTATCAAAAAGCCATTGAACTTAATCCCAATTCTGCTGAAACCTTCCAAAATTTAGGGCTTCTATTATTAGAAATTGGTCAACTCAGCGATAGCTTCATTATGTTTAAAGCCGCTATTGAATTACACGAACAAAACAACTCACCCGAAGCAAAACGCTTGCGGATGGGACTAGAGGAAATGGGTTTTCGAGTTTGAGAAATTCCAGAGAAATTCCAAAACAGTTTTCCAAACTTTTACAGAATCCGCTATCATGCAGCAAAAGCTTGTCCTGAACCCTGTCCTGAGCCCTGTCGAAGGATTGTCGAACGGATTATGTGATTTTCTTAGGAGTTAGGTAATATGGGTAGTGCAGAACGGATTCCCGTCGGAATTGTAGGAGCATCGGGTTATGGTGGTGTGCAACTGGTTCGCCTGTTACAGGATCATCCCCTGGTGAAAATTGCCTATTTGGGGGGTGATAGTAGTGCTGGAAAACCCTTTTGCAGCCTCTATCCCCATTTGAATGAATGTGTGGATTTAGTGATAGAACCCATTGATATTGATAAAATTGCCTCTAAATGTCAAATTGTATTTCTATCTCTACCCAATGGTTTAGCTTATCAAATGGCTCCAAAATTGCTGGAAAAAGGATGCAAAGTATTAGATTTATCGGCAGATTATCGATTTTCTAATTTAGACATTTATAAAAAATGGTATGGGGGGGATCGTCAGGATCAAGCGATCGCAGCATCGGCTGTTTATGGCTTACCTGAACTTTATCGAAATCGCCTTTCTACGGCGCAATTAGTCGGTTGTGCAGGCTGTTATGTTACCGCCAGTTTATTAGCCCTTGCACCCCTATTAAAACAGGGATTAGTTGATCCTGATACTGCTATTATTGACGCTAAATCAGGAACTTCTGGAGGCGGTAGACAGGCTAAAGTTAATATGTTATTAGCAGAGGCTGATAATTCTATTGGAGCTTATAGTGTGGGGGGTCATCATCGTCATACCCCAGAAATTGAAGAAATTTGTAGTGATTTAGCCGGACATGATATTTTAGTCCAATTTACTCCCCATTTAATGCCAATGGTACGGGGAATTTTAGCAACGGTTTATGCAACTTTACGAGATCCGGGGTTAGTTCGAGAAGATTTAATTACCATTTACAAAGCATTTTATCGCAATTCTCCTCTGGTGAAAATTTTACCCGGAGGTACTTATCCCCAAACAAAATGGGCTTGCGGAACAAATCTTTGTTATTTAGGAATTGAAGTCGATCAACGCACGGGACGAGTTATTGTTATCTCAGCTATTGATAACTTAATTAAAGGTCAAGCCGGACAAGGGGTGCAGTGTATGAATCTTATGATGGGTTGGGAAGAAACATTAGGTTTACCGCAATTGTGTTTCTATCCTTAAATCTTTGTAGAGACGTGCCATAGCACGTCTCTACAAAGGAATTATTTCTTAGGTTTAAACTGTTTTTCCACAATACTAACAATTGCACCTGAGCCCCGTTTTTTCATATTCGTTGTAATATTTTTATGATTTGGCTATAATTTTAAGAATGACTGTTTCAATGAAGGGCGAGGTCTTATGGTTAAAGCAATTCAGCAAGACAGAATTACTGCCGCCGAACAGCAAATTGAGGATAGAAGGCAAGAAATTGACTATGATACTAAAGAATTCACAATAGAGATGATCGTCAATAAATACTTAGAGAAGGATGATGATGATGAAAGCGAGATTTATATACCTGATTATAAAAGAGAGTTTGTATGGGATATTAATCGTCAATCTAAATTAATTGAATCTATTATTCTCGGTTTACCTATCCCTCCGCTCTTCGTGGCTGAAATAGAAGAATCTGGAAGGCTAGAAATTGTTGATGGCTCTCAAAGAATTATAACTCTTGCAGCTTTTCTCAGAAACCAGTTGCGATTAACTAATTTGAAAACATTAGATTCCTTGAACGGTTTTTACTTTAGAGATTTTGCACCATCACGCCAGAGAAAGTTTAAGAATACTCCTCTTAGAATGATTATTCTTTCAGACAAAGCCAGTGAAAGCGTAAGAAATGATATGTTTGACCGAATCAATACCACTAGCCATTGACGATGTTAAAGATACCCTGCTTAAGCACAGTCTATGAAAGATTTCATCAGGGAATTTCACAAGCGAGTAGCCGAGATTAATAAATATTTTGAGTTAGTAGATAGGATTGAAAACCTAGGGCCTTTTTCTACGAACTCAATCAGTTTTCCATCAGGTGAGTACACAGTTGATAGCGAGCTTCAGAAAATCCTGAAATCTCATTGCTATTTACTTTTATACAACTTAATTGAATCTTCGATTAGGAATGGGATAATTGCAATCCATGATGCGATTTTAATGGATCAGCTAACTTACCGAGATTTAAGTGAAAAAATTCAGAAGTTATGGTTATTAAATGATCAAAGCAAAAGCTTCATAGCTTCTAATATTAAAAAGGAAACTATAGCGAATAATCTTCAAGATACAATTAGATCAGTTATAAAGAATGAAATAGTTACATTAGATCAAACTAATATTCCCATATCTGGCAACCTAGACGCTAAGACAATTAAGAAACTTATAGATATGTATGGTTTTCACGGTAATCTAGGAGTTCCTGACAAAGAAATAGATGATATCCTTAACTTTATAGTTAAGATACGATGCGATTTAGCTCATGGAAACGTTTCATTTTGTGACGCATCAAATCAAATTATTTGGAAAAAGTCTGGTGACAATGCTGATGATCACAAAAGTGAATTCAGATACTTGATTGATGATAAAGAAAATGTAGTTAAGTATCTCACTCATCTACTAAAAAACATTAATGATTATATTGATAATAAGAAGTATAAGTTGTAGGGCTGAAGCCCTATAATCTTTGTGCTAAAGCCCAACAACAAGATTATTTCTTAGGTTTAAACTGTTTTTCCACAATACTAACAATTGTATCCCTGGGGAAAAATCGAGGTAAATTAACAATAAATTGGTTACTAAAGCCTCCCGTTACTAAGGTTGAAAAGTCTTTTTGTAACGCTTGTAACGTCTCTTCAACTACTTCCTCCGCCGTGGCATAATTTTGTCCGGCGCCTGCAAAGGTTTGAGGAAATTCTGCTTCTATAAAAAAGTTAGATTCTGTCGGCCCAGGACAGACGACTAAAATTCTCACCCCAGAGTCTTTATTTTCTGCCCATAATGCTTCAGTAAAGGTCAAAACAAAGGCTTTTGTTCCAGAGTAAACAGAAGAATAGGGTAAAGGTTGATAACCCGCAATAGAAGCCACATTAACAATTGCACCTGAACCCCGTTTTTTCATATCTGTTAAAAAAATATGAGTGAATTCAACTAAGGCTAGAATGTTTAATTGAATCATGCTTAACTGTTTTTCTAAGGGTCGATCAACAAAGGCTCCATAATCTCCAAACCCGGCATTATTAATCAGTAAATCAATGGTTAATCCTTGTTTTTGGATAGCATCAACCACAGATTGTACTGCACCCGGTTGGGTTAAATCTTGAGGAATGACATGAGCTTTAATCTGATATTGAGTTTGAAATTGTTCCGCCAGTTGTTCTAATTTATCTTGAGAACGAGCCACTAAAACCACATCCATTTTCCGAGAGGCCAGTTCCTTCGCAAACGCCGCCCCAATTCCAACAGACGCTCCTGTAATTAACGCAGTTTTCATTAATAATCAATCCTAGAATAACTTTCTTGTCAATAATTGTAACGCATTCTTAATATTTTGTTGCTGTTGAAACTGTTTTTATTGACACATCTTTGAGTTTAGTATTGGCGGGGTTAGGATTGTGGATTTTTAATAATTATAAAACGGTCAGAACCTCTGTTCAAGAAACTCAAAATTAATCTTCAGTTGAGTTGTTTGGTTTTAGGTTTTTCTATTATTTCTAAGGGTGATATTTTGGGGAGTTTGATGGGAATTTTGATCCTAAATTCTGTTTTTTGACCGAGTTGGGAATCACAGGTTAATTCTCCTCCGTGTTTATCAACAATAATTTGATAGCTGACGGATAACCCTAATCCGGTGCCTTTTCCCACGTCTTTTGTGGTAAAAAAGGGATCGAAAATTTTCGACTGAATTTCGGGAGGAATACCAGACCCATTATCAGCAATCCGAATTTCAATTTCATTGGGTGAAATTAGGTGAGTGCTAATTGAGATTGTGGGGGAGATCAGGGGAGTTAAATTAAGTTGTGAGTTGGAGGCTAAATTTTGAGGATGATTTCGGTCTTCTAAAGCATCAATCGCATTCACAATAATATTCATAAAGACTTGATTTAGTTGGCTGGGATAACATTCTACTAATGGTAAATCATCATAATTTTTAATCACAGTAATGGCAGAAGGATAAAAATTAGATTGTAAGCGATGATGTAAAATGAGTAAGGTACTTTCTAAATTTTTGTGAATATCTACTTTTTTACAATCGGCTTCATCTAATCGAGAAAAGGTTCTTAACGATTGCACAATATCTTTAATTCGAGTTGCGCCAAATGCCATTGATTCAATAATTTTAATAGCATCTTCTTGGAGAAAATCAAAATCAATTGCTTCTATAAATTCTTGAATTTCAGGGACAGATTCAGGATAATATCTCTGATAAATAGAAATTAAATAGATTAAATCTTGTAGATAATTATTGACATGGGTTAAATTCGCCGAGATAAAGGTGACAGGATTGTTAATTTCATGGGCAATTCCTCCCACCATTTTTGCTAAACTTGACATTTTTTCCAGTTGAATAATTTCTTGGGACAGTTGTAGTTGTTGCAAGGTTTTATGTAAATCGGCTTCAGTTTGAATGCGATCGCTAATTTCTTGATTGAGTAAATTATTGGTCTGTGTAATTTCTCTAATTTTCTCCTCTAAATTCTGATATAATTCTGATAATTGGGCTGCCATTTGATTAAAATAGTTGCCAACTTCTTCAATTTCATCTCCTGATTGAATTTTTACTTGATAATACCAATCACCTGCACCGAGTTTCTGAACACCCAATCGTAACTCTCGAAAGGAACGAATAACCGGAAGTAAAATTAAGGCAAATTGTAAGGCAAAAACCAGAAAAATTATTCCTAATATTAAGGTTTGAGTAAAAACAACGGTTTGTTGAATTTGCAAGACTTGTGCTTCAGCCTGTTTCTCTTGTTGTTGAATACTATCCACTAAAAAATCTAGGGAAATCTCAATATTTTTACTAAAGGAATTAATCGCTCTAATATCCTGTTGTAATCGCGGCAAATCAATTTTTTGATACTCTTTTAAGCTATCAGCTAACCGAATTAATTCTTGATGTCGTCTGTGAATTACTTCTAAATCAGCAGAAGCAGGAAGTAGAAGTTGCAGTTCTTGTAACGTGATCTGAAACTTAGATTTAGACTTCTGATAACGCACCATATCCGTTGGATTATTACCTAAAAGTAAATAATCCTTCAGAGCAACAATTTCATCTCTAGCTTCAATTTGTAAGTTTAAAATCCGATTTAAAGTTTGGCGAGTTTGTTCTCGACGCTCTTTTAAAGCCATCTCTGATTGCATAAACAAAGATTGACTACCATTAAACAAAATACAAACAAAACTAAAGACAAAAATTGAAGAGCCAATAAATTTAACAGAAATTTTCATGGGTTTTGAGTAGGTTTTTCTAAAAAGGTTTGAAGTTTGCGAATCGGCTCATAATCTTCATCTTGAACTACAGTGTAACCCGTTGCTGTTATTCCTCCTACATTCAATAACCCTTCGGGAGCATTAATTAAAGCTCGCTGCAATTTAGTTTTTAGTTCTGAGGGTAAACTGCTAGAAATTACAAAGGGAGAATTGGGGATTGGCTGAGATTCCCAAATAGTTTTATATTGGTTTTCAGGAAGTAGATTCTGTTGTACTGCTTCAATATAAGCTGATTTGTTAACAGCGATCGCATCGACTTTTCCCTCGGCTAAAGCGATAATATTTTTATCATGTCCACCCGCATATTGCACCTCAGAAAAATCCCGATCTGGTTTCATTCCTAATTTTTTAAATTTAGCACTGGGAAATAGAAAACCAGAGGTTGATGAAGGACTAACAAAACTAAAGCGTTTCCCCTTGATATCTTCTAGGGTAATAATTCCAGCTTGGCTATTTACCACAATAACGCTTGTATACCAAGGTCGGCCAGTGGTTTTTTCGATATGAGCAACAATCGGTTCTAAATTAGGATTCCGTTGTTTCGCTTGAATATATGATAAAGGGCCAAGATAAGCCACTTTAACTTCACCCTTAACCAATAAATTAACTGCTGTTTCATAATCTTTTGTTAACTGAATTTTAACGGGTTGATGTAGTTCTTGCTTTAAATATTCTTCCAACTGTTGAATTTTATCCTGTTGTTCGGTTGAACTAACCCACGGAATAATCGCTATCTCTAATTCTGGATTTTGTTGTGAATTAGAAGGATTAGGAGCATTTGTTGAAGAAGATGGAGATACAACGGATGGGGAAACACTAGGGGTACAAGCAACGCTTGAATAAATCACTAAGGTTAAAACCAAGTTAAAATTAATTCTTGACTTTTTCATAATTTTTAACCTCTAAAATTAGCCTGAATTTGAGATCAAGCTTTAAGTGCTAATTTATATTCTATGAGCAAAATTACCCTGAATAGTGATCCTTTCTAAATTCTTGTCATCTATGATCAGGCTGAGTAATGCTGCTTAACTCAAATCATCAATGTGAGCAAGTTCTGACATTACCCCTCGGTTTGCTTATCAATTTGATTAAAAATTTTGACCGATCGGAAATTAATAAATGTTAAACTAAAAAGTAAAGTATGTAACAGGTCAAGTAAGGACTAACCATGTTATCCCAACCTAAATTTGATGATCGTGCGCTCAACGAGTCTTTTTATCAGGCGTTAATTGAACGTTTCCATGATACCCTACCCAACTCAAGCCAATCTCAACTGTTAGAATGCCGATTTGGTTTTGCTCCCAGTCCCACAGGAGTCAAAACCTTTTTTATTGTTAGCCCATCTTTATCGGTGGCGGAACAGTTGTTAGTGGATATCGATCAGATTGTTGAACGAGTGCAAACCTTAATGATTGGAGTTGGACAGGTAGCTTTGTGTATTGAACCTCAAAACAACCCTGTAGAAACTCCTTCCTCATCTTCGGTTTGTCACTCGTCCCCAGCTTTTCATCCTCAATATATGATGTGTAAAATCTTCCCGGTTGAGAGTTATTCTCTCAATTTAGACGATTAACACTGCTCAAAAAAGCTTACTTTCATCTCCCTAGAGGAAACCAGAAACGATTAACTGTAGGTTTGCTTGTTAGCGTTGTCGTTAGCTTCAATGACTTCACGAACTCGATAAATGGGTCGATCCTGAGACTCGTGATAGGTTCGCATTGAAAGTTCAGCCAATAGACCAAAACAAAAGAGTTGAATTCCGGTCAGGGTCAGTAATACTGCAAAAATCAGTAAAGGGCGATCAGCAATTCCTTCACCCAAAACCAGGCGAACAAAGCTCAAATAAGCACCAACAATAATTCCAAAAGCAAAAGCTAACATCCCTAACAGACCAAAAACGTGCATAGGTCGAGTCAGGAATTTTTTGATAAAGGAAATTGTTAATAAATCCATCACCACGCGGAAGGTACGATCTAAACCATATTTACTCTGACCAAAACGACGAGCATGATGGTTAACCGGGATTTCAGTAATTCTCGCCCCTTCAATAAACGCTAAAGCGGGTAAAAATCGGTGTAATTCTCCATAGAGTTTCATGTCCGCGATTAATTCAGTACGGTAGGCTTTGAGAGAACAACCATAGTCATGTAGTTGTACCCCAGTCATTTTACTAATCAGCCAGTTAGCAATACGAGAGGGAAGCAAACGGGTAATTTTGGCATCTTGTCGATTTTTACGCCAACCACTGACCACATCGAAACCCTTACCCAACTCTGTTAACAGAAGGGGAATATCCGTTGGATCATTTTGTAAATCACCATCAATGGTAATGATCACCTGACCCTGGGAATACTTAAATCCCGCCGCCATCGCTGCGGTTTGGCCATAATTGCGACGCAGAATAATCGCTTTTAAATGAGAATTGATCGCTGCTTCCTGTTTGAGTAGTTCAGTCGAACCATCGGTTGACCCATCATCTACACAAATCAATTCATAACTTAAACCCAAGGAAGTCATACTGCTATCAATCGCTGCTATTAATCGCGGTATACTTTCTAGTTCATTGTAAATAGGTACTACGATAGAAACAGCTAGAGAGCGGGAACCAAAAATTAAATCTCCATATTGTTTCTGAGGTTCTGGCGTTTTTAAAATCGGGGGTTGTGAAATATCCATCTTATCCTCTGAATCCTTAAAAAAGGAAATAGTTTACGTTTATTGGTAAATTCTGGGAAATCAGGGAATTAGTTATCAGTTATCAGTTTCTAGCCTTAATTTAAAAATTGACAACTCTTTACAAATCGCTGATTCCTGTTTACTGATAACCAAGAGTATCCTTGGGTGAACCTGGAGAAAATTCCTGACTATAAAATAGCTGAGGAAAAGAATTATATCAAGGGTTTTTTGAAGATTTATCTTCTCGACTCAATCCCCATAGCCGAAAAACATCAACCCAGGAAGCAAAGGCTTGAGGTTATCAAATTTTACTGAGGGTTGGGGGATGGTGTCGGAATCACAACAGGAGTTACCTTAAATACTTGAATCGGTTGAAATTCAAGGCTACTAAATGTTTTTTTCTCTTCAACTTTAAATTGTTCTCCCTCTACTGTGGAGAATACTTGATTTATCCCCTTAGTTTCTTTACAGAATAGCCAACAAACAAACCAAAGATTCGACTTCAAAGGTAAAGTACCGCCCAACTGTTGTTGAATATAAGCTGGGGTTAACTTATCCTCCGAACCCGGATGGTTGAGGAGATAAACTTTATTTTTTTCGGGATAATAACGAGGGAGAGAAAGTTCAAAAAAGTTTGGTGTTGATTGCATAACAATCAAATCATTGGGTTTTTGATTTTGATAAATATATTGGGCTACTCCCTGCCAATCATTGCGATACAGTTTAGTATAGTAATCAAAAAGACCTCCTGTTACTGCTATCAAATAAGCAATGGCAATCACAACAGCAATGGGCTTTTTCCAGTTCCAAATCACGACAAATCCAGCAGCGATCAGAATTAGAAAATAGGGCGCAACTAACATCAGATAACGGGGAAACCAAACCGAATTTTTATAATAGGAAATAAACAACATTAACCCCGCAGGTATCATCGCCCAAGTTGCTAACCAAGCCAACCTTTCTGAAGGATATTTGCTGAAAAGATTTAACAAGGAAATCACTAATAAAACAATCAAAACGGCAGTAATCCCAGCATAAAAAAGCAGAGATAGGGTTTTAATAGTGAATAATTGACTTAACAACGTATTATCCGTTAACTCATTTTTGTTCAGGATAATTTGATTAGATTGAAGCAAATTTCTGAGGGGCCAATATACTGTAAATTGGGTCAACATTCCCACAATTTGAGTAATTCCGGGTTTAGAGTAGTCCTCAACTTGCTTTTTCATAAACTCATCCGATGTACCTCCGATGGTGAGCGACCATAAAATCGGCAGGAAAAACAAACTAATCACCGATAAACCTACACCAGAAGCCAGCAAATACTGAGGTTGTTTGCGAAATTTCCATCCTAATAAAACCGTATCAGCAATTAAGATTAAGATATTATTAGGATTCGTTAATATTAAGAAAATTCGGGCAATTACCCACCCTGTTAAACTTTTATAAGTCGGCTGTTCAAGAGTGTAAGTCAGCGCAACGGTTCCCGCCACACTGAGGAACGAAATCACCGTGTACATCCGAATTTCTTGAGCATGATTAATAAATAAAGGGGATACACTCGCCAGAAACGCAGCAATTAACCCCGTGGATTTACCGACAATGCGACATCCCAACCAATAGGTAAAATAAATGCTTCCTAAGCTAAAAACAATCGATAATCCCCGTAACCAAGCATCACTATCACCAAACAGCATCCAGAACTTGAGGAGCAAGTAGTAGAATGGACGCACATAAGGTAGAGTCAGGCGAAAGGTTTGAGCATCCTGAATACTGAGCATTTCATCAATCCAGACACTTTCGGTACTGAGTTGATATAATCGCAGTCCCATAGCTAGTAACAGAATCAATGCAATCGGTATCTGTTCCAGTAAAACTTGTTTAGTGTTTTTATGGGGGTCTGAAAATGTTAACTTGGGATCAATCTGGGATTCCACTGAGCGTCCCTCCTGAATAAGAAAAATAGGGGCGTATTATTACAGAAAACAGCCCCATTAAATTGTAATCTAAAATTTTTTCTACCACCACTCTTATATCTTGTAAAATTGATCAAAAAGGTTAAGCTCTTTTCGATTAGAGATTGGAGAGCTTTACATAGAGCCAGAATTCGTAAAGATAGGAGATATTCACCTTTACAAAAGACCTATTTTTATAAAGGTTATGCTTAAACTTTAACTCTGACTTTACAGTTACTTTAAAAAGACTCAATAGAATATAAATATTCTGTAAAAGCACCAAGCCGTTACTGTTCTGTCTTTCCAGGAAGTGTTAGCTTGAGTTCAGTGAATATACAGATAATAAATAAATTTTAGTTACTAGGCTGCATTTACCGAATACATAGATTAGGAGATTCAAAATGGCTACAACTCGTATAGAAGCTGAAATTTTAACCCGCGTTAACTACGTTAGTGAATCTAGCTCCTTTGCTTCTGGCAAACTGATTCGACTTGAGCGTGGGGCTACAATTGGCACGGTCACTCACGATTTTAACTTACCATCAGGAACCTATGATATTGTCATTCGTTACAATGATGAGAGTGACGGTGAATCTACCTTTACCCTAAAACACCGGGACGCTGCCAATCAAAACTGGGTGGTAGAGCCTAATTATAGCTGGGTTGCCAATCAAATTCTCGGCCCCGGTTACACCTCGCCCAAAAATGTAGCGGATTATAAGATTTCTGGTGTTTCCCTCACCCAAGGCGGTCAAGTCCAAATTCAGGGTGAACGCGAAGGCGGAGAAGAAGCAAGAATTGATTATATTGAATATATTCCCACCTCTATTATTCCCCCGGATACCACCGCCCCCACAGCCAGTGCGACAGCCAACGATATTATCCTGACATCAGGAAGTAATAGTAGTTACACCTTCACCGTTACCTATAGCGATGACAAAGGAGTCAAGGTTTCCAGTCTCGATAGTCAAGATCTGCGCGTCACTGGGCCGAATGGGTTTGATCAACTCGCAACCTTTGTGAGTGTCGATACCAATAGCGATGGCACTCCTCGCACAGCGACCTATAGTATTGACGCTCCTGGAGGGAGTTGGGATAGTGCTGAAGCCGGAAATTACAGCGTTNACAAGATTATTTCTTAGGTTTAAACTGTTTTTCCACAATACTAACAATTGTATCCCTGGGGAAAAATCGAGGTAAATTAACAATTAAACTAAGGCTATAATATTCAATGATCCTCTAATTAATGCAGTTTTCATTAAGTGAAGATCCTAGAATAAATTTCTCATCAATAATTGTAACGCATTCTTAATATTTCGTTGCTGTTGAGACTGTTTTGATGATAAAATAGCAATTATAAGTTCAGTTTTAATACTTTCATTAGTTTTATGCACGAGAACAGTATAGATAGTTCTGATTCGGAGATTGAAATATTTAGGGATTACGAAAATTTCCAGAAACAATATGAGCCTGATATTAAGAAGGCTATGGAAGATGCCATGCTAGAGTCTGAACATAAAGAAAAAGTTTGCCAGCTACTTTTCTTTATAAATCAGTTTCCTAAACTCCTAACAACAGTAAAAAAAAAGCAAGATGAAAACGACGTAACAACACAAGAAAAGACCAATAAAGAATACTTTGTAGATATTCTAAAAAAATATGAATATGGTAGAAAAGAACCTAATTTAAAAATCAATAAAGAGCCAGAAATTGGCGGAACTATTCCGGATCAGATGGTTCGATTGATACTTAAAAAGAGTGAAAAATGTACTGATGAGGAAGCTGAAGCCCACATCAATAGTCATATTCTCGCAATGTCAGCAGAAAATCTTCTTGGAAGTCTTCTTGAGAGATATATTGCAGGTGTAATTGAAAGTTATGGCTGGATTTGGTGTCGTAGTGAGATCATCCTTGCGACTGATTTTATAAAATTTCCTACCCCACCTCAAGAAGATACCACACCTCAAGAAAAATGGATTTGTTTACAAGTCAAAAATGGAGACAATACGGAAAATAGCTCTAGCTCAAAAATTAGGGAGATATTTAAAGATAAGGATTATAAGGATCGTATTGATAGTAAACTTTGGTGTAGATCTGATTCTAAATGGGAACTGAAACGAGATAGTTTAAAAAATAACATATACGAAAAATTAGGAATAGAAGTAACGGATAAGGGTACACTGGAAAAGCTTAAGAAAAAGCTTAAGAAAGATCCAAATTTAAAACATATTAAACCAATAGGAAGTTATCAACGGTTGGACACATGGATTGATTTAGCACGACAGCTTGGTTTTAATGATTTAGTCAACCCACCCGATAAGCGAAATACAAATTGGGACGAACTTAATGAGATGATCGGTTTATCTAGTGATAACTGTATGTCGGAAGAAAAATTAGAAAAATATATCTCAGATCTGTATAAAAAGGATGATAAAGAAAACCATGAGCAGGGTACTTAGTCACTCAGATTAGATTCAAAGAAAGTTGCTTTCCTAATGTTTCTTCAAGCTCACCTAGAGTTTCAACCATCCAACTCACATCGTCAGTCTTGTGGTAGCGCGAATAGGGAAAGTTTGGATAAACAATCGGTGTTTCTCCTTTCAAATAAGTCAATAACATTCTGGCGATAGATCTTCCCAAAGAACAGGGTACTGCATTTCCGACTTGCCGATATTGATCGAGTAAAGTACCCGTGATGATCCAATCATCAGGAAATTCTTGTATTCGCTTGTACTCTTCAATACTAAGGGGTCTATCCTCTTCTGGATGCGCCAGGTCAGTTGCAGGCATAGCTGGATGGGTTACTAGGGTCGGAGAAGGCTTATCCCAAGCTAACCTCCGGTAGAAACCAGTTTTCCCGCCACCTGTATGATAAGAAGCCCCAAGTGCTTCTTGGTGAAGGTCTGTTGGTAAGTCCCGCCAATATTGTCCAGGTTTCAACAGTCGATAGTATTTGAGTCGTTTTTCAGGAAACTTAACAAAGTGATGCCCATCTTTAGGTAGTCCTTCCAGTGCTTCTTGCAATGTTCGCCATCGTGTCAGACCATATAACTCTTTTTCTGAGTGAGTTGGTGTGAGATAGGGGAGTTTTTCTCCATCCCGGTTGCAAGTAATAATTACTCTTTCTCGCTGTTGTGGCGACCCGAAATTAGCAGCATTATATAAATTGAAGGAAATGCTGTACCCGGCTTCTTTGAGTCGTTGAATGATAAACAGGAGTGCGCCCCCCCTTTTTTCATCTTGAGATAGAGATGGAAAGTTCTTCCCCCTCATTTCATGGGGTCTGTGCTGTAACGGAGCAGATAGTAATCCTCGGACATTCTCAATTACTGCAAATCGGGGTTGAAGTTCAGTAATCAAATCAATAAACTTTAAGAAAACATTTCCACGTTCGTCATTAAATCCCTGACGCTTACCCGCACTACTAAACGCTTGACACGGTGGGCCGCCAACGATTATATCGATCTCTGTGGCTAAACTCAATCCTGCCTTTTCCCGAATTTCTGTCGCTGAATAATCTCTGATATCCCCAATAATGGCGAGATCTGGTCGATTTGTTTCAATGGTTTTTCGGGCTGCTCGATCAAGTTCACAGGCTAGAAGTATTTCGATTCCTTCTCTTTCTAGTCCCAAATCCAAACCCATGCAGCCTGAAAAAAAACTTAGCGCTTTTAGATATGGCTTCCTGAAATACCTTCGGCTATGACCAGGAATCAAGACATCATCTCCTTTTTTTAGGATATCTGCATAACTTAATGAGCAATCCATTCAACAATAGCCTCCCACTCAGGTTAATAAACTAAGCGACACTTATCCGTAGAAATCGTTGTAGGGCTTTAGCACAAAGATTATAGGGCTAAAGCCCTNTGTCGATACCAATAGCGATGGCACTCCTCGCACGGCAACCTATAGTATTGACGCTCCTGGAGGGAGTTGGGATAGTGCTGAAGCTGGAAATTACAGCGTCGCGGTAGAAGCCAGCCAAGTTAGCGATACCAGTGATAATACTGTTGTCAGTAGCAACTTAGATACTTTCGATGTGACGGTGGAGGTTCCCCCTGTTGATACCACAGCCCCCACAGCCAGTGCTACAGCTAACGATATTATCCTGACATCAGGAAGTAATAATAGTTACACCTTCACCGTTACCTATAGCGATGACAACGGAGTCAAGGTTTCCAGTCTCGATAGTCAAGATGTGCGAGTTACTGGGCCGAATGGGTTTGAGCAACTTGCAAACTTTGTGAGTGTCGATACCAATAGCGATGGTACTCCTCGCACGGCGACCTATAGTATTGACGCTCCTGGAGGGAGTTGGGATAGTAACGAAGCTGGAAATTACAGCGTCGCGGTAGAAGCCAGCCAAGTTAGCGATACCAGTGATAATACTGTTGTCAGTAGCAACTTAGATACATTTACAATTAACGTAGAGTCTTCCTCCACTCCACCCACAACGGTGAGAATGGAAGCCGAAGGCATGACCTTAGCCGGGTATAAAATTGAGATCGGAAACTTCGCCTCTGAAGGTAAATATATTGGTCTTTCAAGTTNGAGCAATTAATATTACTAAATACCATTTCTGATTTAAGAGTAACAAAAATTCTCCCCTCTCCATGCGGTCGAGGGGCTGGGGGATGTGTCCCACAAAGGAATCTGCCTTGAGAATGAAACAGCCCTGGGGGGATTAACCCCACTGCCCCATATCTAATTTTTAATTCGCTTTCCTTCCCCTTGACTGCGTAAATATTCCCCAAATAACGCTAAAAATCCAGACGCTAAAATCAGGATTACACTCAAGGCATTAATATCCGGTTTTACCCCTGTTCTAATCCGACTAAAGATTTCCATCGGTAAAGTATTAGCTCCACTTCCGGCGGTAAAACTTGCGATTAAAAAATCATCCATACTTAATACAAAAGCCAGTAAACATCCTGATACAATCCCCGGCATTAATTGAGGTAATAAGACTTGAATAAAAGCTTCTATTGGAGTTGCACCTAAATCTAATGCGGCTTCTTCTAAATAAGGATCTAAATCCGCTAACCGGGTTGAAACCACTAAAGCAACATAGGCTAAACAAAAAACAACATGGGCCGATACAATTGTCCATAAACTTAGAGGAATAGCAACGGCGGCTAAAAAGACCAGGGTAGAAACCGCGATCGCAATATCAGGAATAATTAACGGTAAATAGGAAATTCCTTGATATAATCCCTTCCCAGGGAAACGATAACGAGCTAACCCTACCGCCATTAATGTGCCAATAACTGCGGCAATTCCTACCGCACAAATTCCCACCGTTAAACTATTTTTTAAAGCACTTAAAATTCTCGTATCTTGGAATAATTTAATATACCATTCTAAGGTAAATCCCTGCCAACCAGCACTATATCGAGATTTATTAAAACTATAAAATGTTAATACAAAAATCGGCAAGTACATATAAAGAAACATCAAACCGACAAAAATCACCTGCCAAGAAATTCTAAACTTTGGTTTAGAAGCCATATCAAGCATCTCCTCTGGTTGTTGTTTAATTTCTTGCATAAATTTTTCCTAATTCCTCTTAGCGAGAAGGTCTAGCATCTCCATATTTAATTAAAAGTGCGATCGCAATACTCACCCCCAAAATTAATACCATACTCAAAGCTGAACCAAAACCCCAATTTTGAGTTGAGCCTAAAAATTGGTTATAAATTAATCGAGAAACCGTCATACTCGATGCTCCCCCTAATAATTCCGGGTCTACAAAATCCCCCATTGAACTAATAAAAACCAACAATGACCCGGCGGCAATTCCGGGTAAAGTTTGGGGAACTGTAACTTTCCAAAAAGTTTCTACAGGTTTCGCCCCCAAATCTGCCGAAGCTTCTAATAATCTCCCATCTAATTTTTCTAAAGAGGCATACAAAACCGTGACCATATAGGGTAAATAACTATAGGCCATGCCAATTAAAACCGCCGGAGTTCGATTTAAAAGTTCTAATCCAGGTAATCCAATTAATCCTAAGATAGAATTTAATACTCCTGTTGGTCTTAATATTGTAATCCAGGCATAGGTTCTTAATAAAGAAGATGTCCATAAAGGTAAAACAAACGCCAATAAAATCACATTTCGCCAGGGTTTCGGGGCTAATTGGGCAATCCAATAAGCGACGGGAAATCCTAATATTAAACAGAGAATTGTTGTCCCCAAGGCATAAAAGAGCGATCGCCCAATCACTAATAAATTAATCGGCTCAAAGACTCGTAAATAATTACCAATTCCATTAGGAATAACCAGATCCCCAGGACGAATATCTTCAACTAAACTCAGTTCAAAAATTAATAAAGTGGGTAATACTAATAATAGTAATAACCACAACCCAGAAGGCCCTAATAAGGTGAAAGGGCCAATCAGTTGAGAGGCGAGTTGTCGCCATCCCTTTTTAACAGGTGTTGGAGCAGGAGTCATCGGAGTTTTTGTTGAAATAGCCATAATTTGTTGTCAGTTATAGCAGGGAACAGGGAACAGGGAACAGGGAACAGGGAACACCAGAGGAAAAGACAGGTGTACGGTCTAGCTTTCAACATCAGTCTTTGTCTTAACGAGTCTGGTGACTGCTATAATAATCAACATTCAACGGGTTAATTGCGTTTTGTCAGTCAACAGTCAACAGTCAACAGTCAACACTTAACACTTAACTGGTTAATCGTGTCCAATACCGTTCATAAATTTCATTGGCTTTACCGACGGGGGAAATACTTTCACTCCTAGCAATCACTGATTCTGGTGGGAATAATGTCGGATCATTTCTTAAACTTTTCGGTAATTTTTGATAGGCAAATTTAGAAGGAGTGGCAAATTTTAACCGTTTAACTAAAGTTGCTGCTACATCGGGTTGTAACATAAAATTAATCCATTGATAGGCTCCATCGGGGTTAGGAGCACTTTTAGGAATCACCATTGTATCAATCCATAAGGATGACCCACTATAGGGGGTAATATATCTTAAATCCTCATTTTCTTCCATAATTTCTGCTGCATCGGAAGAATAACACATGGCAATTAATAAATCCCCCACAATCATTTGAGGTCGCCAGGAATCTGTAGTAAAAGAAGCGATCGCCGGACGTAATTTAACTAATTTTTCATAAGCTTGGCGAATTTGATTTGGATCAGTGGCATTATAGGAATATCCTAACATTCTCAAGGTGGCTCCCATGACTTCCCGAACGTCATTGAGCAAGGTTATCCGCTTTGATAATTTATCTTGATTTTGCCAAAGATAATCCCAATCTTCCGGGGATGTTTTCAGAGTATTCGGGTTAAAAATTAACCCCGTTGTTCCCCAACTAATCGGCACACTAAAACGACCGCCTGGGTCATAATTAGGGTCTTGAAATTGCGGAAATAAATCTTCTAATCCCACCAATAATGAGCGATCCAGTTCAGCTAATAGCCCTAATTTGATCATTTTCTGAGCCATATATTCCGAAGGATAGATGACACTATAAGCACCTGCTCCTCCTGCTTGTAGCCGAGCCAACATGGATTCGTTAGAGTCGAAGACATCCGCCACAACTTTTAACCCTGTTTCCTCTCGAAAACGATCTAATAAATCTTGATCCGTGTAGCCAGACCAAGTGTAGATGTACAAGGTATCTGAGGAAACCTGAGTGTTTGGGGTTGTTTTGACCTCAGCTAACGTCCAACCACAGCTTGAGAGGGACGATGCCACCATCGCTGCAACAGAAGTCTGCAAAAACTGGCGTCGTGTTTGAGCGACCCTAGAATTCCGATGTTTATGTAGATAAGTCGGAGGCACTGTTTTTTCTCAGTGGAAGTTTGACTAACAAAACAATTAGTTTTATTTTCCCTTATGATAGACTAAAAATGCCGAAAATCGAGAATTAGGTTCGGCCCTACATCATCCCAAAAACTGGGTTTCTGGCTGTTATCTAAGATCAAATCAAGATTTTCCCTGCAAAAACCCGGTTTTTGTAGAAGTACAGAAAATAAATTCCCTAAACTCTAAACTATTGAGCAATACTCGATAGCTGACGTTGGGTTTCTACTCGTTGCTCTTTAAGTTGTTGTTCAATTTCAACTTTGACAACTCGGCGATAATCATAGAAATGTTCTAACTGGGCACAAACAACTAAATAATGATCTAAAACCCTGGGTTTATGTCGAAGAATATTCCATAAATAGCGCCAAAATGTCCAACGAGTTTCCCGCACAACCCCTTGATACCAACATAAAATGAATAGGGCTCGCATAGTTGGCCAATCTACTAATTTACTGCCAATGGAATTAGTTTTCGGCTCTCCGATCATCATAAAATGACGATAGGTGCGATCTAAATACCGTTGTGGATCGTATAATTCAAAAAATCCATTTACATATTCACTCGCTATTTCTTCAAGCGGTCGAGTGGGAAGAAAATTCATTAATGTGGTTTGATTAGCATTCCCGGTTTCCTCAATTAATCGCCCTTCTTTTTTTAAACGATGCCAAAGGGCGGTATTCGGTAAAACTTGCAACATACTAAACATCGCAATCGGAATTGTTGTTTTTTCTACAAATCGCACAATGCGATCGCCTGCTCCTGTTTCTTCCCCATCAAAGCCAATAATAAATCCCGCCATCACCCGTAACCCAGACCGGATAATTTTTTCAACGGATTCACTCAGGGAAGTTCGAGTATTTTGATATTTTTTAGTTAAATTGAGGCTATCTTCATCGGGGGTTTCAATTCCTAAAAATACAGATCTAAAATTACACTCAACCATTAAATCCATTAATTCTTGATCTTCGGCTAAATCAATAGAAGCTTCTGTGGTAATACGGAAGGGATAATTATTTTCCTTCATCCAAACTTTTAATTCCTTAAGTAATAACTTTACATTGCGTTTATTGCCAATAAAGTTATCATCAACCAAGAAAACACCCTGACTAAACTTTAACTCTTTTAACCGATCTAATTCGGCTAAAAGTTGAGCCGGAGTTTTCGTTCGAGATTTGCGTCCATATAATACAATAATATCGCAAAATTCACACTGAAATGGACAGCCACGAGAGTATTGTAAAGAAATCATATCATAAGCTTCTTTATCCAATAAATCAAAACGAGGGATAGGAGTTCCTGTGACATCGGGTTTGTCTCCTTCTATGCGAAAAACACCCTTTTCATCCCCCCGTTGTATTGCTTCTACTAATAAAGGTAAGGTAATTTCCCCTTCATCTAAAACCAAATAATCCGCGCCTGCGACTTCTGCTTCTTGGGGTGTTGATGTGGGATAAGGGCCGCCAACGGCAACTTTTTTACCCCGCCGTTTTCCTTCTCGAATTTGCTCCAAAAAATCTTCTTTTTGGACAATCATGGCGGAAATTATTACCAATTCTGCCCAATTCCATTCCGCTTCTGTAATCTCTCGAACGTTACGGTCTACTAATTTAAACTCCCAATCTTGGGGTAAGATTGCCGCGACAGTAATTAAACCTAACGGCGGAAGTAAAGCTTTGCGGTTGACTAAAGCAAGAGCTTTTTCAAATGACCAGAAACTTTTGGGGAAAATCGGATAAATTAGAAGAACACGCATCATAATTAGAAATTTAGGGGACAATGCTCGAAGTCGGAAAAATCTCCGAAAATCATTGATTTTGTGGCAATTTTGCGACTTCTTCGGCAAGAGTGTCTACAGTATAACGAATTTGTTCTTCCGTGTGGTTACAAGTAATAAAAAATCGCAACCGGGCTGCATTTTTAGGAACTGAAGGATAAAACATAAAGGGTACATTAATTCCTCGGTGGAACAAATTTTGAGACAGTTGAACAGAGGCCCAAGAATCGCCTACAATAATCGGAATTACGGGAGAATCTTGACTCAACCCTGTATTTAACCCTTGATCTTTGGCTAAATTTAAAAAAAGTTTAGCCCGTTGATGTAACTGTTCAACCCGTTGAGGTTCGGTTTTTAACAGATTAATTGCTGCGATCACAGATGCTGCATTGGGTGGGGAAATTCCCACGCTAAAAACAAATCCAGGGGCGGTATATTTGAGATATTCAATTAATGCTTGAGATCCGGCAATATATCCTCCACAACTAGCAAAGGATTTGCTTAAAGTTCCCATCCATAAATCTACATCATGGGGATTAATCCCAAAATGTTCGACCATACCCCGACCGTGTTTTCCTAATACTCCAATCGAGTGCGCTTCATCCACCATTAAAAACGCTTTATGACGTTTTTTAACTTCTATAAATTCCGGTAAATTGGCAATATCTCCATCGGTACTATAGACTCCTTCTACAATAATTAAAACCCGTTGATAACGAGAACGCCGTTCTTGCAATATTCGACCTAGAGCTTGGCAATCATTATGAGGAAATGCGATGGCCGTTGCCCCAGATAATAACGCTCCTTGTAATAAACTATTATGACTCAGAGCATCATGTAAAATCAAATCATGTTGTCCGAATAAATGCCCGACCGTTGTAACATTAGTGGCATGGCCCCCAACAAAAACAATACTATCTTCTACCCCAATAAAATCAGCAATTGCTCGTTCTAATTCTTGATGAATAACCTTTTCACCCGATAATAACCGACTGGCGCAAGCGGAGGTTCCATAGCGATCAATAGCCTCTTTTGCTGCTTGGGAAACAATCGGATCGCCACACATTCCTAAATAATTATAAGTGGCAAAATTAATATAGTCCTGACCTTGAATCCTAGCTTGATCATTAGCAATTCCTTCCTGGGGAGTAAAAAAGGGATTTCCTAGTCCCAAGTCTGCTAGTTCTTGCTGTTGTTGTTTCAGGTGGAGATATTCGGGAAATTGTTCGATTTGATAATATTCAACCGCAATCTCAGGAAGAAGGACAGATTTCGCTTTTTTTTGAAGTAATTCCGCCAGTAGCGATCGCTTTTCTTCGGAGGACAACTGACTGACAGATTGTAATAAATTAATCATTGCTATCTTCCTGTTCCGATAATAAAATATTTAATAAAGTATCGACCTCCGCATCCGATAATTGATCTAAATGATGCAAGAGATGTTCAGCATCTTCGGGCGAAATTCCCTTTTGATATTGGCTGATATCTAGTGTTGCGTTAGCTGCTAAATATTCAGCCAAGGTACAAATATTAGGATAATCCCACAGCAGCGTGGGGGGAAGTCGGCGCCCCAAAATCGTTTCCAAGTCTCCAGAGAGGTTAATCGCTTCGATGGAGTTGAGGCCATAATTAGCAAAATCCTCCTCCACATCAATCTCTAGCTCCTCCAACTCCAACCGTTGTGCGAGTTGACTGACTAACCACTCTTGAATTGTGGCGACAGACTGGAAAGATTCAATCCCATTTACTGACCTCTCTGGATGATGCACCGTTACCGATGGTTGTTGGGGTTTTGACCCATTCATAGACGCATTTAACACTTGCATAATCTCACTCCTCCATCACCCTAAAACTTTAGCATCCCAAGATAGCAGAATCCGGTTTTCCGTTGGCTGTTGACGGGCGAGGAGGGACACAAGCCCCTACTTCCCCTACTTCCCCTGCTTCCTATTCTCCCCATTTCCCAGCTATAAAACTAGAACGACAGGCGTGGCGTTGAATTTTGCCACTGGAGGTTTTAGGTAATGTTCCCGGTTTGAGTAACACCGTTTTAAAAACCTGTAAATCATGATTTTGAGACACGGCGCGACGGATAGACTGAAGAACAGCCTGTTTAGGGGAGGTTTTTGCAGAACCATTGCCATTATCCCAGGTGCGGATTTGTTGCCAATATTGACGTTCCATTTCTACCGCGACAACTAACCGTTCTTCTCCCGACCCATCTATCGAAAATCCCGCTACTCCACTGGGACGAATTAGGGGGTGACTTTGTTCAACTGTCCATTCAATATCTTGGGGATAATGATTGCGACCATTAATAATAATAATGTCTTTAATTCGTCCGGTAATAAACAATTCTTCAGCGTCTAAAAAGCCTAAATCTCCGGTTCTTAAAAACGGCCCTTCTCCCGTTGTTAAATAGGCATTAAATAGGGTTTCTGTTTCCTGGGGTTTATTCCAATACCCCTGTCCAACACTTAGCCCAGAAACCCAAATTTCTCCAACCGTTCCCACTTCACAAAGATTAAAGGTTTCAGGATTGACAATTAATACTTTTTGATCTAATAAACATTGACCACAACCGACTAATGTTTTAGTATTAGTGATTAAATTATCAGGAGGTTGATCAACTTCTACAATCTGATGATTTTCTAACGAAATAGCATCAACCGTTTTAAAGATGGGCGGGGCATTTTTTAAGCCTCCCGTAATAATTAAAGTGGCTTCAGCCATGCCATAACAAGGATAAAAAGCTTCTCGCCTAAACCCATAGGTCGCAAAAGTTTGACTAAATCGTTCTAAGACTTCATGATAAATTGGTTCTGCGCCATTAAACGCCACTTCCCAACTACTTAAATCTAAATTATCTAACTGTAGGGGTGGGGTTCCCCCGCCCTTTAAAGTTCCCCCCTTTCCTAATACTTTTTTTATACATAAATCATAAGCAAAATTCGGCCCGCCACTGGTTGTGGCGCGATATCGGGAAATCGTTTGTAACCAGCGTAACGGATTTTGGACAAACATTAAAGGAGACATTAAAATTACAGGAAACCCCCCAAATAAGGGTTCTAAAACTCCACCAATTAATCCCATATCATGATAAGGAGGCAACCAAATTACCCCTTGACTTTCAGAAGAATGACCAAAACAATGATAAATTGCAGTTAAATTATGCAATAAATTCTGATGGGAAATCATCACCCCTTTGGGGGTTGCAGTAGAACCGGAAGTATATTGTAAAAAGGCAAGAGTCTGACTATTTATAGAGGGAGGTTGCCAATTTTTTTCGATTTCAGCCTCTAGGATATCCGTTGCAAACCAGTTTAACGGTGCAATATCAGACATTTGGGGAAAAAATCGTTGTAAACTGGATAATGTGGATTCTGTTGTTAAGGCAACCGTCGCATTTGTATCTTTAATAATTGCCTGTAAACGGGGAAGAGATCGATCCGGTCTAGGGGGATAGGCGGGAACTGCAATCACTCCGGCATATAAACACCCAAAAAACGCGCTAATATAGTCTAATCCGGGTTGATATAATAATAAAACTCGATCTTTCGGTTGACAAATGGCTTGTAATTTGGCTGCGATCGCTTTCGCTTTTTGGTTTAATTGTTGATAAGTTAAAGTTACTGTTTCAGATTCTCCATCAATTAAAAATGTATAACCAATTTGATTGGGTTGCTGAAATGCTCGATATTCTAAAAGTTCAATTAACGTTGTTGATTTAAACGGGTTAAATTGATCAGCCATATAAAAAATTAGGGTAATGTTTTTTAAATTTATCCTGATCATAATAGGATCAGGGGTTTACCGTATTCAGGATGTTGACAGTCGTAGGGGCGGGGGAACCCCATTANGTAGAAGCCAGCCAAGTTAGCGATACCAGTGATAATACTGTTGTCAGTAGCAACTTAGATACTTTCGATGTGACGGTGGAGGTTAACCCTGTAGATAATAGTGACACTGTAAACTACAGCCAAGCCTCCAAAGGAGTAAATGTCAACCTAGAACAAGGACTGGGTTATATTCCCGACTCCAACCAACCCCTGAAAATCATGCCCTTGGGAGACTCCATTACCGAAGGCAAAGAAAATAGCAGTCAACTCCGAGAGGAATGGAATGGCTATCGGATGGGTTTATGGAATCGCTTTCAATCCCTGGGTGTTCCGATTGATTTTGTAGGCAGTCAGTCCAATGGAACCACAAACCTACCCGACAAGAACAATGAAGGTCATGCAGGATGGAAAATTAACGATATTAAAAATGGTCAGTCTACGGCTCTGGGGAGTGGGGTAAATAACTGGCTTCCGGCTTCTGATCCTGATGTTGTGCTGTTGATGATTGGCACAAACGATGCGTCAGGAAATGTCTCGACGATGGGGAATCTATTGAGTAGTTTAATTGATACCATCATCAGCAATCCTAGCTTTGATAACGGAGATTTATTGGTTAGTACGATCGCACCCATCCATCGCAATAGTTCTTACTACGACTCCCGAAACGATAATGTGATTGCTTATAACGGTCTGATTCCTGGAATTGTAGCGAGTAAACCAGCTTCAGAAAATGTCAAATTTGTTAATATGTGGGAAGGGTCAAACAAAATCCTAGACACGGATATCACTGCTCCACCTGCGGATAATGGTTTACATCCTACGGCCAATGGTTACGAGAAAATGGCTAACTATTGGTTTGACTCTATTCTCGATGCTACCGGACAAAAACATATTCTAGCTGATAAAACTAGCGTTCAAGGTTCAGCTTATGATGATGTGATTGTCGGTAATGCTTCTAATAATAGCCTGGAAGGAGGCGATGGGGACGATAAACTCACGGGTAGCGGTGGCGCTGATACTTTTGTTTACAATAACCCCAATCAGGGTGAAGACACTGTAACAGATTTTAATCCCAGTCAAGGAGATATCTTTGCCCTTTCCGCCGCCGGGTTTGGTGCAGGATTAGTAGCAGGAACAGCGTTAAGCACGACTGCATCTGATACAGGGGTTTTTGTCAGTGGTACAACCTTAGATTATTTAGGAGACATGGCTACATTCTTCTATAACACCTCTACAGGTTTACTCGGCTTTGACCCCGATGGTAACAATTCTCAATCTCTAATTCCCTTAGCAACTCTCACCAATAAACCGACTCTGACCGCTAATCAGTTGATGATTGTTTAATGTTGACGGTTAACTATTAATCAAGAACCCGTTAAAAAGATGGATTCATATTTCTGAAAAAAGATGAGAATTGATAATCTTTCTTCAGAAAGATGAATCCACTCAATTGATCTTGCTAAATTAGGAAAGCTAAGATTTATCGTTTACAAATAAGGTAATCTAATATGGCTTTCCTAAGAATTGAAGATTTTGATCAAAATTATAAAGATGCGTTTGATGGAAAAGACTTCATCGGCTGGGAATTATATTCTGATATCCAAGAAGAAAAAATTGGCAGTATTAGCGATATTTTAGTTGATGAATCTGGTCATTTTCGTTATTTTGTCGTTGACTTAGGCTTGTGGATTTTTGGCAAAACAATTTTACTCCCTGTCGGTCGCTCCCGAATTGATTATCAGTCCCATCGTGTCTATACCAATGGATTAACAAAAGACCAAGCAGAACATCTTCCCACCTATGATCACTTAGAAACTAAAGGATACGATTACGAAGAACAAGTCAGAAAAGTTTATCGTCTCCCTTATATGGGTGAAGTTCCGATTCGCAGTGATCAAGAATATGTCATGCCTAATACTAGCGAAATTAACTCGGCTCCTGTGTTAGATTGGCGAGATGTCAATCCTGATCATTATAGTTATGATACTGAACCCGGTTTGTATCGATTAAATGAACGAGATCATCAACAATTAAAACGATATGAAGAACGGTTAATTGCTAATAATTCCCTCAAAAGATCCCATTCTGTGATTCGTTAGTTTAGTTGCGGATGTGGGGTTTCAGAAAAGATTAACCCCCAGGGCTGTTTCATGTTCTCCCAAAATTTGTATGACCTAACCCCCCAGCCCCCTTCCCTGCAAGGGAAGGGGGAGCAATTAATATTACTAAATACCATTTCTGATTTAAGAGTAACAAAAATTCTCCCCTCTCCATGCGGTCGAGGGGCTGGGGGAGAGGTCTCAGAAGAATCTGTCTCCAGAATCAAACAGCCCTAGCTCTGATAAACCACCCCTAAGCCCAACGATTTTCCTCATCGGCGGGATCTCC
>NZ_LR734876.1:0-18528 GCF_900010725.2 Planktothrix serta PCC 8927 | reverse complement strand
GTTAGCCCTGAACTAAAGTTCGGGCTAAGAGCTAAAGTCATCTAAAGATGACTCAAAACTTCTCTTTCTTAACCCGTTTTAACGGGTTTTAGCTTTCAGCCTGAAATTTATTTCAAGGCTTTTGGCGTTAAGTTGACACGGATGGGGGGAACCCCGCCCCTACCCGTCAACCCTAAATTAAATTAACGTTTTGTTGTTTCCATTTCCGCCAATTCACTCTTTTTTAATTCAGCAAATACTTGATCTAAACGAACATCCCATTTTCGTTGATTTGCACATCCATCCTGAACAAAGGGAGACACCGTAATTAATTTTAGGAATAGTTCATTAATTACAGACATCGGAAACCGCAACGGTCGGATAATATCTAAAAATAAAACAACTCGCACCTCCTGGGTTTCATTCCAAGCTTCATGGGGTAAAGAATCATCAAAAATCATACATTTTCCTTCTTCCCAATGGCGGGTTTCTCCCCCGACTCGAATGCGACATTTTTCTCGCGGTTCAGGAATTTTTAACCCCAACAAACACCGAATCAAACCTTTATAGGGCCCTCGATGTTCAGGAATATGTTTTCCAGGTAATAAAATCGAAAAAAACGCCGTTTTCATTCCGGGGATTTGTTCAATTAAACGAGTGGTTTCAGGACACCTATTGCAATTTTTATCAACTTTAATCCCATAGCCATATAAAAAATAGGTTTTCCATAAATTATCTTGAGTTGTACTATACCCTTGATCCGGTGAAATATCCTGAAAATTAGGAAGTTGATCTTGAATTTTGAGAATCTGATTTAATTCTTTCCGAATCAAATGCCAATTGGCTTCTAACTCTTGTGGCCATTGAAATTGAGTGGATTCAAAAAAAGCCGTATTCCCAATTAACGAATATTTAGGGATTAACTTTTCAAACGTCCACAAGATTTTTGCCCCAACTTTATACAACAGAAAATATCTAACTTTTTCTGATAATTGTTCTAGTGGTTTCATGATCAATTTGAGTAACTTTCAAAAATTGTAGGGGCGGGGTTCCCCCCAAGGAGTGTTAACTTAACCCACGTTAGCCCTGAACTAAAGTTCGGGCTAAGAGCTAAAGTCATCTAAAGATGACTAAGATCATTCTTCATTAACCCGTTTTAACGGGTTTTAGCTTTGAGCCTGAAATTTATTTCAAGGCTTTTAGCGTTAAGTTGACACCAATGGGTTACTCCGCCCGAACCCGTCAACGGTCAACAGTCAACTGTTAACAATTAACAATTAAGCACGATTAGCCAATTCTGACAATTGACTGGGTTCTGTGTTTAATTGCCATTGTCCAATAATATCTAAACTGCCTTCTAAAAATTTAGTCCGACAAGTACGACGTTGAATTTTACCACTGGTGGTTTTCGGAATAGTAGTTGTTTTTAATAACACAATTCCAAAGACATCAACGGTATTCTGTTCAGCGACAGCTTGACGAATTGCATTGACCACTTCTTCAACGTTCAAGTTCCGCAGATAACGCCGTTCAATTTCGGATGCAATCATTAACTGTTCTCCCATTTCCGTCTCAATAGAAAACGCTGCACTATGTCCCTGACGAATAGCGGGGTGACAACTATCCAGCGTGGCTTCAATTTCCTGGGGATAACGATTTCTTCCCCACAAAATCATCAAGTCTTTGATCCGTCCGGTAATATACAATTCCCCATCATGTAAAAACCCTAAATCTCCCGTGCGTAAATAGGGCCCTTGTCCGTCCACATAAACCTTAAACGTGGTTTCCGTGTCTTCGGGTTTATCCCAATATCCCAAACCCACACCTCTCCCTGATACCAAAATTTCACCGACTTGATCTTCACCTCGTCGGGTTAATTGTTCAGGATCAACAATAATTACCTCATCCCCCAACCAAGGAAAGCCACAACTGACAAGAGAGCGGGTTGACGGGTAGGGGCGGGGTTCTCCCGCCCGAACTTGATTTTGTTCTAAGGCGGCTGCATCTACCCAGAGAACGTTGGGGGTTTGGTGTTTGTTTCCGCCAGAAATAAACAGGGTAGTTTCGGCCATTCCGTAACAGGGATAAAACGCTTCCGGTTTGAACCCACAGGCGCCAAAAATTTCTGCAAACCGTTTTAAGGTGTCCGAGCGTACAGGTTCAGCACCGGAAAAAGCCACATCCCAGGAACTTAAATCTAATTTCTCTAATTTCTCAGGCGTCGCACTTCGACAAACTAAATCATAAGCAAAATTTGGGCCGCCGCTGGTGGTAGCTTGATATTGAGAAACGGCTTCTAACCAACGAAAGGGTTTTTGGACTAAAGAAATAGGGGACATTAATGTTACTGGAAATCCCCCATATAAGGGTTGAATTACCCCTCCAATTAATCCCATATCATGAAATAGGGGAAGCCAAATTAACCCTTGACTGTTGTTATGATGTCCGAAAGCGTTATAAATAATCGCGGAATTATGTAGAACATTTTGATGGGTAACAATCACACCTTTTGGGGTTCCTGTTGAACCAGAGGTATATTGAAAAAAAGCGATTGTATCCCCGTTAATTTGCGGTTCTTTCCATTGTGTAGCGAGGTTTTGGGAAAAAAGGCGATCAGTCGCCACCCAAGGTAGAGACGTTGCATACAACGTCTCTACGGGGAATTGGGTTTGTAGATGTTGAATTAATGCTTCTGTGCTTAAAATAGCCCGACATTGAGAAGATTCTAAACGGGTTTGTAGCTTAGGAATAGCTTGGGTTGACACCGGAGGGTTATCAGTAACGGCGATCACACCCGCATATAAACAGCCGAAAAACGCCGCAATAAATTCTAATCCAGCGCTATAGGGATAAACCACTAAGACGCGATCGCCTGGGGATAAAAATGATTGTAGATGAGAGGCGATTTGCTGTGCTTGTTGATGTAACTGTTGATAGGTCAGAGTTCCTGACTCGGTTTCCCCATCGGCTAAAAACCGATAGGCGAGTTGATCCGGTTGAGATTCGGCGCGATCGCGCACTAAATCAACTAAATTAGAAAAATTGCTCATACCCAAGATAGAGTCCTAAAGGACTCACTACTACGAAGATACAGTTTAATATGAAAATTGCTATTATTTCCTCTGGTTTTTTTCCTGTGATTGATGGTGTTACGGTTAGTGCAATGATGCGACTACAAAGGTTAAGTCTGTGGGGACATGAAGTATTATTTTTCTGTCCTGACTATAGTGTCATTGAAACCATTTACCCCAATTGGCGAGACTATACCGGAAATATTTTACCCGGTGTCCGGGTTTGTAATTTACCGAGTACACCCTTTTTAGGAATAGATTTTGAGCGCAATCCTTCTATTAAATCCTATTCTATTTTATTACAAGAATTAGAAAAATTTCAACCCGATATTCTCCATGTTGATGAACCCGAACGGCTATTTTTTGGTTTTTTTAGACGTGCGGGAATTGATTATGCTAAAAAAGCAAATATTCCCTGTATTGCATTTTTTAGAACTTGGTTTTTATCTTATGCTGAGGATTATATTCCGTTACCAAAATTCGCTGTTGAAATAATTCGAGAAATATTTAGGCGGATTTTTGCTTGGATTTATAACAGCTATGATATTACTTTATTTACCAGTAAAGTTACCTATCAAATTACCCCCCAAATGGGAATTAAAAATGCGGTTTATGAGAATTTAGCCGGATTTGATGCTGAACGCTTTAACCCCAATTTAAAAGAAGAACAATTTTTTCAAAAATATTATAATTTAGCCGAATTAGATGATTTAGTTAAATTAATTTTTGTGGGTCGTCTAACCCCGGATAAGGGTTGGAATTTTACCTTAAAAGCGATGGCAAAAGTTGCCGAAAAAATTGATTTAGACAAGGTGGGTTTTATTATTGTCGGAGATGGACAAATGCAGGATGAAATTATCGAAGGTTTAACTAAATATACCCGTCATGTTTATTTTCTCGGTCGTGTTGCTTATGATCAGGTTCCTGCTGTTTATGCTAATAGTGATATTCATATTACCACTTCGGAACGGGAATCCAGAGGATTAACAGTATTAGAAGCCTTTGCTTCTGGTATTCCAGTATTAGTTCCCCGTGCGGGAGGACTGGTGGAAAATGTTAAAGATGGAGAAAATGGATTAATATATACACCTCAAGATATAGAAGATTTTACTCAAAAATTAAAACAATTAATCGATGATCCAATATTAACAAAAACGATGGGACAACAAGGATTAAAATCTGTGGGAAATTATAGCTGGGATCAAGTTATTAAAAATTTAGTCGAGATTTGGGAACAACAACTTGATGAAGCGAATCAAATTTGATCAAACAACCCTATCTTAACGTCGTGAGAGGACTCCCGCCGAGCGCGTTGTGCGTGCAGTTGGACAAAGATATCGCATCATTTACGCGATCGAGCAAGCTCAAGTTACTGTCATGATTGTGGCGTTGGGAATTCGGAAGTGATAGAAAAAGCGATCGCTATTCCTGTGGGTCGTGATTTTTAGGCGATCGCTTCACAATTACTTGTGCTTGGCGATCGCCGATAACTTCTCGGAAATCAATATGTAGATACTTACATTCACAGCAATCTAGGGTATTATTTAGTCTCTATCCTATCGTATTTAATCTTGGTTCATAGGGTTTTGGGTAATATTCGTCAACCCAAACTAAACGCAGTGTTAGAATCTCATTGACCTACAAGTATATATTTTTGCTGTCAAAAAGTCTTACTTCTTCTTCTTCAATTACCTCGTCCATCTCTTCGAGAATTTCTCTTTCAACTATTGAGCAATTGGTGATAAGTTGTTTGAGTTTGTTGTTATTCAACCAGTCTGAATTCCACAATGAAACATTTGCATCATTTAATTTCTTACATATTGGCTCCTCAAAGGGAATTTCATGACCAGTTTTTAGCACAATTCTCTGAATCCAGATTTCAAGATAACCTATGTTTGGCAAAAGCCTGAATTTGCTAATGATAGCATCAAGAATTTCGATTTTTTCATCACCGGAATTAATCCAAGAAAGGAATTTACTAAGTATGGCTGCACCAATCGGATAAATCCTTGGATTTTTGAACATTATATCTACAAGAATACTGATCAAAACTAAAACATCATCTCTATTATTATTTTTTAATCTTTTAATTCGAGCGAAAAACTTATCTAGTGCTTTACTCAATCTTCCAGAATTAGGATGCTTGCATGAAAAGTCATGAATAAGAAGTAGGTGTTCTTGTAAGGTTGCAATCTTTTTTGGACTTTTAATCCAGTCTAATTTATCTTGCTTGATTGAATTTGTAATTACATGATTGGAAGCAAGCGTCTTTTGTGGATTTAGTTTTAGACCTAAATCTACAAGAATTTCAGTTAAAAGCTTTAGTATTAAATCACCATCTTGTGGGTTGTTTGTAAAAATCCTATAATCATCTCTATATCTTAAGATTTCATAATCATCTATAGATGTGTCATGTATTTTTTCAGACAATTCTAAATCTGCATAACCTAAGACGATTTCAGCGATAAAATCCATCAAGACACTGCCTTGTGGAATTCCATTTGTTTGCCCAAATGACATATCTTGGATGCAGGAATCAATAACATTACCAATTAGATTTTTGTCAGTTCTTTTATTCTTAGCAACTTCTCTTGTATGTAAAGCCCATGCTATTGAATGAGTGTATATAGAACCATAACAGTCAGAAATATCAGTATGTACAACATACTGATATTTAAGAGCTAGTTTAATTGATCCTTGCTCTACGGAATGCCACCAATTGCTTACAGTAGTTGCCCTATCTGACAGTTCATCATCACTCGCGATAGGAAGGCTGAGACATCTAATTTTTGAATTACTCCTAAATTCCTCCATTCTACTTACGATTACATTCCAATTCTCTTCCTTTGAAATTTTATGGACAAGGGATACATAAATTGCGGGATGAACTAACTGAAGGGGTCTCCAAGCAAATTTACCGTCCTTATTGTTTAGAAGTCTGTGATTGACATTTTCATAATCATAAGGGCGGGTTGCTTTTGTTTTTCCAGCGTCAGGATAGTTTCCATAGTAGTCAGATAGAGGCTTTTCTTGGATCTCTTGAGATATCTGCTCAAGAAGTTTCTGAAAGACAAAGTATTTTGGTAAGTCAAAGTTGTAGTAGCTTTCTTCCTTTAGTAAAAATCTTCGTGCATTAGTATGGGAGAAATCCAGAATTCTTTTCATTACTCTTTAATTATCAAGATTTTTCTTTGAAGTCTAACGGCACAGTTTAGCGGCAAGCGATTCCTACGGATCGCTTGCCCTATCGCCCTCAACTTAAAACCAAAATATCACAACATTGTCCAGTTTAATGCTTTTTTATACAGTGATCGCCTCAATAATCTATCTCCTCAAGGCGATCGCTATTCCTATGAGTTTTGATTTTAGGCGATCGCTTTTCAGGATTTAGATGTACACTTAGATGTACAGATAGATTCAAAAATAATGCTGTCCAATATTCCGATTACAGAAGCAAGACACGAGTTAACCTCATTGCCTGAAAAGCTTGCCCAGCAAGGCGGTACACTGGCAATTACCCGCAGAGGCAAACCTGTCCTAGCCGTGATGGCCTGGGAACATTACGAAGCAATACTCGAAACATTGGAAATTCTGGGTGATGCGAATCTTATGGCTAACTTGCGCCAAGGTATTACCGAGGCGAAATCAGCACAAGGAATAGATTGGGAATCAGCTAAACGAGAATTAGACCTGTAATGTATCGCGTCGTCATTCAGCCTACGGCTTTCAAACTATTAAAAGAAATTAGCGATCGCCGTATCCGTAAAAAAATTAGCGATCGCATTGACAAGCTCAAAGAATCTCCCGAAATGCAGGGAAAACCATTACTCGGTGAACTAGATGGTTATTACAGTGTGCGTGCAGTTGGACAAAGATATCGCATCATTTACGCGATCGAGCAAGCTCAAGTCACTGTCATGATTGTGGCTTTGGGAATTCGCAAGGATGGTAGTAAACAAGACGTATATGCTGTTGCCAAAAAGCTATTGAGATTAGGGCTGTTAGACGAGTCAGAGGAGGATCAAGATGATGATTAAAATTCAGAATTAGAGCATAGAATTTTGGGGATTTGGAAGTGATAGAAAAGGGCAGTACAGCATCCGCATAAATGACAAATGGCGTATTTGTTTTGAGTGGACAGAAACAGAAAATCGCCCATTTCATATCGAAATTGTCGATTATCACTAAAGGAGAAAAAAGCTATGCCAAGACCTGCAATTCACCCTGGCGAAATCTTATCTGATGAATTAAAAGAACTTGGAATTAGTGCATCAGAATTAGCGCGATCGCTCCATATACCCACAAATCGGATTACGCAAATTCTCAAAGGGCAAAGAGGTATTACTGCTGACACGGCATTACGTCTAGGACGATGGTTTGGCACTGGTGCAGAGCTATGGCTTAATTTGCAAAAAGCTTATGAGTTACGCCTAGCCGAAGAGTTAGCGGGAGAAGAAATTAAAAAGACGATTCAACCTCGTTCATCGATAAACAATCAGCCGTTAGTTCAAGTTTAGATAAATAAATTTTGGGTATGGGGAATGCGATCGCTGTTTGATTTTTTTGAAGCATTTGGAAATTTGATATTTCATTGAGGCAAACTCTCCAAGAGAGATTGAGACTCTAATTCAGATAAAAATCCTTCTTTTCGAGAATTTTCACAAGCTAAATAAAGGATAAAGTCTTCTAATTCAGAGGAATTATTTTCAAATAAAAGTTGTAGAAAGCCTTGTCGGATTTCTAGTGGTAAGGTTTGAAAGAGGTTATAGAAACCTGTGCTAGTTAGCAAAGAATCTGTAATTTCTGTTTGACTCACGGCTGTTTTTTCCTTTTTTACACAGTCTTTATTTGAACCGATCCTGGCTAAAGCCGAATAGAAGCAGTAATATCTCTATAATTTTACCAAATCATCCCCAAATTTAACACAAAATCCTTTAAAACATCTTCCCCTGAAACCGTAGCAGGAGAATCTAAAACCTCAACCTCTTTTCCGGGTCTATAAATCTCTACTTGACGAGATTTACGATTAATTAATATACCCAAACGCACACCATTATCTATATATTCCTTCATCTTTTCCTGTGTAGTCTTCAAACTATCACTAGGAGAAAGTAACTCAATTACAAAATCAGGAGAAATAGGGGGAAACTTTTGTTTTTCCTCATCAGTTAAAGCATCCCATCTTTCTAACTTGATCCAAGAAGCATCAGGAGAACGATCTGCACCATTAGGCAATTTAAAACAAGTGGAAGAATCAAAAGCAATGCCAGTACCATCAGCATCAGTCCAATTAAATAATTGTTGATTTAGTCTACCATTACGATTTCCCGTTTCTCCTCCCGTTGGTGGCATAATTATTAACTCTCCATTTGCATTTCTTTCAAATCTCAATTCCCTGTTATTTTGACATAGCTGAAAAAACTGCTCATCAGTCATTTCTATTAATGATTTCAAATTGACAGTTAAAGCATTCATAGTCCTATCCTCATGGAATGTTCATGGAGAAATTTTAACTATCTCATATCCTATTACATATTATTAGTTACCAATTAATAGCTTTATTTTGTCATAATTTTGGAGTTTTTGGTGTCAAACCTAATTCTTCATCAACGCAGCTTGGGTCAAAAGGGACTCAGCAAAGGCGATCGCTTCTTGGGCTGATTCCCCACTGGCCAGTTGAGCGAGTTCTTCCCGACGTTGGGGGGGAGTCAGGGGAGTGACCCGAACAACGGTTCGAGTTTCGAGATCGGTCGCATCAGAGTTTAGCTCGGAGTCCGTTTGAATCACTTCTTTTGTCACCCGAAAATGATGATCTCCCATCGCAGCAACGAGGGGTTGGTGGGTGACACAGAGGACTTGATGGCGCTGACCGAGTTGGTGGAGTTTCTGAGCGATCGCAGTAGCCACTCGTCCCGATACCCCGACGTCAATTTCATCAAAAACTAAGGTTCCTGACCCCGCAATTTGAGAAAAACAAGCTTTCAAAGCCAATAGAAACCGACTCATTTCCCCTCCCGATGCGATCGCTCCCAGGGGTTGTATAGGTTCTCCGGGGTTGGGACTAAAGCAAAATTGAATCTGATCCGCCCCGGTTAATGTGGGAGAAATCGGATAAATTTCCACCTGAAATTTAACATTATTCATCGCTAAAGGTTTGAGTTCTTTAATTAAATGGGTTTCTAATTGATGGGCAGCTTTTTGACGCAAAGTGGTCAGATGTTCACAGGTTTCTTTCAAATCTTGAACCGCCTGTTGATAGGTTTGTTCTAGGAATTCAATCGATTGATCTTCATCTTCTAAGTCTTTTAATTCTTCTTGAATTCGTTGATAATATTCGATTACTTCCTCTAACGTTTGCCCATATTTGCGACAAATTTGTTTCAAGTCTCGAATTCGATCTTCTACTTCTTCCAAGCGTTGCGGATCGGATTCTAATTGTTCTCCATAACTGCCGATTTGTCGTCCGGCTTCGGTAATTTGAGCCACCGCCTCACTGACAATTTCTAAAATCGGTTGTAGTTGCGGATCATATTCGACTAAATCACTGAGTTTGCCTTCAGCTTGACTTAATAAATCGGCAGCAGCTAACCCCGTTTCATGTTGATATAAAGCTTGATAAATTTGATAACTTTGCTGTTGTAGTTCCACAATATGATTCAGCCGTTGATGTTCAATTTGTAATTGTTCTAATTCATCGGCGGTTGTTAACGTTGCTGCATCTAACTCTCGAATTTGATAGGTTAATAAATCCAATCGTTGTAAGCGTTGTTGTTCAAATTGACGACGTTTTTCTAAGGCTTGGCTACAGGTTTGAGCTTGGCTATAAGCAGAGTAAACCTCTTTTTTAACTTTAATTAACGATTGACCGCCATAGAGATCTAACCATTCCTGTTGTCGTTCGGGTTGACCTAATTGTAAGGTTTGTCCTTGGGCGGTAATTTCAATGAAGCGATCGCGGAGTTGATCAATTAATTTTCGATTTACTAATACTCCATTTATCCGGGATCGACTGCGAAGTTTATCCCCGGTGATCACCACTTCTCGACTACAAACAATTAAACTCCCATCGACTAAATCAATTTCTTGTTCTGTTAACCAATTGAGCCATTTTTTTTCGATCTCAAAGGTTGCTTCTAATAAGGATCGAGTCGCTCCAGTTCTAATCGAACGACGGTCTACTTTCCCTCCTAAAATTGCATCAACGGCATCTAAAATAATCGATTTTCCGGCTCCCGTTTCTCCGGTAAAAACATTCAAACCCGTACCTAAATCTAAATCCAAATGATCAATGAGAGCAAAGTTTTCTATTCGCAGGGAAAGCAACATAACAAAAATTTAAAATAAACAATAAAAAAATGATCACAAACCTTTTTTAATTAGAAGAAGATAGGGGTAAAATAATCTGAGTTATAATTTGTTGATTGTCTTGTTGTTCTATTAACAAACTTCCCCCCATATTTTGGAGCATTTGTTGACAAATTAAAAGATGTTGACCTGGGGGAGAGTTTAAGAGAGAGGGGGCTAGTAAATCAGGATGGGAACCCATTTTTAACTCAACAATCAGTTGCGGGTTAATTTTACCATAATCTGTAATCAGCAGTTCTAATTGGTGATTATTGAAAAGATGACTGATCACCTCAACAATAGCTCCAGGTTCAGAACGTTGACAGGTGGTTAACAAGATTTCATAACAAACAAGTTCTAGCTTAATGCGATCGCCAATAATACTAAAATTTCCTTCTTGTTTTAAAATTAATTGGATGGGTTTATTGCGAATAATAGAGTTTAATCGTTCTCGTACTCGACGCAATAAATTAGTAATCGGAACAATATCATGGTAATGGTGAAGTCGCCATTGCTCCTGTTTAATTAAGGAACTGGTAGACGCTAAAGCACTTCCCATTTGACGCAAGAGTTGTTGATACCGTAAGTGGGAAAGTTGCGTTTTTTGAGGATCAGCAGATTGAAAGGGAGATTGATTTAATTCACTTAATTGTTTGAGTCCGCCACCAACAGTTCGATACAATTCTTCTAAGCGCCTTTGTTTATACCAATTCAACCATTGTAATTCTTCATGTTGAGTTTTTAATAGCTCTTGAATTCGCAAATAGCGACGTGACCAAGCGAATTGCATGACTAACAAATTCAGCATCATTAAGGATATTCCCGATTCAGACTGATCTGGATCGGCAATAATTAAAAGACCATTGGGATGATGATCAGGAGCAGTGCGAAGGGTAACAACTAAAATTTTTTCGACGGGACTGGTAAACCATTGTCGAGTCGATGCCGATAACTCTTTTACAGGCCACCAAAACCCGCTTTCTGTTGATAAAGCGTGTTGAATTAAGGGATCTTTCGCCACAGAAATTAACAGTTCAGAATTCAGTGATAATTCAGATTGACGAGCAACACAATTGACAATTTTTGCTTTTCTTGCGCCTTCAGGCCATGCCACTAATACTACTAAGGGACTCTGTAATAATTGGGCTATTTTTTCTGTGAATTGTTGTTCTAGTTGGGGTAATTGATCGGTTTGTTGAAGGGCTGACCAACAAAATTCTAAGGCTTGGTGAAATTGTTCTTGAGCTTGAATTTGTTGATTCAGTTGCCATTGGTGTAAAATTACGCTCAATTGTTGACTAACAATTTTAACTAATTCCTGTTCGGCTCGATCCCAAGTTCGAGTAGTTTCATGACCAATTAATAATAACTCTTGGGGGATTTTTTCGGGTCGTTCTTTTCCGGTTTTTATATAACTATTAACTGGACAAAGAATCAGCGATCGCACCCCCGCATTCCGAAATTTATTTCGCCAGGATTTTAATTTTTCATCTTCATCACAATTTTCAATGACCAAAGGTTCACTCAGATTTTTAAAATATTGCCAATCTTGAGAACTGAGAAGATCTAAAGGGGAAGGAATTGGGGTTCGATTTAAAGGATAATGTTGATAAATAATCTCAAATCGTTCAGTTTCGGGATGACGTTTAATTAATAAAAAACGACCCGCATTTAATCGCTGACATAAAAGATTTGCTGTAGTTTTCAGAGATAATTGCCAATCTTGATCATCTACAATCGCACGGGTAACTTTAGCTGTTAGGGATTGATCCAGTTCAGCTTGCCTAATTTTAGCTTCCATTTCTGCTAAGGGTGCTGTTAACGACACCAATTGAGCCACACCCCGCAAAAATTGTTTTTCATTTTCTTGCCAAATCCGAGGATGTTGTCCTTCAGCAGCAATAAATCCTAACATTTCTTGATTAAAAAGAATCGGAACAGCTAATAACGAACGGGCGCGAATTTTCTCCATTAATCGTTCCGTTGTATCGGCTCTTAAGGAACTATAGGACTCTCCAATTGAGACTAAATGATCCGCTATTAAAGCTTGATAAAATTCCCCTAAATCTTGTACCGTTACCCCAGAAGCGGCTTGTTTCATTAAACTCACACCGGGCATTTTTTGTTGATTACTGGCTCGTCGCCAAAAATACCGTCCTTCTCGATAATACCAATATACATTTGTTCGTGTGGGTTCAATAAAATTATGGGTGGTTTCTACGGCTACTTCTAAACAACGATCTAAAGTATTCAGGGTTCTAAATTCAGTTAAAAGTTTCAAAAAGGGTTGATCCGGTCGTTTTGTTTGTTGATAAACCCAAGTTGTTTCTATTTGGAATAAAGAGGTTGCTAAGGTTCCTAAAACCATTGAAATCAGTTCTTTTTCCGTAGAACTCGGAGAAATCCCCCACTCACTAGACCCTAATAAAACTACCCCAAAACAGCGATCTTTGTAGCGCATGGGAAATAAAATCGTCCCCTGAATATTAAAGGCTTGGGCTGCTTTTTGCCACTCTCCCGCGCGAGTTTCTGATCTCAAATCTGGAACAACTAAAGGTCGCATTTGAATCACTAATTGTTCTAGTAAATCCCCAGGAGATAAAATAAATCGTTGTTTGAGTAACCAAGTTTCTTCTGTGGGCGTTATTCCTCCTTTTCCGATGAGGCGATGATCTAAACGATCATACAAACCTATCCAAATTAAACTATAGTTAAACTCGGTCGTCAGATAGTTTAAAGTGGTTTCGATTAAAACATCAACATTGTCTTCATCTTGTAGGGTCTGGAGAACACGCCCCAAGGTCATAATGGGTTGCTCTAATGCGGTCGATTCTTCAAATTGACCCATAATAAACTCCCAAACCGTATATTTTAATTAACACTCAAAATTAAAATTTTAATTAAGATCTTCAACCGATGCAATATTCTGGTATCGGGTGAGAAAAAGACTCTACCCGTCGATCTGGTTTCTTTCCCCATCTTACCCTTAGTCTTTCACCATTTTGCTCCAAAAATAAACTAAATTAAAATTTGGGAATCAGGACGGGGAAAATCCCTAAGTCCTGAAATTCTGGACATGATTAGAGGAGACACCCTTGGATATTTACCGCAGCGCTGTTAAACCCCTTTTATTTTATGGATTAAAGCTCGATCCTGAATGGGCACATCATCAATCTTTACAACTCCTGAGTTGGATTGACCAAAATCAGTCTCAGTCGCCGATAAATTGGCTAGAAGCGCAACTTAAACCCTCATTCTGTTTACAAGATGTGCGTTTACAGCAAAAATTATGGGGTTTAAACTTTAACAACCCCGTTGGTTTAGCCGCAGGTTTTGATAAGGATGGTGTCGCGGCTGGAATTTGGCAAAGTTTGGGGTTTGGATTTACAGAATTAGGGACTGTTACGCTTCATCCGCAACCCGGAAATCCGCAACCGAGATTATTTAGATTAGTTGAAGATCAAGCGGTATTAAATCGCATGGGATTTAATAATCAAGGGGCAAAAATGTTAGCGAAACGGTTACAAGAAAAACATCACAAACAATTTATTATTCCGGTTGGGATTAATTTAGGAAAATCTAAAATTACTCCCTTAGAAGCAGCCGCAGAAGATTATTTAGGAAGTTTTAAACTCTTGAAAGACTATGGGAATTATTTTGTGGTGAATGTTTCTTCTCCCAATACTCCCGGATTGCGATCGCTCCAAGATGCTGAACAATTAAGTAAAATTATAGTGGTTTTAAAAACGGAAAATATAGACAATAAACCGATTTTTATTAAAATCGCACCGGATTTAGAATGGGATGCGATCGCCGATGTTGTCAATTTAGCTCAAACCTATAAAATAGCCGGAATTATTGCTACCAATACCACCATAAAACGGCAGGGATTAAATACCCAATGGCTACCCCAAACCGGAAGTTATATTACTGAAGAAGCCGGAGGAATTAGTGGTTTACCCCTGAAGAAACGGTCTACCGAAGTAATTCGTTGGATTTATGAAAACACCCAAGGACAGTTACCGATTATTGGGGTGGGTGGAATTTTTACCGCCGATGATGCTTGGGAAAAAATCACCGCAGGCGCTTGTTTAATTCAAGTTTATACGGGTTGGGTTTATGAAGGGCCAGGAATGGTTAAAAGAATATTAGCAGGACTCTTACATAAATTAGATCAATATGGTTTAAAATCAATTTCTGAAGCCGTTGGTTTCAAACCCTAATGATTAGCTACAGCAATCCTATTTGAGTTGTGTTCAAAATTTAGGCTTAAAAGGGAACAGCGGATCTGGGAACAGGAAACAGGAGGTAATACTTCTGGTTGTTTCATATCAGTATTAAAAAGTTACAATAATCATTGAAATCTATCGGCTTCCTTCCTGGCCCATTTCTTTGCGCCCATAATTGACTAAAACCGTTCTCCCATTAATCGTTGTCGCATTCCTTCAGCAATTTTTTGGCCAAGATATTCAGGAATTAAACTTTCATTTGGCCCTAATAAATATAAAATTAACCGGGTGCGTCCCCGCCAAACTAATAAATTAGCATTCACCACTAATAAATCCTCTTGCCAAATGGCATACATGACCTTATAAAATAGCCCTGGTTGGTTATCCGCTTCAATCAGTAACGCCGGAAGGTGAAACACAGGGTCAACATAAAATTCCGTTGCTACGTCTTCTAACCCCGCATCCAGGTTAAATTCCACCGCCAACATTTCTTCCACCTCAAAATGTCCCGCCAAGGCTTCTCGAACCGCCCGACAGACATTTTCTGAGGTTTTATCTGTGAGGGCCTTTCCCCCACGGGAAACCACCAATTTAATAAACACCAACATGGGCGGATAAATTTGGCCATACAAACTTAGACTGTGAATCGTCAGGCCATAAGCCGCTAAAACGCCAAAAATATCACTTAGTAAAAACGACTGATTGCGATAGGCAAAATGGAGGGCGCTTTTGTTCCCATCCGGCTGAATTTCAATCACCGCCTGCTTCGTTTTGTAAACTTGATAGGCCAGTTTTAGGTTTTGCAGTTGAATTTCACTACTGACAAATTGTTCATAAAACTGTGGGAACGCCCGATTAAAGCGTTTTAATAGTTCTAAAGTTGAGGATTTTAAGCCCGGAGCCATAATTGAGGTGAAGGTACGGGAGATATACTATCTAGTACGGTCATTCAACGTCTACTACCTTTACCACGCCTGCATGGGTTTTTGGAAAAACTTGTTTAGCAGTTCGGATTCCTCCTCCTCATTCTCCCAGATAGCGGAGTATGAGGGGTATGAGGTTGGAGGCGAAGAGTCAGTATCCCTAAACTCTCGCCCGTCATCGAGTAATAACGGTCGCATTTTTTTTAGCACTGATCGGGACATCGATTTGTATGAATTGGAAGAACTTTGCAGTGCAGTCGGTTGGTCTCGGCGGCCCCTGCGTAAAGTCAAAAAAGCCATTCAGCATAGTTTCCTTGTAGTTTCTATGTGGCAAATCCGAGGCAATCAGCGACGGCTGATTGGTTTTGCCAGAGCCACATCCGATCATGCTTTTAATGCTACGCTCTGGGATGTGGTCGTTCACCCAGATTTCCAAAGTAAAGGCATGGGTAAAGCCCTGATGAAATTTATCATCAAAAAACTCCGTAGCGATGATATCAGCAACATTACTCTATTTGCTGACCCTCATGTTGTGGATTTCTACCGAAATTTGGGTTTTATCTCCGATCCAGAGGGGATTAAAGGAATGTTCTGGTATCCAGATTAGATTGGGGTTGGCTGTTGGCTGTTGGCAGATGGGCTGTTAACTGTCAACCGTCAACATCCCATATCTAGCTTCTTCTGATCAATTTTGCAATTTTTAATCCGATTCGTGTAAATTTAGGGTATACTGGGAAAAGATTTAACGGGATGTAGCGCAGCTTGGTAGCGCGCCTGCTTTGGGAGCAGGATGCCGCAGGTTCGAATCCTGTCATCCCGACTTTAACTGTATGATGTAAACTAGCAAATATTTAAGTTAAGGTAGTCTGGATCAACCTTAACTTGTCTTTCCCAAACTCTTTGATTAATACCATTGGGCGGTTGGTTGATTAAAGGCAGTTAGATCAGATTTTGGGGATCAAAATTAACCCTGTTGTCGTCGATGTAACTTATCCGGGGAAACACTACCTTTGTGCTAGATCGGGCTTTCGTTTTTCTGAAGGCTAAGTGGGTTTAGTGGTACAAGCTACATCTGAAATCTAAAAAATTATTGAATTAAGACTCGGAAACATGATGAGATCAATCGTTCGTTTTGGCGCGGTACTGGGGGTTTTGGGCAGTACATTCTTGCTAAGTCCTGATCCAGGATTGCGTTTGTTTAGTTCGATTCCGGTCGGAACCCAACCTGCTTATGCACTCCCAGAAAATCAAATTCTGGAAAAGCTCCGTTCCATTCCTGTTTTTACAATTACTGATAACCAGGGCGCGCCTTTAGTTGCTACTGTACCCCAGGCAGATAATAAAAAAGCGGCGGTGGCGGGGGTGTTTATTAGTCGTAACGATGCTGTAGCGTTTGTTGATCGCTTAAAAACTCGTGATCCCCAACTGGCTTCTACGATTCAAGTGACAACGGTTTCTCTGGGTGAAGTCTACCGCATGAGTCAGCAAGCTCAAGGTTCTGCGGAAGAGGTTCAATTTGCTTATGTCCCCGTACAAAAACAGGTGGATTTAGCCAAGTCTGTTCTACAAGCAAACGGACAATCTGTAGAGGAATTTAACGGTGTTCCATTGTTTATTGCTAAAGGGGGGCCAGATAATGGCTATCTCACGATTCAAAATGGCAATGAGCAGGTGATTCCGATCTTCTTCTACAAAGAGGATCTGCAAAATATGTTGACTCAATTTAAAACTCAACAGCCGGATTTAATCTCTAACGTTAAAATTGATGTGGTGAATCTGGAAGGGTTATTGGACGCTTTAAAACGGGATGATGATCAGTTCTTAAATCGGATTGTGTTGATTCCGCCTCGTGAAACTTTAGAGTATTTGCAACAAAATCAACCCCGTCGTTAATTAACTCCATTTTAGGAACCGGGAATCATGGAGGAAACGATATCGGGTTGGCAACTGGGACAATGGTTTGATCAGGCAAAAGCTGAATGCAGTATTGCTGGGATTTCCCCCCAGGAAGTCCATTGGTTTTTGCAAGAGTTAGCAGGTTTGGATCGGTTAACTCTACGTTTACAAACCTTCAAACAACAGCCGTCGGTTTCTCTCCAGGTTCCTTGGTCAGAATTTACTCAACTTTGGCAACGACGCCTACAACAACGCATCCCTATTCAATATCTCCTGGGAGTCGTTTATTGGCGTCATTTTACGTTAAAGGTGTCTCCGGCGGTTCTGATTCCTCGTCCTGAAACAGAGTTAATCATTGATTTAGCTAAATCTGCCGTTGAAAACCCTGATGATCATGGCATTTGGGTTGATTTGGGGACGGGAAGCGGTGCGATCGCTCTCGGTTTGGCTGATAGTTTCCCCCAGGCTGAAATTCATGCGGTGGATACCAGTTTAGAAGCTTTAGCGATCGCTCAAGATAACGCTCAAACCATCGGTTTAGCTGACCGTATCCAATTTCATCACGGGTCTTGGTGGGAACCTTTAGAATTTCTACAAGGACAACTGACGGGAATGGTGTCTAATCCTCCCTATATTCCCTCGGATATTATTCCTACCCTACAACCGGAAGTCGCCCTTAATGAGCCGATTTTAGCCTTAGATGGGGGGTCAGATGGATTGAATTGTATTCGTTACTTAGTGGAAACCGCCCCCCGTTATTTGCGCGCTGGAGGTGTTTGGATCGTGGAAATCATGGCAGGACAAGGGGAAGCGGTTACAGCCCTGTTAGAAGCTCAAGGAAGTTACTCTGGGATTAAAATTATTCCCGACTTGGCAGAATTAGATCGTTTTGTTATAGCCTATTTAAAGTAGCAGGGCTGTTTCATTTTACAAACTTGGGGAGTCAAATTGAGTCCTCAATTTTCACCAAATGAGGCGAAAAAACCGAATAATTCTAATATGAAATTCTTTAATGTTTGCTACAAATACTTGATCGGGTGGGTAATAACTTTTTTCTATTCCCTATTCCCTCCTGTTCCCTGTTCC
>NZ_LR734875.1 GCF_900010725.2 Planktothrix serta PCC 8927 | reverse complement strand
ATGTTTGCTACAAATACTTGATCGGGTGGGTAATAACTTTTTTCTATTCCCTATTCCCTCCTGTTCCCTGTTCCAAATACCTAATATCCAATTTCACCTGGCATGACTAATATTGTTCTGACCCTTAGTATTGTTGTTCTGGCTTTAATTGCCTTTATTTTTGAATGGCTTCCTGTTGATTTAACCGCCCTCACCGTTACCGTTGTTTTAATGATTTTCAAGTTAGTCACACCCGATGAAGGTATATCTGGGTTTGGCAACTCTGCCACAATTACGGTGATGGCAATGTTTATTTTAAGTGCGGGAATTACAAAAACAGGAGTTGTACAAACCGTTCGAGATTGGTTATTAAAATGGGGAGGAAAAACGGCAGGTCAGCAAATTTTAGTCATGGGATTAATTGTTGGCCCCATTACCGCCTTTATTAATAACACGGCAGTTGTTGCTATTTTCTTACCAATTATTGAAGATTGGTGTCGTAAACAAAAAATTTCCCCTTCTAAATTATTAATTCCCCTCTCCTATGCAACCGTTTTAGGGGGAATGATTACCGTAATTGGCACTTCCACTAACGTTTTAGCCAGTGGCATTTCTAAACAAATGGGATATGGGGAATTCCAGTTATTTCAGTTTACCCTATTAGGCGTTATCACCTTTATTATCGGTTTAGTTTATTTGGCTGTTATTGCTCCTCGACTCTTACCCAACCGCAAACCCGCAAATTTTGATATTCTTCAACAAGAATATGGATTAAAAGATTATGTCAGTGAAGTGGTCATTACTCCCCGTTCTATCCTAGTGGGACAAACCCTTAAAGCCAGTGAAATTCAACGCAAATTTGATTTAGATGTGTTAGAATTAATTCAAAATAATATGCGGTTTGCTCAACCTTTAGCCGATAAAGTATTGAGTGCTGGGGATATTTTAATTGTTCGCAGTAATCGAGAAGATTTACTCAAAATTCGAGATGAAAAAGGGTTAGATATTCTTCCCGATGTTAAATTTAAAGAGGAATCTTTAGAAACCGTTTTGAGTTCTGGGGAAGAAAAAATAGCCGAGGTTTTGATTTTATCTAACTCCCGATTAATTGGAACAACCTTAAAAGATTTAAGATTCCGTCAACGCTACAACGCAACGGTTTTAGCAATTCGTCGAGGTTCCGAATTAGTTCAAGGACGATTAGGGAAAGTTCCCTTACGATTTGGAGATTTATTATTACTACAAGGGCCAAGACAAAGTTTTGTTGGGTTACAAACAACACGGGAACTCCTAGTTTTAGAAGAACGAGATGTAGAAACCCTCAGACAGGATAAAGCTTGGATTGCACTAGCCATTATTTTAGGTGTTATTGTTGTCGCAGCTTTTAATTTAATGCCGATTTTAGTCAGCGCCTTAGCAGGTGTAATTTTAATGGTGATTACAGGCTGTATCAAACCCGGAGAGGTTTATGGGGCGGTTCGTTGGGATGTTGTGTTTCTATTAGCAGGATTAATTCCATTAGGAATAGCGATGGATAAATCGGGTGCTACCCAATGGTTAGCGGATACTTTAGTCGCTTTTGGCGGTCATTTATCCGGTTATTGGATTTTATTATTATTCTATATTGCCACATCCCTTCTGACAGAAATTCTGTCTAATAATGCAACGGTAGTGTTAATGCTTCCTGTTGCTGTAAAAGTCGCAACAACATTAGGTTTAAATCCCTTTGCTTTTATGTATGCGGTGACGTTTGCGGCTTCTAATAGTTATATGACCCCCATTGGCTATCAAACAAATACAATGGTTTACAGTCCAGGGGGATACAAATTCTTCGACTTTACCCGTGTCGGTGCCCCCCTGAACTTAATTTTAACGATTGTCACTCCCTTATTAATCGTTTGGATTTATGGCTTATCCCCGATAAAATAGAAGTAAATTCCTCACTCCTTTACCCTTGAATTTCTTTGATTAATTTAGCATAGGTTTCCGCCGGGCGATCGCCTAAATGATCCTCAAATTCCCGTTCTGTTCCGCGATTAAAATCAATACTAAATAACCCAAACCTGGGCGTATAAGATCCCCATTCATAATTATCGGTGAGTGACCAGTGCATATAACCCACAATGGGAATATTTTCCTTTAATAACTGTTGAATTTGGCGAAGATGAGCTTCTAAAAATTGGCTGCGATGCAGTTGATCAGATCGGCGAGTTGCAATACTATTATCGGGTTTTCGACGTAACGCCATCCCATTTTCAGCGATTAAAATCGGGAGGTTATATTCCTGAGCATAGTATTTGCAGAAAAACGATAATCCTTCAGGGAGCGCTCGCCAGTCCCACCATTTACTCGTAATTCCGGTCATTAACCAATTTCTAATTCCTTTAGTTTTAAATTCAAAATCAGAAAAAGAGGGTAAACGGAAGGTATGAGCAATAAAGGGATCATAATAATCGATGGCGAGATAATCATAGACTTTTTGGCGAGGAGAAACCATTAATTCTTGCCAATAATAATCTAAATGTTGTATATCAAAAGTCCGATGACCAATTCGATTTCCCATCCAACGCGCTAACCGTCCCAATTGATAGGGAAAATCTTTGCGAAAAGGTAAAGAAGCTTGACGCAAAGCTGTTTCTAAATGTTTAGCTTGAGCATAAACATAATTTCTGAGTTCCTTGGGTTTGACTTGATTTTTCTGCGCGTCTAACAAATCCCAGATCACTTTTTCTGACCAATATAAGTCACTACAATAGGTGTTTAAGGTTACTAGGGGTTGTTTCCAACCATACTGTTCATAAATATCATGAACCACATTATAGGCACGAATATGAGCCGCCAATAAATGATTATAAGCTCGCCAAACCGCTAGAATTCCTGTAAAATTCCCGACGGGAAATTGACCACTTAAATAGGTGTTTAAGACTAAAATATTGGGTTCATTAATGGTAATATACCAATGAATTGGCGGTTGTTGATGATAATCCGTTAAACGCTGGTTAATATGGGTAACTGTTACCCTAACATAATCAATAAAACAATCGATGGTTTCTGGGGATAACCAAGCATCAATTCCTAACCAAGCAGGATGGGTAAAATGATGTAGGGTGACAATGGGTTCTAAGCCATGTTGACGACAACTGGCGATGCGTTCAGCATAGTCATCTAAGACTTGAAAATCATAATTTGGGGCTGGAGAAATTTCAGGGGTTGTTGTGGGTTGAATTCGACTCCATTCTAAACTTAAGCGAAAAGAATTTAACCCTAATTCTTGACAATTAGAAAAATCTTCTGGGTAGCGAGTCCAAAAATCCGAAGCGCTTCCGGTTCGCATCACTCTACCTTTTTGTTCACTTTCTGACCAGTTATTCTGGGGTTGTCCAACACCGTTATAACCGCCTTCGCTTTGATACCCAGATGTAGCAACGCCCCATAAAAAGTTACTTTGAGCAGTCAAAATTTAATCTCCTTTTGTTAATATAGTAGTTGCGTTGGGAGCTTGAGAATAATTAAGTTTAATCTAACCACAAAGACACCAAGACACAAAGAATAAGAGCAATTATTATTCTTTGGGTTTCTAAAAACTATTGTCTATTGTGATTTGTGATAAAATATTTTCAGCAATATTGAGAGCCGCGCGAGGTTCTCCTAATTCTAAAGCAGCGGCTTGCATTTGGGATAATCGTTCTGAATGGTTTAACAGAAACTTTACACAAGGAGCAACCATTTCAGGTAATTTTAACTGTACTCCTGCACCCGCCGCCACAACTAAATCCGCATTCCATTCTTCTTGACCGGGAAACGGGTCTACAATAATCATGGGTGTTCCTCTAGCTAAGATTTCACTAACAATTAATCCTCCGGCTTTGGTAATGACTAAATCACTCGCTACAACTAAATCATCCACATAATCAATTAATCCTATTTTTCGCAGTTCTATTTCTGGGGTAGAGTCTAATTCTGTTAATGAATCTAACAGTTGTTCATTGCGTCCGGCTGCTACAATTAATGTTCCACTTTGGAGGTTATCCATGAGTTGAGAAACCATCAAACGTACCCGTTTATAATGTAACCCTCCTCCAAATATAGTAATAACAGGTTTGTCCGTTACTAGGTGATAACGTTGTCGCATTTCGACTTGAGATTTGGGTTCTAAGATTTCCAGTTTAATCGGAATTCCGGTGACATGAAGAATAGCAGGGTCAACGCCTCGTTTAATTAGAAAATCGACGGTTAAATCGTTCGGTAAATAATAACCATCTACTTCTTTATTAATCCAACTACTGTGAGCAATTACATCAGTAATCACGACATAATGGGGTTTGGAGATGCGTTCTTCTTCTTCTAATAATTGTAACAGACGGCTGGGAATTTGTTGAACACAAACAATGGCATCAGGGTTGACTTTTTCAATAAAATGCCTCAATTTTCTAAAAAAAACTCGTTCTAGTTTAGCAGTAACAATATTTAATTCTAAGGAACGTTCTAAATCTTCTACATCGGTTCCTTCATAATAGGCGCGATAAATTTGAGGAGCTTTTTCGCTTAATTGTTTATAAATACTGGTAACGGTATTACGATAAATAGGACTAGCATAATCTAAGGCATCTTCTACCGTAACAGTGACATCTGGAAAATGAGAAAAGGCTTGATTTAATGCTTTAGCTGCACTATTATGTCCAGCACCTAAAGAAGAGTACAATATCAAAACATGAGTCATAAGGAATTAAGAATTGTTAAGACTAAATTAATGTTAATTTAACTTGCTATAGACGTTTATATTATATCATAATTTTGTATAAAGGGTGTAAAAATTTTTATCTATAAACGGGATAAACAAACCTAAAAATAATGCTTAGTAGAGACGTTGTATACAACGTCTCTACACTCTTATCTTTCCATTGCTTCCACAGACTTAGGAACACCTGCGGTTAACACTTCATACCCGCCAGAAGTGACTAAAACATCATCTTCAATTCTGACTCCAATTCCTCGCCAACATTCGGGGATTTCCGGTTGTCCTTCAACAAGTTTAATATTAGGAGAAATATAAATTCCCGGTTCAACTGTTAATATATTTCCAGGTTGTAAGGGTTGCGGATTTTCACCCCATTGATAAACCCCAACATCATGCACATCTAACCCTAACCAATGTCCAGTTCTGTGCATATAAAAAGGTTTATATTTTTCTTCTTTAATAATTTCCTCAATCTCCCCCACTAATAACCCTAAATCCATTAAACCTTCCACTAAAACCCGCACCGCAGTATCATGAATATTTTTATAAGGATTTCCCGGTTTAACTTGTTCAATGGCGGCTAATTGAGCTTTTAAAACCAGTTCATAAATAATCTTTTGTTCCGGTGTGAATTTACCGCTAACTGGAAAGGTACGGGTAATATCTCCATTATAATATTGATAACAACATCCGGCATCAATTAATATTAAATCGTTCTCTTGCACTTGGCAATTATTTTCTACATAATGCAAAATACAAGCATTTTTCCCCGATGCGACAATAGAAGGATAGGCAATAGTTCCCCCATTTAAGCCAAAAATATGTTCAATTTCCGCTTGAATTTCATACTCATATCGTCCGGGTTGAGCAAATTCCCTCGCGTGGTTATGGGCTTTTACAGATATATCTGTGGCTTTCCGCATTAACTCTAATTCCGTATCGCTTTTAATTAAGCGCATCGGATGTAAAATTGTACAAACATCCTCAATAGCAGTTGGCCCTGTGCCATGTTTAGGATAAACTCTTAATAATTTTTGCCAATGTTTTAAAATCGTTTGATTGAATTTTTCATCTCGTCCTAAGCGATAATAAATTCGTTCCGCTTTTTGTAAATATTGGGGTAATTTTTCATCTAACTCGTTAATAGGATAAACTTCATCGGCTCCATACAGTTCTTTGGCTTTTTCAACTCCAGTAATATACCCTGACCAAGTTTCTTTTTCTGGGTCTTTCGGCTGTACAAATAAAATATATCGATGTTCTTGATGATGGGGAGCTAATACTGCAACCGCATTGGCTTCATTAAACCCGGTTAAATAGAAAAAATCACTATCTTGGCGAAAATTATATTCAACATCATTGTGCATTACAGCCATCGGTGAACTTCTAAAAATAGCAGTTCCCTGTTTAATTTTCGCCATTAATTGTTCCCGTCGTTGTCGATATTCTGCTTGAGTAATCATGTTATTGTTCCTTTTTAACCCATAATAATCATAATAATATGGTTTTGTTGTTAATTTAGTATTTTCCCGGTTGACATTGAGGCAATGATCAACAAATTATAATAGTAGAGATGTTTTTCTTAAAGTTGTTGCGCTTGGATGCAGCCTAAGCGTTGAAGCTCAACAACGACTGATCAACCCTTCTTCACTCATTTAAACCTAAAAATTCATGAAAATAGAAGACTATCCTCTTGCTAAAGAATTGCTCTTTGATGCTGAAGGTAACATTAGTCAAGTCATCCTGAATTATACTGACTATCAATATCTTCTCGACGCACTCGAAGATCGAGGACTTCTCATGGCTATGGCTGAAGTAAAACATGAAAAGCCACTCAGTTTACAGGAAGCACTTACAGAACTGGAAAAAGAATGAATATTGAATATTTACCCAGTTTTCTGCTATGTTTTAAAAGCTCTAAAAAGTACACCTGTATTTGATCAAATCAAGGCGATCGCTTTTGAAGAAATACCCAATCTTACCGATTTACAGACAATTATTAACCTGAAAAAATTAAAAGGCGATGACAATGCCTATCGGCTTAGGGTTGGCGACTATCGAATCGGTTTTTATTTTGATGGCGAAACTGTTACTTTTGCCAGAGTTCTCCACCGTAAAGATATTTATCGTTACTTTCCTCCCTAAAAAACAAGGGTAAGCAATGCTTTACCCTTGTTAATTTTAGGTTAATTGAGACTGGAATTGAGATTAAAGCACAGCCGCAAATCGTTCTTTGTCAGGAACTTCTGTGTACTCAGCCACAATTTGCCGAAATTCATCGCCGTCGATGCTTTCTTTTTCAATCAAAAGATCTACTAACCGATCAATGACGGCTCGGTTATCTCGAATAACTTGACAAGCTTGCTGATAACAATGACCAGCAATGGCGCGAATTTGACCATCAATGCGAGAGGCAATTTCGTTAGAATATTCGGTACGAGTCGCAAAGTCCCGACCTAAGAAAACTTCCTGCTGAGATTCTAAGGATAATGGCCCTAAATCGGACATTCCGTAACGAGTTACCATCTGACGGGCCATGCCAGCAACCTGTTGTAAGTCGCCACCTGCACCCGTTGTCACTTCCGAGTCTCCAAAAATAATATCTTCGGCTGCCCGTCCCCCCAAGGCTCCGGTAATCCGCGCTAGGATTTGAGAACGGGAAATTAAGCCTTGATCTTCATCGGGCATAAACCAAGTTAACCCCTGGGCCTGACCCCTGGGAATTAACGTCACTTTCTGTACCGGATCATGGTCTTTCAGCAGAGTTCCAACGATGGCATGACCGATTTCGTGATAGGCAATTAAGCGTTTGCTCTTGCCATCAATTAACGGGGTTCCTTCCATCCCGGCAATTACCCGATCCACCGCATCATCAATTTCTAACATGGTCATGCCTTCTTTGCGACGACGGGCCGTTAAAATCGCGGCTTCGTTGAGCAAGTTGGCTAAGTCAGCCCCGGTAAACCCAGGAGTCCGACGGGCGATCGCTTCTAAGGACACTTCCTCAGAAATTTTCTTATTGCGGGCGTGAACTTCCAATACCGCTAAACGGCCTTTAATATCCGGGGCGTCAACAGTGATTTGACGGTCAAAGCGACCCGGACGCAGAAGGGCGGAGTCCAGAACATCAGGGCGGTTTGTAGCGGCAATAATAATAATTCCGGTATTACCCTCAAACCCGTCCATTTCCGTTAATAATTGGTTTAGGGTTTGTTCGCGTTCATCATTTCCCCCGCCAATTCCGGCGCCGCGTTGACGACCAACGGCGTCAATTTCATCAATAAAGACGATACAAGGGGCGGTTTCTTTGGCTTTTTTGAACAGGTCACGAACCCGGGACGCGCCCACACCGACAAACATTTCCACAAATTCCGAACCGGAGATACTGAAGAAGGGAACACCCGCTTCTCCAGCGATGGCTTTGGCTAATAAGGTTTTACCTGTCCCTGGAGGGCCGACTAATAACACCCCTTTAGGAATTCTCGCCCCAACCGCCGTAAACCGTTCGGGTTTTTTCAGGAATGTTACCACTTCTTGTAATTCTTCTTTGGCTTCTTCTACCCCAGCCACATCATCAAATAGGACTCCGGTTTTGGCTTCCATTTGAAATCTAGCCTTAGACTTGCCAAAGTTCATGGCTTGACCGGGGCCACCAGGAACGTTATTCGAGCGACGGAACAGAAAGAATAGACCCGCGATTAATAAAATTGGGAAGATCAAATTGCCCACGAGTCCCCACAGAGCACCATCATTGCGAGGGGGATGGCTATCAAAACTAATATTAGACTCTCTTAATCGGGTGATCAGTTCTGGGGCGTTATTGGGTAAGTCCACCCGCAACCGTTGAAGGCGGTTATCCAGTTGGGGATCAATGGCATCGACAATGGCCGTGCGACCGCCATCATACAATTCCACACTGGTCACACGACCAGCATTCAAATAGTCTAAGAAACGGCCATAGCTCATGCGGGTGCTGGCGGTGTTTTTACCGAATTCTGCGGGTGCAGTGGCAAAAGCTCCTTGCCAGACAAAAAACCCGATGACCAAGGCGGGTAAAGTCCAAAGCAGTATTGTTTTCCACGACGTCTTCATAAATTGCGTTGCCCTAGGTTATGGAGTATTGAATGTACAAATGCAGTGCGGGTGGACTGCGATCGCATTTTGTTATTCATAATCTTAACTAAATTTAACGAAATCCCCAAAAGAAGTTCTCACCCTTTACTCGAAGCGGGGTGCAGATGAATTTTGGGAAAACAAAAAAGTGCGATGAGCATCCTTGACAATTCAGAACTCCTTTTGTTAGTATTTTATCATAAACGTGGTTCCCGATAAAATGCTGAAAACAGTCAAAGTCAGAATCTATCCCACAGTTCAACAACAAGAGTTATTAGCTCAAGCTTTTGGCTCTGTTCGTTGGCTGTGGAATCGTTTTTTGAACTTGACAAATGAAACTTATCAGCAAACAGGGAAAGGATTGTCACGTTACGACTTACAGAAGCAACTACCCGATCTAAAGAAAGAATATGAATGGTTAAAAAATACCTATAGCCAATGCTTACAGGTTGTCTGTTTGAATCTTAGTCGAGCATTTATCAACTTCTTTGAAAGACGTGCTGATTACCCCAGATTCAAGTCTAAACATGGAAAACAATCCTTGTCCTATCCTCAAAACGTAAAAATCAGTAGTGATACAATATGCTTTCCCAAGCTAGGTGAAATATACGCTAAAATTCACCGTCCTGTAGAGGGAGAAATTAAAACTGTTACTATTAGTAAAAACAAGTGTAATCAATATTACGCTTCTATTCTGTTTGAGGATGGAAAGGAAATTCCTAATCCTTCATCTGAAGGTAAGGCGATTGGTTTAGATATGGGATTAAATGATTTCTGTGTCACTTCAGATGGAAGTAAATTCACTAATCCCAGATGGTTAAAAAAGCATGAACGCAATCTCAAGATTAAACAAAAATCACTATCTCGCAAAAAGCAAGATTCAAACAATCGAGCTAAGGCTAGGCTTAAAGTAGCCAAAGTTCATAATAAAATTACTCGATGTCGTGAAGATTTTCACCATAAACTATCACGCAGGATAGTCAACGAAAACCAAGTTATTGTGGTAGAAAATCTAAATATCAAAGGCATGGTCAAAAACCACTGTTTAGCCCAAGCTATCTCTCAAGTCGGATGGGGTCAATTCCAGACCATGTTGTCCTACAAGGCAGAGCAAGAAGGCAAACTCTATTTAGAAATTGAGAGATTTTTCCCATCTTCAAAGACTTGTAATTATTGCTTAAATGTGGTTAATAGTTTGTCTTTGGAAGTCCGACAATGGACTTGTAATCATTGTGGAACAAAACACGACCGAGATATCAACGCCGCCAAAAACATTAGAGATGAAGGACTGCGAGTTTTGTCGTTAGGGACTAGCGAGTCAGCCTGTTGTCCAGATGTCAGACGCAACAGTGGAGGACGTAAGAAATCCACTGTTGTGCTTTCTGTTGGACAGGAAGCTCCGACAAGCCGCGCGTAGCGGGTCGGAGTAGTTCACCGTAATATTTCAGCATCAGGCAACTCACTTCCCTCAAATTGTGCTAGTAGCTAAACATTGGGTGTTAAGAGTTAACCACCCGTCACCCTTTTCGAGATACAATAACTCAGACTAAACCCCCTCGAATGCCAAAATAGCAAACCTCCTATCTGGTTATAGTGCTCAGGGAATAGTTGCCCTGACAAGGTAGCTGAGATCATTTTTCCAGAAGAGGATGTCAAATTGTCAACAGTTCAGGGATGAAATTGGCAACAGATAAGGCATTATCGAAAAATTGGGTTTAAAACCGTCATGAAAGCGATAGCGGAGGACGGCTTTATATGGGTGGGTTGTCTATTGACATCTGATCCTGGTACTATTTCCAGTAACAGGAAAAGGTAAACAACCTGTCTAAAAACCTAGTTGCTTAACGGCAGAACACTGAACCTTGACAATTGAATCTATGCGGTTCTGCTGCACAGTTCTAGTTTCCCCCAGCAGTGGGTAAAAGATTCATGGGAGCTAGGCAACCAGTTTTTGAAACAAATTTGTTTCAAGTCAAAAAAGAACTCGCAGTCATGCGAATAGGGTAGGGCATACCCGAATTTACGCTGGGGGAGAATCCCACCTCTGGTTGAAGCACTGCAAGGCACTTTGATTAAGTGGTTTCGTTGAACCCAGAATCCCCACGCCTTTAGGCACAGGGAGTGTCAAAAATCTTGAATCTCCGTGAGGTAAAATATTCCGATGCAAACAGGTGGTAACAAACAACAGCCCGGACAACCAGCAGCAGCAGCAGCAGCAGCTTCAATGCTAAATCGGCAAACGCCGACAACCGGCAAAAAAACGATTTTAAGTATTGATTTAGGGCGGACATCGACAAAAGCCAGTACCAGTCGTAACCCGAATGAAGTCGTTTTTATTCCCTCTAATATCAAAGCCCTAACAGTAGATACCGCTAGAGGCGGTGGCTTTGAGTCCAAAAATACCGATCCGCTCCTTGATATTTGGGTAGAATATCAGGGTATGGGTTATGCGGTTGGTCAACTCGCAGCCGACTTTGGAGCGGCATTATTTAAAGATGGTTCCGATTCTCCTTCCAAAGTTGATGATGCTTTAATTAAACTTTTTGCTTGTGTTGGCTACTTCAAGCTACAAGGTGATATCGATGTTGTGCTAGGGCTGCCCTTCTATTCTCAAGCCCAATTTGAGCAAGAGAAAGAACATATCACTCGGTTACTGAGTGGAAGCCACGAAATGTTATATCGGGGTGAGCAGATTAAATTTACGGTTACTACTGTTCGCGTTATGCCCGAAGGCTATGGCAGCTTAATTTGGCTGGAAGCTCAAGGCGGCCAAAACGTCCCCAATTTTGCCGATCTCTCTGTTGCTATTGTGGATGTGGGTCATCAAACCACTGATTTCTTAACGGTTGATCGGTTCCGGTTTGCCAGAGGGGTTTCCCAAAGTGATACCTTTGCAATGGGTAAATTCTATGAAGAAGTGGCGAGTAAAATTGAAGGAGCCGATAGTCAATCTCTGTACTTACTCGAAGCCGTTCATAAACCCGCCGGAGAACGGTTATATCGTCCTCGTGGTGCGGTAAAACCGTTTAACTTAGATGACATTATCCCCGACTTACGGAAGAATTTTGCCCGTGATTTATGCGATCGCGTTGTCCGATGGCTCCCTGAACGGGTGACAGATGTTGTTGTTACCGGAGGCGGTGGCGAATTTTTCTGGGAAGACCTGCAACCCCTGCTGAAAAACGCAGGTCTGAGAGCGCACTTGGTTCAACCTTCCCGCAAAGCGAATGCTTTAGGACAGTATGTCTATGGTGAAGCTCAGTTAACCAGACGTTAATTCCGTCCCCTAAACCCGTCCTTGACTCAGTTCACAACCCGTGAAAAAACTTGGAAAGGCCGGGTTTTATTTTAGCCAAATTGCCTCGAAATTCTGATACACTAACAAACGTGGATCTGGTTAATTATTTGGGGGGTTAAGATTTTCCAGAATCCCCAATAGGCGATGGGATAACAATCGGTCTGGACTTATATTATGCTGTGGGCAAATCGAAAACAAACTCAGTCAGTCACATTCAGCGAAGATCCCGCAGATCAGACGTTATTCGATGCGATCGAAAAAGAATTATCGCAGGCAAAATATCAAACGTTTAGTAATCTTTGTAAACAAGCTCTGTGGCAATTTCTATTATTATCCCGTTCTGAATCTACAACCCCGCCTCCCGCAAATCCTACCCCCAATTCTCCTCAAGTTTTGCCCAATTTGCAGCGCGTTGAAGAACGGTTATTTGAAATTCAAAATAAATTAACAGATTTAGAAAAAAAGGTACTGACGGAGGAGGGAACTCAGACCGAACGTTTGGATGTTCAACTCCATCAGTTAACTGAACAAATGACTCAATTACAAACGTCAATTAACCAAAAATTAACTCAAATTGCGATAGGTTTAGAAACCGTTCAATCTCAACCTGTACCGATGATCGTGACGGATTCAAAACCGTTCCCCGCAGATCCAGAACCTGTTTCTAAAGAAGCGATGGAAGAAGCTGATCCGTTACTCAAACGGTTAGGTTCCCTATTAGATGATTTTTAGGGGTAGTATTAAGTTGTCACTCTTAAAACTTCGTGTCTTAGTATCTTTGTGTTTCCTGATTCCCTTAACCATCAGTTTTCAAAAAAGTGAAATCCCCTAAAACTTGACGTTGAGCTTCTAATAATTCTTGAATTCCTAATTCGGCAAAATCCATAATTTTATCTAATTTTTGCCGACTAAAACTTCCTAATTCAGCCGTTCCTTGCAGTTCAATAATTTCTAATTCTTCTGTCATCACCAGATTAAAATCAACATCCGCAGCCACATCTTCCGTATAATTCAAATCTAAATAAGGTTCCCCTTCTAATAACCCGACAGAAATTGCTGCAATTTGATGACAGATGGGTAATTGTTTAAGTCTACCTTGTTCAACCCATGAATTTAAGGCATCTACTAACGCGATAAACCCCCCTGTAATCGCCGTAGTTCGGGTTCCCGCATCCGCTTGAATCACATCTGCATCAACAGTAATTGTAAATTCTCCTAATGCTTTTAAATCCAGTGCGGCTCTTAAACTGCGTCCAATTAATCGTTGAATTTCTTGGGTTCGTCCTGATAATTTTAATAATTCTCTCGGTTGACGTTGTGGCGTGGCTCCGGGTAACATTCGATATTCTGCGGTTAACCATCCTTGTCCTGTATTCTGTAAAAACTTAGGAACTCCCGGCTCAATACTAACAGTACATAAAACTTTTGTATCCCCACTTTTAGCTAAAACAGAACCAGGGGAAAAGCGAGTAAAATTTCGTTCAAAACTCACAGGACGGAGTTGATTTGGTTCTCTATGATCAGGACGTTTCCACATAATTATTAAAGGTAATTGTAGTAAGCCCGACCGGGCTGTATTATATTAATTGAGACGTTGACAAATCTCTTGATAAATTTGTTCTGGAGATTGCTCCCCATTCACATCTAAAAGCCGACCTCTGGGTTCATAGTATTCTAAAATTGGCACAGTCCGTTGATAAAATAACTCAATTCGACGCTCAATAATTCCCAGTTGATCATCAGCGCGCGATCGCGCTAAAGAACGTTTTGTTAAGATTATTTCTGGAACATTCAAATAAATTACCCTATTTAACCGTTGTTCTAAATCTTCTAATAAAAAATCTAATTCTTCCGCCTGAAATGCTGTGCGGGGATAACCATCCAAAAGCCAACCCTTCGCCACACCAGGCTCTAACAATTGTTGACGGACAAATTGAATCATAATTTCATCGGGAACTAATTCTCCTTGTTCAACATAGGGTTTGGCTTGTTGGCCCAGTTCCGTCTCAGATATAATTCTTTGTCTTAAAATCTGACCGATATCCAAACAAGGAATACCCAAATCTTGACATAGCAATTTAGCTTGAGTTCCCTTTCCGGCTCCTGGCCCTCCCAGAATCACCAGTCTCACAATATTTAGCTCCTTCAATGCTCAAATTTAATCCGTGAAATCTAAGAAATTCGTCTAAATTCGTGATTTAGTTTCCTCCTTTAACCATTGTAGAAACCGAGGTCGGATTTAATAAAAATGAGGCTCCTTTTTGGGTAATTTCTTCAGAAAGATGAATCTGTTTTAACGTAACCAAACCATCGTTAATGTATAAATCTCGTACCATTGCCTTTTCTCCACTATTAAAAATAGTCTCATAAAAGACTTCTTTAATTCCTGTAGAAATAATTAATTTTAAACAGGAAATACAGGGTTCTAAAGTAACATAAATACTCGCTCCCCCACAAGAAATTCCATGTTTAGCCGCTTGAGCGATCGCATTAGCTTCCGCATGAACCGCACGCGAAGGTAAAACTGGACTCGCATCACAGGTACTTAACCCTGGATAACAATAGCCCTGAGTCGTGCAGTGAATGGAACCGGAGGGCGAACCATTGTAACCCGTAGCCACGATTTGCCGATCTTTAACAATGACCGCACCCACCGGAAACACTAAACAGGTCGAGCGTGTGGCGACCAGTTTAGCCATCATCATAAAATACTCATCCCAAGTCGGTCGTAGGGGCGGTTGATAGGTTTCAGGAGAATCTTCCATGCCAATAAAACAGTAAAAATTAGTTGAGTTTTGTGGATGTTAATCCCGTAGATCCAAATCCATTATCGCGTCTTGTGGTATCACTTAACTGTTGAACTTCTTGAATCTCAACCCGCAAAACAGGTGCAATTACCATTTGAGCGATTTTCATGCCTTTGGTAATATTAAAGGATGTTTTACCATGATTGATCAAAATTACTCCAATTTCTCCTCGATATCCCGCATCAATAGTTCCGGGTGTATTCAAAACGGTGATTTGATGTTTCAAGGCTAACCCACTTCTAGGTCGAATTTGGGCTTCTGTTCCGAGGGGTAATTCAATAGCAATTCCTGTGGGAATTAATTGACTTTCTCCGGGGGAAATTGTGAGATTTGCTAGGGAAAATAAATCTAATCCTGCATCCCCAATATGAGCATATTGAGGTAAAATTGCTTCTTCATTCAGTTTTAATATTTTCAATTGCATATTTAATTAACCCTTCACAAAAACTAAGTCCGGGCGGGAGAACCCCGCCCCTACTGATTACGGTGCAAGTCGAGCTTTTCCGAGCCGAGTGTGTTCATACCATTGAGCAATATCAGGAACCCATTCTTCAACATGGGGCCAGATCAAATCACAGAGTTTTTGGATTTCTAACTGAGCATCTTTTTTAAATCGTAAATCCAGAAAATGTAATAACGCCCTTAAGGTAAAACTGACGACAAAATGTTGACGATAATCAAAGGGAACTTTTCCCCGTGCGTGTTCTTCAGACATTCCATTTTCAATATCAATTTTATAGCGTTTGGCAGCTTCTAAACACCAGTTTAAATCCTGTTGGCGTTGTTCAGGAGAATAATAATATTTTTTGCCTTGGCGATCGCTATAATAACCCACAGGTCTTAAATAAAAAGCTTCCTCAATATCACCTTTTCCTTCAGCAACGGCTAATACTTTTCCTGAAGTATAGCGGTAAGAGTTGTGAACAACCACCCCATTAGCAACAAAGTTATGATGAGGAGCAGCCATGACTAAATCATAAGTTGGCTCTATTCCAACATATTCAATGGAAACAATTTTAACAGGATGAGCGCATAACGGATTTTTCTGATTTTGTCTGTGATGTTTTGCATGACAAGGTGAACACAAAACTTCTAAATTAGTTTCATCAAAAGCCAGTTCTGGATGTTGGGAAACTTCTAAAATATGATGGATAGAAAGCCTTCTTGTTCCTCCACATCGAGCGCATTTTTCACCCTTTTCTTCAAGAATTCGCTGACGGTTAGATTTAAGCCAATGATAAACCCGCTTTTCCACAGGTAAATCAGGTTTCCAAGACGGATGATCTTCTCCCTTGAGAATTGTACCGTTTTCAATCCTTAGCGCTGTAATTGCTCTCCCATGATTTGCCCTCCGTTCTCGTTCTTCTTCAGAAATATTAATCTTATATTTTAACCCTTTGTTCCATTGTTTTTTCTGCCAGGTTAACTCATAATAGTAAGCCCACTTTTTGACAGTTTCCACCGAACATCCAATTAGAGCCGCGACTTCTTTCGGAGTCAGTCCTTCAGAAAACTTTGACTCTAACCATTCTTTATTTTGATAAGTCTGATCTGCATTTTTTAACGGTTGACCATTAACAAGCACCTCAGAACCTACCCCAAGTTGAGCTAAAATCCGCCAACCATAAGGGGTTAAGATTTTATGATTTTGAGTACATTTCAACTGTTTGCCATCGGCAAGGGTGACTTGATAAACGGGATTAAACCCATTAAAAACGATATCCTCAATATGATTATAAGTAAAGGTATTATTCTCTTCATTTAAGCTACGAACCCGCATTTTTTTAATCCGATTTTTACAATCCCGTCGATAGAAACCTGGGGGTTCATCATTTCTACCCTTGATCTTACGTTCTCGAATTGCTTGCTCTCCATAATACCAGAGATCATAAAGTTCACCAATCGTCTTTTTTAATTTTTTAGAACTTTCACCATTAATATCAACAAAAGTAATAACAACCTCTGCTGCAAGACACTGAACATCAAAACTAATGCCCACCCTGTGAGTTCTCGCTTGCTGCATGACGCTATGGGGAAAATAACCACAATTAAACACAATTTGACAGTGTTCTAAGGGGCCATAATGTCCCCGTTCTCCGGCTAACAAACGCTTAACAATGACTTCGCCAGCTTTTTCTTCCGACGGCCAAGATTCTCGTTCCTCAACAACAAACTGATCGCTATAATCTTGGTGCATTGCAGCATAAATAACCTGCTGAGGAAAGGGAGTTTTAGCAATTACTTCTACACGAAATCGATCCATTTTTGAAGCTTCAATATTTTCAGCCTTTAATATTAAAGCACCAAATGGATCGATTTAAGTTATTTTTAAGATTAGCAACAGGATCTCAATTATGCTTTCCGACAAATTTACCGAAGCCTTAGTCTATGCAACCCAACTCCACAGCACCCAAATTCGCAAGGGGTCTGGTATTCCCTATATTGCTCACCTGTTGGGAGTTGCTAGTATTGCCTTAGAATATGGAGCTAACGAATCAGAAGCGATCGCAGCCCTTTTACATGATGCCATAGAAGACCAAGGAGGCGCTAAAATTCGAGCCGAAATTCAACAGCGTTTTGGGGAAACCGTCGCCCAAATTGTTGAGGGGTGTACCGATACTGATATTACCCCTAAACCGCCTTGGAAAGAAAGAAAACAGACTTATATTGCTCATATTCCCCACGCTTCTGCTTCGGTGCGCTTGGTTTCTGCGGCGGATAAACTTTATAATGCTCAATCGATTTTAAAAGATTATCGTCAAATTGGAGAGGATTTATGGCAACGATTTACAGGCAAAAAAGAAGGAACTTTATGGTACTATCGAGCTTTGGTAGATGCCTTCCGTCAAGTGGAATCAACACCTTTAGTTGAAGAATTAGATCGAGTTGTTTCTGAACTTGAACAATTAGTTAAAGTAGCTGATTAACTCTGAAATTTATTCTATTTTAATGAATTACTAATGGCAAATGTTCGCTTAGAAAATATTACCCGACGTTATCATACCACGATTGCAATTGAAGAAATTAATTTTGAAGTTCCCGATGGAGAATTCTGGGTATTAGTAGGGCCATCGGGTTGTGGAAAATCAACGGTTTTAAGAACCATTGCGGGCTTAGAAACAGCCACTTCCGGCAATGTTTATATTGATAATACCTTAGTGAATGAGATTCCAGCGCGTAAACGAGATGTGGCGATGGTGTTTCAAAATTATGCTCTTTATCCCCATCTCAGCGTGGCTGAAAATTTAGCCTTTGGCTTAAAAATGCGGGGAGTTGATTCCAAAAAAACCCAAGAAATCATTCAAAAAGTAGCTCAATCTCTCTCAATTGAACATTTATTAAATCGCAAACCCAAACAACTCTCAGGAGGACAACAACAACGGGTAGCGTTAGGACGAGCGATCGCCCGTGAACCGAAAGTATTTCTATTAGATGAACCCTTATCAAACTTAGACGCTCAACTGCGAGATGATACCCGTGCGGAACTCAAACAACTGCATCAACGCTTAGGAATTACAACTATTTATGTTACCCATGATCAAGTGGAGGCGATGACTTTAGCCGATAAAATAGTAATTTTGCATCAAGGAAAAATTCAACAAATCGGTGATCCGCAAAGCGTTTATTCTCGTCCAAAAAATCGCATGGTCGCCACTTTTTTAGGCAATCCTCCCATGAATATTTTACCGATTACATACAAAAATAGTTTATTTTGGATAGGAAATCAATCCTTAACTTGTCCCAGCACAATTCGAGAAAAATTACAAATTCAGGAGGGTCAAAAATTTGATTTAGGTATTCGTCCTGAACATATTCAAGTAGTAAGCCCTTCAGGGCTTCTTCCCACATCCGATAAATTTATTAATGATTTACAACAAGATGTTTGGGCGTTGGAAAAATTACCCCTGAATGTGGAAGTCAGCGTTGTTGAACCCTTGGGCCGAGAAACATTAGTTCGCGCTAATATACCCCAAAGCGATCAATATTCTATTCAATTTCAAGTCCCCATTCAACATCGCATTCATCCCGGCGATCGCTTAACCGTCAAACTCGATTTTAATCAGATTTTGATTTTTGATTCTACAACAGGTGATAATCTCTACCCCTAAACCATTCGTAGGGTGTGTAAGCATCGCGCACGCACCGCCCAACGCTTAATTTTGTATCTAAAGTAACTGAAATTCTTGACAGACTATGATTTTTAGAGTACCTTAGAAATAGCCTTCCCAGAGTAAAACAACAGGCAATTAAAGCCGAGAAATTAGTAAAGAAACTTTAACTAATATTGACTTTTATTAAATCAGTAAAAAAAATAAACTCTACATAAAAAATATTCCATTTTTCTGATTTTGAATCATACTTAAAAACAAATCCTGAGTCGATCCCGACTATGGGTTGGTGGGGGGAATGGAATCGTCAACCATTGGGGTTGTTTCATTCAAGTCCTCATCTATCCTAGATTCAGGACTATTTCCTACCACCCTAAAACCAATATGATCCTTTTAAACCAACCTAGTCTTAAACAGGATGAGTCTGGAACTAGGAAACATCATGATATCTTTCCGATTAGTTACTCAACCCTGGACGTAAGAGCATTAATTACTGAAATTTTAAGCTGTTATCCCATTGATACCGTTGAAAAATGCAAATTTTGGCATCGAGGATTAAGTGATGTTTATTCCGTAAAAACTCTAACTTCCCGTTACTTTTTAAGAATTTCCCATCAACATTGGCGATGTCAATCTGAAATTGATTTTGAGGTTGAACTTCTGGATTTTTTACACGATCATCAACTTCCCGTTGCTTATCCTTTGAGAACAATAGACGGAAAATTATTCATTGAAATTAATGCTCCTGAAGGAAAACGATATGCGGTTTTATTGGTCAAGGCTCCCGGACAAGTTGCGATCGGAGATTTGAATGTTAACCAAAGTTTAAAATTAGGTGCAACCGTTGCTAAAATTCATCAAGTTTCCTTGAACTTTAAACCTTCTGTTTACCGTCAACCCTTAAGTTTAGATTATTTATTAGAAGGTTCATTAGTGGCGATCGCACCCTATTTAAAAACCCGCCCAACGGATTTAAACTATTTAGTTGAAATTGTATTTCAACTCCAAACTCAATTGCAAAGCCTACCTCAAACCCCTCCATTTTGGGGAATTTGTTGGGGTGATCCTCATAGTGGGAATGCTCATTTTACCTCCGATGATCAAATTACCCTTTTTGACTTTGATCAATGTGGGTATGGATGGCGATCCTTCGATATTGCTAAGTTTTTACAAGTCTCCTTACAGTCGGGACTGAGTAAAAAAGTTCGAGAAGCTTTTTTAATCGGGTATGAAGAAATTAACCCGTTAACGGAAATGGAAAAAAACCACATTCAAGCCTTAACTCAAGCCGCCCATATTTGGGCTTGGGCGATTAGTGTTATTAACGCAGAACAGTTTAATTATAGTCGTTTAGATCCGGGCTATTTTACTCGAAATTTAGAACAATTAAAACGGTTACATTCTCCAGATTGGCAATAAAATGAATTTAAAATTAGTCGGGGAGAAATCCACAACTCATTTCAATAATGCGATCGCCCTCTAATTTAAAATAGAGATACGATCCGCCTGAAAAGGAATAGCTAACAACTTGAATGTCCTCTTGACTGTGGGGTTCTTGTTGACCATAAACCTCGAATATACGATTTAAAGAATCTCCCACCCGCACCCCGTCCGGTGTTGATAAACTGCGATCGGTAGTGGTTAAAACGACAATTTTTCCGTCTCCAATATCAACTATTAAATTAGGATAAACCAGTCGAGCATAGGTATTATAATTCCCTGGAGGATGTTTTAAAATTTGAAGCGGTGTTCCTAAAATATCCAATTTTGATTCTAAATCTCCTAAGCGAAATTCCCCTAAACCCAGTTCTTTTTCCGAGGAAGGATCAGCCACACTTGCAGAAATTCCGAACGGAATGGGAAGATTATTAAAAACCGTAATTCCACTTCCCAAAATCAGCAGGGTAAGAATAATTTTTAAATAGTTTTTCATCATGTTAATTTTTCTGAATTTTACTTCTAGCCGTTAGGCCTTGGATTTAGGACATATATAACAATCCGTGTAGGATTTGTGATCAAAACCTGTAGGGGTGGCGTCCCTCCCAACCCTCTTTGCGCCTGGGTTGGGAGGGACGCCACCCCTACGATCAAATATTATATGACTTGATCAGGTGGCCAATCACTTTTTTCTATCTCCTATTCCCTATTCCCTGCTATAAAACAACATTTTAGCGGCTTCCTTAATTCTAACAATCGGTTCAACAGAACGGGGAAGAGTGGGCAAAATGACTAAAGTTTGATTCGGGAATTTCCCAGTAACGAATTCCTGTCCGGCTTCAAAACGATTTTGAACAATATAGCGTTGAGAAATCCCTTTTTCTGTTAAAGATGCGGTTAAGCGTTCGGCTTCTGCCACAATTGCAACTTGTGCTTGAACAACTCCAATAAATTCAGTATAATTCGGATCTTGAAGTTTTTTCTGCGCTTTAACAACTCGTTGACGGAGGGTTCTTAAACGTCCCATAAATTCAGTTCGTCCTAAAACATCTTGATATTTAATCCACAGTTTAAAAATCCACGCTAACCATTCACTCATCGCCGTTGGCATTTCTAAAAATCGTAATAAATGACCCGTAGGAGCCGTATCTAAAATGATTAAATCTAATTCATGACTTTCTAATAAATCCATGACCTCAACTAAGGATAACATTTCATCAATTCCGGGTAAAGATTGGGAGACAATTCGCCGCCATGCTTCCGGGCCATAAGCTAATTGTAAGGTTGCATTGGGATCATTTTTATCCCCACTCATCATTTCGGCGAGTTCCCAGAGATAATCTTCTCGAAACTGGTTTAAAACTTCAGTTGAATCTATTTCTTGACCGAATAAATTTTCCGTAATCGCTATCGGTTGATGGTTTAATTTTAACCCAAAAGCATCCCCTAAAGAATGAGCCGGATCAATAGAAACCATCTGAATTTTTCGCTGAGGATATTGTTGTGCCATCTCCCAGCCAATAGCCGCAGCAACGGTGGTTTTACCTACTCCTCCTTTACCTCCTACAATAATTAATCGCCGATTTTCAGCGATAAAATCACTAAATTTTGCTAAGAAACTGGGGAATTCTAAGGGTTGAGTTGGAATAAACGGTTGATCAGATTTTTCAGATACGGTTAAAATTTCTAGTTTAGAAAATAAGGTTTTTAGAGCATCAGTTCCTAAAGGTTCTGTAGGGAGTTCAGGAATTGTATAAATGGGATGATCTTCAGCAATATCCTGAAATTGTTGTAGAAGTTTTTGTTGTTCTTGATAACGATCTAAATTTTGACTTTCAGAAACAAGATGATTAATTAATAATCCCCCAACCGGGATATTTAAACCCTTGAGAGCGTCTAAAAATCGTCCCGTTTCTAACCAACTCATCGGCTCAGGAATGGCGACTACAAAACAAGCGGTTTTTTCTTGATCTTGGAGTTGAGATCTTCCTGTAGCCAGTTGATCTTGCATTTCTGCTAAAAATTCATCGGCTTGATCCGGTTGATAACGACCTGTAAACGATTGACTAATGGTGTGGTGTTTTTCTTGAAATAACGTTAAAGAAGCTAATAAATTATCTAAAAAATCCATTAATTCTAAAAGGTTCAACGCATGACCACTGGGAGCCATATCCACAACGATCCGATCAACAACTTTGTCATGAAATAACCGTTGAATTTCTAATAATCCCATTAATTCATCAATTCCTGGCCAGTCTAAATCCCAAACCGGAGTTAAATCTTCCCCTTCTACAAAACTACCCCGTTCAACTAATAATTCTAAAACCGAACCATAACGAGCTTTAAATGCCGTTAATAATGTTTCCGCATCTAAAGCTCTAACTTTTAAATTAGGTAAATTGCCAACGTTCTCAGCTTGATCTGTAACCTTAATTTGTAAAACATCCCCCAAAGAATGGGCGGGATCAGTCGAAAGCAGTAAAATTTGTTCATGGGGAAATTCTTTGGCCCATTGTAGGGCAAACCCACAAGAAAGGGTGGTTTTTCCCACACCTCCTTTTCCACTGAATAAGACTAAACTAAAGGTATTGAAATTAAACATTAAATTTTTGGCAAGTTAATCAGAGTTCGCTATATTTCTACTTTAACCCCTCCACAAAAGCCTTTAAGCAAAACTGCAAGATATTTTAAGACATGAAACCCTAGGAATGTGCGTGTGGGAGTCCATTAGTCTATTTTAGAATTAACCCTTGTGTCAGTTGCTCAAGTGTTATAACCTTCAGAACTTATGCCGGAATTGAGTGGGTCGAAGAAAAATCTTAATTTCATCCCATCCAGGTCAGAAACCGGGTTTCTGGTGTCCTGTGCGTAAGTCTTATATGCGGATGGGTAGCTGCGGGTATTCCTCTTGAGTTGGAATCAACTTACAATTGAACTGTCACAGGACAGAGAATAAATCCCCAGTTAATTCAACACAATAGGAAGTAAGAGCAAGCTTTAACCCCAAGCCCTCGGATGAAGCCATCAATCACTGAGTTAGAAACAAATTAGGACGTAAATATTATGTTGACAAATCCTAGAAAAAAATACAGTTGGATCATGGCATTATCGCTATTGGGTGTAATCAATACTACCCCTAGTTTAGCAGCCCCACAAGGGACAAATGCCAACCTTTCGACTAGATCACCCTCGACTCCTGAACAGATCCGACCCCGTACCTCAAATTTAGAATCAATCTTGAGGGGGCCAGCCGTGAGTAGACGCATCTCTGAATGTTACGATAATGGTTTATGTTAGGAACCTTTTCACCATCCGTGAACCTCGATGGGGTCATAAACTTTTGATTGACTGGGTTTCAATAGACCCACCGGATCAGCAGAAGAATTGCTGCGGTGAAATCCAGTCAAAATCTTGAGGATAAAACGGATCGGTTAGGGGATGTGCCTGAATTGTTGATTGAAAATCCCATATTGATAATTTTGATTATTTTTAAGTTAAACCGTCCACTTTTTCTATCAACCTTCAGATCATGATCTGAGAAGGAGATTCATAACGATGGCACTTTATCCCGTAAACGATATAATCACCCAGAATCAGCAACAAATTCATACCCTAGCGAGATCATTAGTGAAAATGCAAGGAAGTTTTTCCTTATTGCTAGTGCGGTGTAATTATGAAAGTTTACGCGAACAAATCGTTGCCCGACTGAAGGAAGAATGTTCGCTGAATATTGGAGAATTTAAGCTTTCTCCGGCGAGTCAAACCTTATATGGTTCAATTAAAGCTGAACTCGAACCTAATTATCCTTCGAGTTTAATGGTTTATGGGTTAGAATCCGTTGTTGCGATTGATCAAGTATTGCATTCCGCTAATTTAGTTAGAGAGGCTTTTCGCAATTTTACTTTTCCTTTAGTGTTATGGATTAATGATAAATTGTGGAAAAAACTCAATCGAAATGCCCCCGATTTTACCAGTTGGGCAACAACCTATGAATTCTTGCTCAGTTCCGATGAATTAATCACTTTTTTAGAGGAAAGAACATCGGCAGTTTTTACAACGGTTTTAGAAGCAGGTACAGAACGATTTTTACCGACGACTGCTATTTTAGGAACAGAATCGGGAACAGAACTTCAGGCGGCTTATCAAGATTTGAAAGAGCGAGAAATTCCTATCGATCAGACTTTAGAAGCGAAGTTAAAGTGGATTTATGGTCGCTATTTTTATGCTCATCAACAAATTGCCCTCGCCCTTCAACAGTATCAACAAAGTTTAAGATTTTGGCAACAACAATCCCAGGGGACTTCCCCAAATTCTACAGATGATTCTGAGATTTTATTATGGGAAGGATTGGTATTATTTCATATTGGTTTGTGTTGGTGTTATTTAGCGGAACAACATCGTCATCTAAATGGTCAAAAGGAATGGAAACAAGCCAAAGATTCTCTCCAGCAGTGTATAGAACGATTTGAGGAGGCTCAACGTCAAGATTTAGTCGCCAAATTTTTAAATAAAATGGGAGAAGTTTTGACCCATTTAAGCGATTTGAAAAGTCTTAAAAACCTAGCTTTAAAAGGTCGAAAATTACATCAGGATTTGGGAGATAGTTTTCTGATTCCACTGGCGCAGGATTATGGATTTTTAGCTTATGTTGCTCTCCAGGATAAAGATTGGGATAATGCTAAGGAATTAGCCAGTGTTTCCTTAGAAATTTTGACTTTAGTAGCTCGAAAAACTCCTGAGCATCCGGGGATTTCTGAAGTAGAAAGTTTCTGTTTATGTTTGTTGGCGCAAGCGTTAGAAAAGCAAGGGTTAAAATGGGAGGCGATCGAGAAATTAGAAGCAGCAGCCCAAAGAATTAAAACAACGCTGTTGACGGTGAATTTAATTCGGTTATATCTGCAAATTTTGCAAATGTTAAACCGTCTTTATTTTGAATTGGGAGATTATCAAGAAGCCTTTAAAATTAAAGAAGAATATCGCAATCAATCGAGTGCTTATGGATATAATGCCTTTGTCGGAGCCGGACGTTTACAACCTCGAAAACAAGTCCTAACTTCGACTTTAGATCCGAGTCAAATCACGGCTAATTTCACCGATGAAATTACCGCTTCAGGACGGGAAGAAGCCATTAAGCATCTGTTACAACGGATGGCGAGTAATCATCATAAATTAACGGTGATTTATGGTCAATCTGGGGTAGGGAAAAGTTCGATTTTGAGAGCCGGATTAGTCCCAGCTTTACAGCAAAAAATTATTGATGCTCGTATTACTCTGCCGATTTTTATTAAAACCTATAATTGTTTTGTAATTGAGTTACAACGAAAACTCCTGACCCCTGATGTAGAATCCCCAGTTACTCCTGTACCGTTAACATTAGATAGTGATTTGAGTGTGGAGAATCAGGAAGAACCGGAACATCAAAATTATACGGATATTTTAATTCAAGTTATTGCTCAACTCCAAGAAAATGCTAGACAAAATTTATTGACGGTTTTAATCTTTGATCAATTTGAAGAACTATTTTTTGCTCAGTCTCCTAAAAATCAAAAGCTGTTCTTTGAATTTTTAAAAGATGCTTTAAATTTGCCTTTTGTTAAAATAATTATTTCATTACGAGAAGATTATTTACATTATTTACTAGAAGGAAGTCGCCAAGTTAATTTAGAAGCAATTAATAATGATATTTTAAGTAAAGATATTTTGTTTTATTTGGGAAATTTTAGTAAAACCGAAGCTTATAACGTGATCAAAAATTTAACGGATCGCGCCCATTTCTATTTAGAAGATACCTTAATTCAAGCCTTAGTTCAGGATTTAGCGGGAGAGGCTGAAGAAGTCCGTCCGATTGAATTACAAGTTGTTGGTACTCAACTTCAAGCTGAGAATATTACTACTTTAGAAGTCTATCAACAACAAGGGCCAAAACAAAAATTAGTCGAACGGTTTTTAGAAGAAGTGATTCAAGATTGTGGGCCAGAAAATGAAGCAATGGCGCGTTTAGTTTTATATGCGTTGACCGATGAAAATGATACTCGTCCTTTAAAAACACGCACTGAATTAGCGGAAGAGTTAAAACACAAATTAAATCAAGATCAGGTATTAAATCCGTTAGATTTAATTCTTTATATTTTAGAAAAATCGGGCTTGGTTTATCGAGATATTAGTCCAACGGGAGAATTTTATCAATTAGTGCATGATTATTTAGCTGGATTTATTCGCCGACAAAGTAGAAATGAACAAGAAGAAGCGATCGCTAAACTTCAACAGGAAAAAGCCCAACTGATTCAAGAAAAAGAAATGAGTAAAAAATTAGCTGAAGAACAGGAAAAACGCCACCAAGCGGAAGAAAGAACTCGCCGTTTAGAACAATCAAGGGGATTGATTATTGGAACAGTTGTGATTATCTTTACAGCCCTATTAGCTGGGATATTCTATGCTAATGGTCAAAATCAAGTTAAAGCTCGAATTCAAGCCTTAACCTCTGCTAAAAATGCCCTATTATTAGCCGATCAACAGGATCAATTAGGGGTATTAACAACAACAGTACAAATTGGTCAAAACACCTTAGAAACAAACGCATCAGAAGCAACAAAAACAGAAATTGCTCAAGGGTTAATGCAAATGATTTCGGGTATTCAAGAACGAAATCGTTTAGAAGGACATACCGGAACAATTTTAGGGGTTAATTTTAGTCCCGATGGTCAAAAGATTGCCACGGCGAGCAGCGATCGCACGCTTAAAATTTGGAGTCTTGAGGGTAAATTATTAACGACACCGGAGCAATTTCCTCATGAGATTCCGATTAAAAGTGTTCGCTATAGTCCTGATGGCAAAATCATCGCTACCACCACAGCCAGTGTTGATAACCCTGATCAAAACCAAGTGTTATTATGGACGACAGCCGGAACTCGCCTCCCCCATCTTCCGATGAAACATCGGCAAGTTATTAATAATATTAGTTTTAGTCCTGATGGTAAACAATTAGTTACCTCTAGTAATGATAAAACGGTTAAATTATGGGGATTAGACGGAACGTTAATTCGTGAATTTAAAGGTCATCAGGATCGAGTTTTTGATGCAAAATTGAGCCCCGATGGTCAAAATATTGCCAGTTGTAGTAAAGATGGAGAAGTTAAAATTTGGTCGATTGATGGCAGCTTAATTCGCACCATTAAAGCCCATAATCAACCTATTTATGATCTCGATTTTAGTCCCGATGGTAAACTGATTGTTTCCGCCAGTGGCGATCGCACTCTCAAGCTCTGGAGTACGGAAACCGGAACAGAAACTAAAGCCCCTTTAAAGGGTCATAACGATGATATTTTAACTGTTAATTTTAGTCCCGATGGTCAATTTTTAATCAGTGGTAGCCGCGATCGCAGCGTCAAACTTTGGAACTTAAACGGGGTATTACTCAAAACCTTTATTGGTCATCGAGATAATGTTTGGGGTGTGGAATTTAGTCCCGATGGTCAAACCCTGGTATCCGTCAGCGCCGATGCGACCGCCCGACTCTGGGATCGAAGTCGAGATCCCTTGAATACGACGTTACAGGGTCATACAGGACGGGTGTGGAGTGTGAATTTTAGTCCCGATGGTCAAACCTTAGCCAGCGCCAGTGATGATAAAACCGTGAAATTATGGGGGCGTCAGGAACCTCTGCAATATACCTCACGGCCTGCTTCGATCTTGCCACATCCGAGTAAAGTTAACTGGGTGAGTTTCAGTCCCAATGGTCAAGAAATCGCCACCGCCAGTGAGGATAAAATCGTGCGACTCTGGACAAAAAAAGGTCAGTTGTTGCGCTCGTTTTTGGGCCATACCCAAGCGGTCAAAGCGGTGACATTTAGCCCGAATGGTCAAATCTTGGCCAGCGCCAGTGAAGATAAAACCGTTAAACTTTGGGACAAACAAGGAAAATTGATCACGACCTTACCCCATCAAGAGGCCGTTTGGGATGTCCGTTTTAGTCCCGATGGCAACACCTTAGCCACGTCAGCGCGTTTTGTCAAAAATATAGGCAAGCCACCAACAACCTCCAGCGTGACTCTATGGACAAAACAAGGAAACCAATGGAAACCAACCTTAGAATTACCCTCGGAAAATAGCCTAACGACCTTAAGTTTTTTAGGTAATTCTCAACAACTAGCCGTTGCTGGAAATGATATTGTAACGCTCTGGAAGGTTGAGGGGAAAAAATCGGTTGCATCTTGTCCGTTAGGACATCATGCGACGGTACAAAGTTTAAGTTTTTATCCCCAAGGGCAACTTTTAGCAACGGCCAGTGATGATAAAAAAGTTAGACTGTGGCGAATTAATGATCAGCTTTGGCAGTCATCAGAATGCGATCGCATTCAACCTTTAATTGTTTTAGCACAGGATGATTTTGTCAATAGTGTTAGTTTTAGTCCAGGGGATGCAACCCTTCTCGCTATTGCTAAGGATAATGGCACTGTGATTTTGTGGAGTTTAGCAAATTTAGACTTAGATCATCAGATGCAACAAAGTTGTAACTGGTTGCACAATTATCTCTCCACTAACCCGATACAATTGCAGCAACAAAACCAGAATTTATGTGTTGCTTCTGGGGAGTCGGGTGCTGTAAAATCTGATGTTACTAACAGATGATTACTGAAAANTACATGGGGGCCAGCGAATGCCAACTAAAGAAGGAATTCCCTTGATTGAAATTTGGCAAGGGTTGGGGGTGGACTGGTCTAAATTATCCTTATCACAAACTCAACAGGTATTTGAAGCAACAGGTTTAGGGTTTGTTTATCTTCCTCAACATTTCCCTGAAGCAGAAAGATTAGTCACCTATCGCCGAGAAATTGGCAAACGGCCCCCTTTAGCAACGATGGAATTGATGTGGAAACCCTATTTAGGACAAGCAACGGTGGTTTCTGGATATGTCCATCCCCCCACAGAAACCATGTTTCGAGAAGCTTTTCAATTGCGGGAGGTGACGGAATTTATTACCGTTAAAGGGTTAGAAGGGAGTTGTGATTTACCGCGCGATCGCACTTGTATTATTGGGTTGCGTCAACCTAGTCTAGGAACACAACAGGTTAAACACCCAACTCCAGAAGGACAAGATTCTGATCCGACAGAGGAGGATTTTTCCTTTGAACGGTTATTATTACATCCCCGTGATTATGGGTTGGGCGGGAAAGAAGTTCCTTTACCTTCGACCCAGATTTTAATTGAACAAATCCAAACTGTTTTAGCGGGTCAAACCAGTGAATTCATGAAAGCAGCGATTTGGAATGGGGGTTTCTATTTGTGGCGTTCTGGGGTTTGTTCTGATTTAGAATCGGGATTATCCCAGGCTGAATCTTTACTGACGCAGGGGAAAGTTCAAGCTAAATTGCAAGAGATTCAACATTCCTTCTAAATCCTTGAACCGATGATCAATGATCTCTCAATTGCAGCTTTAATTCTGGCAGGGGGCCAAAGTTCTCGCATGGGTGAGGATAAAGCTTTTGTTCTTTATGAAGGCAAACCTTTGCTTCAGCGAGTCTATCAAGTCGCGGCTGCTTGTAGCCAAAAAGTATATATTGCTACACCTTGGCCAGAACGCTATAAAACTCTATTAACGGAGGATTACGAAGTTCTATTAGAGACGGAACCGAACCAAGGGCCGTTAGTTGCATTGTCCCAAGGTTTATTAGAAATTCCCTTTGATTGGATTTGGTTATTAGCCTGTGATTTACCGATATTAGAAGTGTCTATGATTCAACGTTGGCAAAGTCGTTTAACGGTTGTTGCTAATACAGTTTTAGCGGTTGTTCCTCAAAGTCAGTCTCGATGGGAACCGTTATGTGGATTTTATCGCCGTTCTGCTTATTCGCATTTACAAGAATTTATGATTCCAGGAGGAAGATCGTTTCAACGGTGGTTAACCCATATTTCCGTAGAACCGATTTATCTATCTAAAGAAGAGTCACAAATGTTGTTAAATTGCAATCGACCTACAGACCTAAAACCTTAAGAAATAATACAAATATTGCTGGAAATTGTAATAAAAATCAAAGTTATTCTCATTTCTGAGGTAGAGAAAACCCTATAATCAGTTGCCAGTTACCAGTTATCAGTTATCAGTGTAGGAAACAACTGTTAATTAATACTCTTGACTATTAGCTTTTAACTCTTAACTCTTAACTGATAACTGATGACTGATGACTGATAACTGATTCTACCTTGTGAATTTTTCTAAAGTCTGCATTAAAATCAAAAAAATCTGGGTAACTTGTAGGTAAATTTACGTTATTAGCCCGGAAAACTTGGTATAACCAGCAAATATTAAAAATGAACAGGAGGAACCTATGCCATACACCTTCGATTTAGTCGGTGTTTCTCCCATTCTTTCCTTTTTTTATCAACAACAAGAATTAACTGAACAACCCGCCCCAGGGGTTGAATACTTGGGAAATCGCAAATGTACCCTCGATACCTTTATTGAATCGGTGCAGACGGTTTCTCCTCAACAAGGTTGGAACGTTGATCAAGTGGTCGATACGGTGATTCACTTCTGGATGAACAACGCCGACAGCATCCAATATTGGAAAACTCGCCTGGAAGACGCCGGACAAGAAAATCTATTAGTCGCCAGAGTCGCTGACCTCAAATTCCTTCGCACTACTTTTGAATCGTTACTAGGACATTAAAGTGTTGATGGTTGACGGTTGACTGTTAATTGTTAATTGTTAATTGTTAAATTTTGGTGCGTGCGATACAGCTTACGCACCCTACAATTGCTTTATATCACAGGAAAACGGGCTTCAGGTCTTAGGTGCCTTGATTATTTCTCCACCTGCCTAGGAATGTCAACTGTCAACTGTCAACTGTCAACTGTCAACCGTCAACCATCTATCATGTCTCGTTCCAGAGCTTTACAATATTACGTCTTTACTCGTTTACTCCTGGCTCCGTTAATGCTGTGGACAATTACCACCGTAGTTTTTTTGTTGTTACGCGCTACCCCCGGAGATCCAGTCGATGCAATTCTTGGCCCCCGTGCGCCGGAAGCCGCCAAAGAAGCGTTGCGATCGCAATTGGGGTTAAAGGGCTCTCTATGGCAACAATATTTTGACTATATGGGCAACCTGCTCCACTTGAATTTAGGAACGTCCCTCACCAGTCGCGGAGAAACCGTTTGGCAAATTATCCAAAATCATTTTCCGGCAACGGTTGAACTGGCTCTGTTTAGCATGATTGTGGCTTTAGCGCTGGGAATTACCGTTGGAGCGGTGGCGGCGTCTCATCCTGATACGGTTTGGGATACAGGGGGGCGTTTATTTGGAATTATTACTTATGCTGTTCCCCCGTTTTGGGCGGGGATGTTATTTCAGTTAATATTTGCGGTGCAATTGGGTTGGTTTCCCTTGGGAACTCGGTTTCCGGTGACTGTTCCTGCGCCAGAAGGTTGGAGTGGTTTATATACCCTGGATAGTTTGTTCACCGGAAGCTGGATGCAATTGGGGGTAGCTCTGTATTACTTGTTTTTACCCTGTGTAACGTTAGGGTTATTGTTAAGCGGTATTTTTGAGCGAATTGTGCGGGTGAATCTCAAACAAACCTTAAAAGCGGATTATGTCGAAGCAGCTAGGGCTAGAGGTATTCCCGAATTGCGAATTGTTCTGGCCCATGCGTTGAAAAATGCCATGATTCCGGTGATTACGGTTTTGGGTTTAACCTTTGCGGCTTTATTAGGAGGGGCGATTTTAACGGAAGTGACGTTTTCCTGGCCGGGTTTAGCTAATCGGTTATATGAAGCGATTAGTTTACGCGATTATCCAACGGTGCAAGGGATTGTTGTGTTTTTCGCGGCAATAGTTGTTCTTGCCAGTATTTTAATTGATGTTCTCAATGCCTGTGTTGACCCACGCATCCGATATTAAAAGAATGGGTTTCGGGTTTCGGGTTTCGGGTTTCGGGTTTCGGGTTTCGGGTTTCAGGCTTTAACGAACAATAATATTGTTGATTGTTCAAATCTATTTCTCTAACACTTCTTTCTTAAAACCTGAGACCCTACTTAATGAACAGGCAAGATGCCTGTTCCACATACCTGAATTAATAACGCTTTAATACCAATTCTAAACGGGATAAAGCACTGGTAGCCGACTCGCGGATATAGGTATCGGCTGCTTCATCATTGGCTAATTGAGTTAAAACTTCAGAGACGCGGGGATCAGGAATTGCACTAATGGCATTAATCATCGCCACCGCCGTACCCAGGTTCTCTGTTGTTTGTAACGCATCTAATAAAATATCTAAAGCGGGTAATCCTATTTCTCCTAATGCCATTACAGAAGCAATATGAACTACTGGATTTGGATCATGTATGGCAATTTTTAGCCCTTCCATTCCCTCTACAGGAAAAGGCAAATCAGGGTGATTATAGGCAACCTGGGCTAAGGCCTTTGCACAACTGGAACGAATTATCGTGTTATCACTTTCTAGTAAAGTTTTGACTAGGGAAGGAACGGAATCTGGGCCAATATAACCCAAGGCTTTCACCGCCGAGCGTCGATAGGTGACATCCTCTTCCCCTAAAATACTCATCAGCCGAGGAATTGTCTCTTGATTCCGGGTTTCGGCTATTTCTACCATCGCCCGTTCTCTAAGATTGGGATTGGGATGTTTTAATTGTTCAAAGACTGAATCTGTAGTCATTATGGTTATTTGTTATTGGTTAGGTATAAACGGCGGACAGTGAGGCTGCTTTGGCTCGAACTAACCCATCGGGGTCATTAGCGAGGAGGGTATAACCTGTAGAATCCCCCAATTGTTCCAAGGCCATTAATGTAGCATATTTCAAATCCCAGATTCGGGTGTTTAAACTATTGATCAGAAGTGGAATTGCCTGTTTATCTCCGAGTTCTGCTAACGCTAGGGCTGCTGCGGCTCTTGATTTCTGGAACTGAGGGGCAGGATTTTGTAATGCTTCCACTAAGAGATCATAACTAGGAGCATACCGCAACCAACCCAAGAGTTTAACAACGTGATAATGGGCTCCATAATCATTATGGGCTTCTTCCCGATAGGCTGTCAGTAATGCTTCAGGAGCTTCTTGAGGATAGGTTTCTAATAGGGTTTTACTGGCTAAATAGCAACGGCCAAAATCCGTTTGATAGAGTTCTTGAATCAAAAACTCTAGGGTCGGTGGCTGATCATATTCATGGACTAAGTTTAGATCATGGGGATGATCTCGCAAGACTTGTTCTAAACTGGGTTGAATTTCCTTAAAGCTAATCTCTCCACTTTTCTCTCCCAGTTCTCCTAATAAGCGAATTCCTCGCAGTCGAAATACTAAAGATACTGGACAGCGTGCAATTTCAGGAATCGCGGCATAATAACGGGCATCAATTAGATCTTGAATACAGCCCCGGCGAGCATTAACATTGGTATGGTACAGAAACTCAACAACTTGATCCATCAAGCTGTAATCTTGACTCAGACGACAAACGGCCGAAAGTGCAGCACAGGCAATGGGGGGATCTTCGGCATCGATCAATCTACGAATTCGTTCTAAAGCGGGTTTATAGTTTAATTTGGCTAAAGTCTGAATAATTGTACGATACAGTTGTCCGGGTTTTTCTAATAATTGAGCCATGTCTTCCAGTATGTCGGGATCACTGACCTCAATTTCTCCGAGAGCCCAAACGGCATTCTCAACGGTATAACAATCTGGATCGGCTAAACAGGTATGAAAGATTGATAACGCTTGGGTGGCTTGCAATCGTCCTAATGTCTCTACACACTTGCGGCGTACAATCTGATTATCCAGAGATGGATCAAGGGTTTGTACCGCCCGAATTAAAGCAAGTATGGTATTTTCTGTGGGGAAATTAACTAAATGGGCGGCGGCTACATAGCGAGAATCATCCTCTCCTATTTCCTCCTGGGGAGTATCTAAGAGGGCGATCGCCTGTTCTTCGGTTAAATTATAAAGATTAAAAAAACGTTTATCCATAATCCGGTTTTAAAACCAACAAACCTGGGGACTCTTTGAGCAATACTCTGCTTTAGAGTAGCAAAGCATTGTACTAAGAATACCCAGGTTTATAGAATCTAAGGCAAAAATAATTTGACTTAAATTCAGTCCGTTACAGTCTACTAAGACAAGGAGTTGATCACATAGTCGAGCAGAGCATTGTATTCAAGCAGAGCTTGAGCGGACATATCACGAGGAGCGCAACCCCGGTTCCGAGAGAATCTCAATGCTTCAACATAGGGAGCGGTAGGCAGACCTAAAGCGCGATACACTTCACGTTGGCCAGCAATTCCCCACTCATCTAAGGGCCCTGTACCACCGACAACCAGGCAGTAGTTGACTAAGCGCAGGTAGTGTTTGATGTCACGGAGGCATTTTTCTTTGAACACAGGGGTAGAATTAGCTTCCCCTTCGTTGTTCAGGTAAGGATATTTTTTGATAGCGGCATCATAACCTTCCCGTGCAACTGCATCCAGATTGGAAGCGAGTTTTTCGGCGGCTTCTAAACGAGCAGCAGCACGTTGAAGACTACCTTGTACGGATTCTAAGTCAGAGGTGCTAGGAAAACGTCCGGCTGCATCCGCAGCGCCGACCGCAGTGGTAACAACTGATTTCATGATTGGGATATCTCCTGAATGGATCTGAATTACTTGTTGGTTTCAATTCAGCTAGTTCATCAATTAGAAGAACATTAGCTATTAGCTGAGGGCAGCAATCACGCGATCAAAGTAGCTGGCAGCTTCAGCAGACAGAGCCGAGCAGTCACCTTGAGGTGTTTCCATTTTGCGGAATTTGTTACCAGCCATCGCAGGAGTGTTGGTGCCATTGATGTGAGCAACGCAAATTGCTTTCATGATTCCAACAGCGCGAGCCGCAGATTGGAGGGGAACACCCAAAGCGATGTATGTTTCTTTCAGACCATTCAAGCAGCGATCATCGAGAACGGAAGCATCACCAGATAACAGGGCGTAGCTGACATAGCGCAGGATAATTTCACCATCACGCAGACAAGCAGCCATGCGACGGTTGGGGTAGCAATTACCGCCCGCTTGGATTAAACCTGTATTTTCGCAGATCATCCCAGCGATGGCATCGGAAACGCAGCAGCTTGCATTACTGGCAATGGCGTTGACTGCATCAAGGCGCTTGTTCCCTTCAGCAATAAAATTTCTGAGGCCGGCGAGGTCAGCACCACCAATTGCGGCTGTTTTGCTATCGGCAGTTACTACTGCTCTGGAAAAAGCGTCTAGCATTGAGTTCTCCTTAAATCAGTTAAAAGGAATTTTTTAATCAGACATCGTTAGTTGTTGTGACTAACTTGTATATGAGAATACAGGCAGGCCATTTTTTTGTCTTTTGTCTGAGAAACTAATTAACAATTTGTAAACTTTCTGAAATTAACCCTCAACTAACCCCAAACTTTCGGCGGTATTGTGGCGGGTAAACGGGTTCCAAGTGCCTAACTCTTCCGCCGGACGACTACACAACATGGCTCTCATCTCCTCGCTCAACCCTTGAACTAAAGTAAAGTCAGCCCCAGCTATACTTTCAATTTGCTCTAGGTTAGCATCGGTTAAGTCGGCCGCCCGGAAATCTACCCCCTGAATCTCGGTTCCAACTAAACGGGCTTTGCGTAAATAAGCCCCCGTCAGCAACGCGCCTTGAAGGTTCGCCCCACTCAATGCCGCCTCTTCTAAGTTGGCTCCACTCAAATCCGCTCCACTCAGATAGGCTCCCCGCAGGTTCACCCCTCGCAAATCAGCGTTTCTCAGATTTGCTGTATTCAGATAGACTCCGTTGAGGTTGGCTTTTGGCCCCACAGCCCCGGAGTTGCGGTAGTTATATCCCTCTGGCCAAAGGGTCTGACCATCATAACGAGCCAGTTGCAGTTTCGCGCCCTCAAGTTGAGCTTGATTGAGACAACATCCCTGTAAATTAGCTCGAAATAATAGACTATCTGCCAATAATGCTTCGCTGAGGTTCGCTCCTGTTAGGTTCGCGGCGCGTAAATCAGCCCCAGTGAGGTTTGCTCCCGTTAGGTTAGCGTGACTCAAATCTGCTTGAATTAAGTTGGCTCCTGTGAAATCAACTCCTGATAAGTCAAGGGAATGGAGATCAAGGCTTTGTAAGTCGGCTTTTGCTAAACTTTTTCCGTGTTGGAGAAGTTGTACAATTTCATGGCGGGTTATGGTCATAGTTGTTGAAAAAAAATCATGCCCAATATTATCGGTGGACGTGGTGACTTACAATACCTTCGCCCGGCTTTTTAATTGTGGAAGGAACCACAAAGACACGAAGACACGAAGGAAGAAATTAAGGGGGATATTTCCTGGTTTCTGGGTTTGGGTTTGCTGGATTTGTCTTTGTCAATCAGCTTTGATGGTAAAAATAGAGGTTTAATAGTCATTTTAATCGCTATAACTTTGATTAACAAGGAGAAAAACGGTCAATGAAATTACCGATGACGATGATGGATTTTTTTAAAAAAAGTGAAGGGATGTGGCTTTCACAACGAGCCGTTCATCGCTTTGATTCGGCTGCGGATGAATCGGGAGAATCGAATTTAATTATTAAAGTTTTAGATAAAACTGATCCGACTATCTTAGAAATTTGTTCGGAACAAGGGGTTGATTCGACTTCAGTGGTTGGAGGGGCTAGTTTTATGTGGCAGGGAAATTTTAAGGAGGGCGAACCTAATCCTAATTATGGTGCTATTTTGATTGATGTTCCTAATCCCGATAATCCTCGTTATGGTAAATTCTTCCGCAATAAAGGCTATGTTGAAGGCATTCCGGTTGTGGGGATTTATCAGTTTGCTGATGATGGGGTTTTAACAATTGATACTGAATATGAACGCAATCAAGGTCAAGAACGTTGTTGGTTTATTACGGATAATTTTCGGGTGAGAGTTAGTACGGTTAAGATGATGAATGGTGTTAATTTGATGACGTATTCTTCTGAACGTCGCTGTGTTTTACCTTCTGAATTAGATGAAATGATGGAAACCAATCGTCAAAGAGCGTTACTTTCAATGTAGGGGAAGGTAGGCTATTAGAAACCGGGTTTCTCAAGATATCTGGATTTAGTTGTACAAAAATTCTGTAGGGGTAATGTCCTTCCAAACCCAGGCTTAAAGAGGGTTTGAAGGGACGCCACCCCTACAATAAATAAAATATTACAATCTCCGTCTCGACGGTGCGGATTGCTCCAGATAACGTTCTAAATCAAATAGAAACCCGTGAATATATTCCTCAGTCCATTCTTCCCCATAGAAACGAGTAAACATTCCCCGTGCGGGGTCTTTTTCAGCCCGATAACTAACATAACGTTTTTGGGCTTGTAAAATGTCTTGGCGTTGCTCAGAATTATCAATGGGTTGGGCTTGTTCTACAAATTCCAGATAGGCTTGTAAATAAGCTTTAAACGCTTCAAAAACATGGGTTTTAACAACTTCTGTTTCTTGAGGACGAGTCCATAAAAAAGCCGGAGAAAAGAAGGGGTGCGCTTCTTCGGGGAAATCTCCCCCCCAAGGTAAATGTTGTTGATAGTTTTGAAAAATAGGCAATATTGGGTGAGTATATTTTTGTTGATAAGCAGAATTATGAAATAACGGCTGCATATCTAAGGCGATTAAATGTCCTCCTGGTAGGGTAACTAAATCAGCCCCAAAAAATGGTAAATCATAGTTTAAATGGGGGAAAATCACAAAGTTGAGAACTTGTAAAGCTTCTCCCCCTTGAACATGAGCGGCTCGAATTTGTCGCAGTTTGGGTGTTTGATAACCGTAACTGGTGGTCATCACAACTTGCTGTCTTTTTCCTGTTCCTGTTACCTGTTCTTTTTGTTCAAATCCTGGGGGAATGGGGTAAGAAGTTAGGGGAAGTTTTTCTTCAAGAAGAGTAAGGGCGTAATCTAAAAAGGGTTGATAGAGCGTCATATTAGTTGAAAAATTTTTATTTGGTAGCAACCGCTAAGGGAACAGCATCTTCAAATAAAAATTCATAGAGAAAACGTTCCGCCCATTCATGACCAAAATAGCTACTAAATAAGCCGGATGCTGGATCTCGGTCAGCGCTATATTGATCATAAGCTTTTTGGGCTTTAATAACTTCTTGAATTCTTTTAGAATCTGAAAGCGGTTGGGAGTTTTGTAACAATTCCCAATAGAGATGAATATAGTCCTGATAAGCTGAAAATACCTTTCCTCTAACGGTGGCTGCATCGGTTTTAGCAAACAGGATATATTTAGAAAAATACTGATTCGCATCATAGAATTTCATGGGTAAATCCTGAGCTAAATCATCATATTTTTCCCAAAGAGGACGCAGGGGTTCAATATATTTTTGTTGATATCCTTCATCTCGAAATAAAGGTTGAAAATCTAAAACCACTAAATTTTTAACTTGACCAAATGATAAGAAATCAATCCCTAAAATGGGTAAATCGTAGTGATAATTGGGATAAATGACACTATTAAAAATTTGAGCCGTTTCACCTGCATCAATATAGGTGTAGCGAATTTTCCGCAATTGAGGACATTCATAGCACCAACTTTGAATCCGGGCGGGATTTTTTCCCCGTTCACTGACGTTAGACTCTAATCCGGCGGGAATAGAACGACTGACCACCTGGAAACGAGAAAAGATCTCTGCTTCTAAAAATTCCTGAAACGGCTGATACATAAAACTTGACACGGGTTTTAATGTTATCCGTTTAGATTAACGGAAGCCCACCGAACTTGTCTGGCTTTTATTAAAGAAAGTAACATTTCTTCAACTTACAAAGTTTTCCAGTACCGCAGCCACCACGCGATGATCTTCATCCTGTTTCAATGCTTCTAAGGCGGTTTCGGCTTGGGGACTGGAAAAGCGATGCAGAGCGCGAGCAACCCTCGCCCGAATTCGCCAGGAAGAATCCTTGACTTTAGATAGAAGTTGTGGTAGAGCTTTTTCTCGTTGGGAGCTACTAGCGAGGAAGGCTAAACTATCGATACAGGCTTCTTGTACCGTTAGATCTTCTCCGTCAATCCCACAAACACAGATTTCTAATAGGTGTTCTGGACAGTCTAATTCTACCAACGCTCCAATAATACTTCGACGCACGAGCCAGTTGTCGTCTTGGTAAAATGCAGCGACCAGATGAGAAGCAACGGGTTGTCCAAATAGGGATAGGGAATTGCTGGCTTCGGCTCGAACATTAGCATCGCGGTCAAATTTAACCATTTGTAACAAAGCGGCTAAGGACTCGGCGGTGCGTTGTTTCCCCAAACCCATGGCGACAAAAGACCGAACTAAAAAGTCTTTTTCCTGCATTTGACTCAAGAGTAAGGGAATGGCGACTTCGGGTTCATACTGATGCAATTCTTGAATGGCTTTGAGTCGGTCTTTGGGGTTGGTGTTGGCTAAACAGGCTTTAATTTCGCTGAGTTCCATGATTTCAGGTTGAGGAGGGGAGGGATCTTCAATATCATATAATATCAAGGGCAGAATTTCTATTTTTTTATTCTCTCCGGTAACGATTCAATTTCTATCAAAAATCAATCCAATTTTATGCAGTTAACTGAACGCGCTAAACAATTAATTCCGCTTTCTCGAATTGTGAGTTTTGCGGCTTGGAAAAATCACTATCCCGCCTCCGTGATTGAGATCTTTCAACAAGCTGATGATCAAGGACGTTATTTAACCGATCAAGACTTAGAACAGATTGCAACGCTGATTCCTGAGTCTTCATCGGCTCTCGAATCTGCCCGATTGCTCAGAGATAAAGCGGATACTATTATCGATTCTGCTCGTCAAAAAGTATTAGATGAATACTCAGGAATTACTAATATTGATGGAGATTTATATCCTCCAGCACGAGCGCAGGCTTGCTGGCGAGATTTTTGGCATTTTCTGCGCTGTATTACCTATGGAATTGCTGGAAGTTGTATTCCGTTTACTTCTTCGGAAGGCTTGAAGAATATGCAATTATTATATCAAGAATTAAAGGTTCCGTTACCTGCGATGATTGTGGGACTAGAAGCTTTAAAAACCTTTGGTCTTGAGGAATTTAACCCGGAACAACAGATAGAATTGAGTTCTTATTTTAACCATTTAATTGAGGCGATGAGACGGTTTCAGTAATCGCTTTTTCTCTGAACAAAGGGTTCGAGTCACCCACACCGGGTTTTAGGTTTATGAGACATAAAAGCTTCCTATCGAGACAAATGTTACAAATCTTTACGGATTCTCAGGAAAATGTCTAATTTAAAACCTTGTATGGTACAACATTAAGCGAACAGGCTTAAGTGTAGCTTTCAAGACAATTTCTGATTTTTATATCTTAACAGATTGTTAAGTTTTGTAACAAACTTCAGAAATCCTAATTTTCGCCAACTTATCGTGCCTCGAGGAGATTGTTTGATGGTTTTTGGGCCAGCATCCCAACTGGGCGTGAGTCTATACGAAGACACCCCCCCGGTAGAAATGATTCTCGGACGTTCTGAAGAAGATGCCGAAGCCGTGATTTGCGCGGTTTATCGGCAAATTCTGGGCAATGCCTACGTCATGGAGAGTGAACGGGCCATCGTCCCCGAATCTCAATTTAAGCGGGGAGAATTGAGTGTCCGTGAATTTGTCCGCGCTGTTGCCAAATCTGACTTGTATCGCGTTCGCTTTTTCGAGAGTTGTCCGCGTTATCGGTCTATTGAACTCAATTTCAAACATTTTCTAGGTCGCGCCCCTCGGGACTTAGAAGAAATGAGAGCACACAGCACCCTGTTAGATACCCAAGGGTTTGAAGCGGAAATCGACTCCTATCTCGATAGCGACGAATATCAAAACGCCTACGGCGAAAACTTCGTTCCTTACTATCGGGGTTATAAAACTCAACCCGGTCAAACAATGGTTGGGTTTACCCATTTCTTTGCTCTGGCGCGGGGCGCGTCCAGTAGTGACCTCAAGGGCAGTTTGGCGGGGAAAGCATCGGTGCTGAATCGATATGTGATTCAAAAAACCCCCTTAGCTGTAATTCCTCCCTCTGGGGGTGCAATGGGCAATGGTTGGTCTTTCCAAGACCCGACCGGAAGCGCTCGCACCCGTCATGGAGCCGGGGCGAGCGAAGGCGGCAAAGTTTACCGCATCGAAGTCACGGGTTATAGCTCCCCTGGGAAAGTTAACCGGGTGTCGAAGTTCCGTCGCAGTAACCAAGTTTTTTTGGTTCCCTTTGAAAAACTGTCTCAGGAATATCAGCGCATTCACCAACAAGGCGGCGTGATTGCCAGTATTACTCCGATTAGTTAATTGGGTTTGGGATTAATATCAATATCCAAAATCCAACTTTTTAATATTTTTTCTGAGGCAATAGGATCTCACTCATCATTTATTGATGAATTGATTGCCGATTTTTTCTATATTCTATTGCCCAGATTTCTTGAATTCCCTCAATCTATTTTTAGGAGATCTAAATCATGGGCGTTGTTGTCGATGCTCCCGTAGAACTGCGGACAGTGAGTTGTTCCGATGAAATTTCGACGGTGATTCGGGCTGTTTACAAACAAGTTTTAGGCAATCCCCATGTTATGGAGAGTGAGCGGTTGGTGACAGCCGAATCTCAACTGGCAAATGGCAGTATCTCTGTGCGGGAATTTGTGCGTCAAGTGGCGAAATCGGAGTTTTATCGGAGTCGTTACTTTGAGTCCTGCGCCCCTTATCGGTTTGTGGAACTCAATTTTAAACATTTACTGGGTCGCGCTCCCAGTTGTCAAGCCGAACTCTCAGAACATATCCGTCGTTGTATTGAGGAAGGATATGATGCTGAAATTGATTCCTATCTCGATAGCCAAGAATATCAAGATCTGTTCGGAGAAATGATTGTTCCCTATTATCAAGGGGCAAAAACTCAGGTGGGACAAAAACAGGTCAACTATAACCGTACTCTGTCTTTATATCAAGGCTATGCGGGAGTTGATAGTGCTTTTACGAATTCTCGCTTGGTGGAAGCGGTGGCTACAAACAGTGGCAATAAAATTCAGTTGCCTAGTTCTGGCGGCCGTTTAGGGGGTTATCAAGATGCCACAGAAAAGACGTTTAAAATTATTGTCAAGGGGTCTAAATTTGACGCTCCCCGTCGGTTTAGCAATACCGTTTATGTGGTTTCTGGCGGGAATATGACTCCCCAAATTCAGCGCATTCATCGGAGCGGTGGCAAGATTATTAGCATCAATGAAGTTTCCTAATTCCGTTTGATTCTCATAGAATTAATTCGGAATTAAGAATTAGGAATTAACCATTAACGGTTGAACGGTTGGGTGTTGATCACTCAGCACCCAACACTCAATAAAATCACCTGTAGCGAGGAAGAATAACAATGACAACTTTAACTCCAAGTTTCACATCAGAACGCCTAGAATTACGTTCTAATACGACAGAAGAAGATTTACAAGTGATTATCCGAGCCGTTTATAAACAGGTCTTGGGTAATGCTCATGTGTTGGAAAGTCAACGGAATCAAACGGCAGAATCTTTACTGCGAAATCGAGATTTAACCGTGCGGGGTTTTGTGCGGGCGATCGCTCAATCAGAACTCTACAAATCTCTGTTTTTTGAACCTAATTCTGCCTATCGGTTTATTGAGTTAAACTGTAAGCATTTATTGGGACGGGCACCGTTAGATCAAGCGGAAATTTCGGCTCATGTTCAAATTTGTATTCAACAAGGTTACGCAGCAGAAATTGATTCTTATCTCGATAGTGCAGAATATCTGAACAACTTCGGAGAAAATTGTGTTCCCTATCCTCGCAGTAGTACCACACAAACGGGGATTAAAAATGTTGTCTTTAATCGGACAATGAATTTATTAGGTGGTGCCGCCACCAGCGACAGTGAACACCAATCTAAATTAATTTCCAGCGTCGCCACCAATTTACCTCAAAAAATCAAGGTGTCTTCCTTGGGTCAAGGTGGCGCTCAAGAAAAGCGGTTTCGGATTGTGGTAACAAAAGGCGTAAATTCGATGTCAAAACTGGCGAATAAAACCTATTGTGTCAGTTATTCCCAACTGTCTCAAAATATTCAAAATATTCAAAAGACTGGGGGTAAAATTCTCAGCATTACTGAGGTGGTTTAACGCTTAAGTTTATGGAAAAAAGGTGCTTCCATAAACTTAAACCTGTGGGTTGTTAAAACTGACTCAGGTTATATTCCATCATCAAATGTTGGCTACATATTCCCCCGGTGTAGAGACGTTGCATGCAACGTCTCTACAGGGGGTAGAAAGATAATCTCTAGCATCTGTAATGGGATTTAATATTAGATTTTGATGACCCACAGAATCTTTAGCCAAGTTGGTCTTGTGTGTTCGCTGATACTCTTTTTATTTTCTGCATGGATATTGCTGAATTTGTTGAACAGTCTTTAGGACGATGGCGTTCACAACGGAGCGCTCATCATCTGGCTTTTAGTCACTTTGAAGCTGTTACTTCTATTATTGATATTGTTCCTTTAGAAGAACAGGATTCTGATGTAATTGCCTTGTGTCATTCTTATCAGATTGATCCTGAATTAGCAACTCATCCTTTTCGGATGACTTGGGAGGGAGAGTCAGATTGGGAGGAGGGAAACATCATTAAAGGAACAACGATTTTAGTTCCTATTCCTGATCAAAATGACTTTACAAAAGGTCAATTATTGCGGGATCAAGGCTATGCAGAAACCATTCCTTCTGTGGGAGATTATCAGATTAATCCAGAAGGAGTTTTTACGCTGTTAACGCCCTATGACCGAGCGATGGCTGAAGAAAGAATTTGGTTTGCTACTCCGAATCTGCGATTTCGAGTTTCATTAATTAGAACCAGTGCTGGAACTGGAGTGGTAACGGCTTCTTTTTCTTCGGAAATCCGAGATTTAAAATCGGAATAAACTATGAGCTTAATTCTACGTTTTTCTCGATGTATAGCTGGGGATTTTAGCAATGCTAAACAAACGATTGCTGACCCTAAAAATTTTGCTCATATTCGGATTTTTTTTCGACCTTTACCCTTTGAATTTTTTCAAGGCATTGGTTTTTATTCTGAGCAAACTTATGATTATGATCTGTGGAGTCCTTATCGTCAAGGATTGCATAGATTAGTTGAACAAAACGATGAAATTTATATTGAAAACTATGGGATAAAAGACGCTTATTTGTACGCTGGAGCCGGACACAATCTGGATATTTTACGAACATTGACTCCAATTGTCACCGAACGTCGTTATCACTGTTCGATGATTTTTCAACCTTTTGGAAATGGATTTCAAGGACGGGTGGAAGGGAATCAATGTTTAATTGAACGCAATGGTCGTCAAACCTATTTAGTTAGTGATGTGGAACTCACAGAAACGACTTGGGTGAGTTTAGATCGAGGCATGGATATTAATACTGATGAACAGGTTTGGGGATCGGTACACGGCCCTTTAAGGTTTGAGAAACGACAAAGTTTTGCGGATGAACTTCCGACTCAGATTGAATAATTTTTTTTTGATTGACACCAAAATGAATCATAAAAACAATGTTACCTCCAGTGGCTCGAAAAAAAATGGAGGCTTGGATTCGGAGTCGCCATTTGATTTTTTTAGATAATTTTTTGATTTTTGAAACCTTAGATTATTCAGCGATTGAACGCTTTGAAGCTTGCATCGCTAGTTTAAATGGAACTCTAATTTCTGTGGCGATTAAGGAAAAAATTTGGATGGGAAACCATCGACAGGTGATTCTTTATCAAGCCAAGGCTTATTTAGATGTTCCTAATCATGAATTGAAGCAATATTGGATTAAGTACGGAGCATTTTATACTCGATTTGATCAACGATTTTAAACGTTTTATAACAAAGGTTTACCAGGAGTCACCGAATCTGAGAAAATTTGACTAGATCTCAATCTAAATTATAAAAATATGACAGAACAAACCGAACTCACAGGCACAGAACCCGTTGTTTCTGAAGAATTGGCAGAAGTTATTCAGGAACTAGAACAGTATCGAGAACGCCTCCTGAATGAAACGTTGACTACGGCGCAACGGGCTAAAATGTCCAAAACAAAGGCAATGGCACAACTAGAGCCGATCTTGGCTCAAATTGATGCCAAACTTGAGGAACTCCGCAGCCAACAGGCAATGCTGAGTGTTCAGAATTAAGTCAACCCACTTGATCTATATATATGTCTAACTCAGAAACTTTATTAGGAGAAGATGCTGCTGTCCTGTCTCCTGAAGGAACAGATTTTTTGTTGGCGAGGGTGAATCAACAGTTAGCCGATAACGGTTTTGACTGTAGCGACCTTACTCTAATCAAACAAATGGTGGAGTGTCTAGGGGATACACGGGGAATGGTGAGACTGGGTTTTGCGGAAGCTTTGGGTCAAGTGGGAAAACCTGCTGTTCCTTTTTTACTGACGGCTCTGGGAACTCACGTTAACCCGGTAGTGCGAAGGGCGGCGGCAAAAACTTTAACGTTGATTGCTGACCCGGAAGCGGTTCCGGTTTTGATCAAAGCGTTGTTAGAGGATGAGGATACGGTGGTCAAAGGTTCGGCGATTGGGGCCTTAGCGGGTACGGGAGCCGCATCTGTCCCGCCTCTATTGGAGATTTTGGCGTCCCCGGATTCCCCTGAAAGCACGAAAGGACACGCGGCTTGGGCTTTGGCTTTTATAGGGCCAGCAGCGAAGGAGATTTTATATCGGGAAATTCATTCTGATTCCCCAGAAGTGCGGATGGCGGTGGTGGGGGCGATCGCAAAAATGGCGGAAGAACAACCGGACACCGAAGCCTCCGAGATTCTTGTTCAAGCTTTAGAGGATATTGATTCGGAAGTTCGCTGTGAAGCGATCGCAGCTTTAGGAAATATCAGCTATGCACCTGCGATTCCCCGGTTGATTGAGTTATTGCAGCATCCAGATGGAGACAGTCGGAAAGGGGTGGCGATGGCTTTGATGAAGATGGGGGATGAAGTCAAAGATCAAGGTGCAATGGAATTCCTAAATATGGCATTGATTCAGGAAACTGACCCCATAGTGCAACGGGCGATGCAGTTAGCCATTTCTCATCTAAGCCGGGATTAACGGCGGAATTTAATTTTCTAGGTAGGTATTTTCACTTAGCAGCAATAATGAGGAAAAGGGGACTGTGTTCTTTGCCCAAGACATAGTTCGTAATAAATTTTAACGCAACTTGTTGCGAGGGCGTTGTATAACTAATATCTGAAGGGCAAAGACGACAGCCAAATGTTGGTCTCCCAACAATTGATTAACATTTGATTAAAAAAGTTTAATGTCCTTTCATAAAATGGTGTAAGATTTCTAAGGTTCTTCTAAGTGAAGTTAAGGTTACTCAAAAAAACAGTAACAATAGCCAAACTAGAGAGACTCTCAAGGGTCAGAATCGGGAAAAACCCATCATTTCGCTTTGAGTCGAAAACAAAGTTAAGCAAGTCAAGTAGGAGATTAATCCATGTTTGATGCCTTTACCAAGGTAGTTTCTCAAGCTGATGCACGCGGCGAACTGTTAAGCTCTAGCCAAATCGATGCCCTCAGCCAAATGGTTGCCGAAAGCAGCAAACGTTTAGACGCTGTTAACCGCATCACCGGTAACGCTTCCACCATCGTTACCAATGCAGCTCGTACTTTATTTGATGAGCAAGCCCAATTGATCGCTCCCGGCGGTAATGCTTATACTCATCGTCGTATGGCCGCTTGCTTACGTGACATGGAAATCATCTTACGTTATGTCACCTACGCAGTTTTCGCTGGAGATGCTAGCGTTCTTGATGATCGTTGCTTAAACGGTCTGCGTGAAACCTACCTGGCTCTGGGCGTTCCTGGTGCTTCCGTTGCTGTTGGCGTTGGCAAAATGAAAGATGCCGCTCTGGCTATCGTTAACGATCCCGCAGGAATCACTCCTGGAGATTGTAGTGCCTTGGCTTCTGAAATCGCCAGCTACTTTGATCGGGCTGCGGCTGCTGTTGCCTAATTTTTCTAAAATCCGATTTTCATAACTCCATAGAAGTCTAATTAAACGACTTCAATTTGTACCTCAACTTTGTAAACCCATAGGGAGATAACTCAAGCATGAAAACCCCCCTGACTGAAGCAGTGACTACCGCCGATTCTCAAGGCCGTTTCTTAAGCAGCACTGAATTGCAAGTTGCTTTTGGACGTTTTCGTCAAGCCAAAGCTGGCTTAGAAGCTGCTAAAGCTTTGACCGCAAAATCTGACAGCCTCGTCAGCGGTGCTGCCCAAGCAGTGTATAACAAATTCCCTTACACCACCCAAATGCAAGGGCCTAACTACGCTTCTAGCGAGCGTGGTAAAGCCAAATGTGCTCGTGATATCGGTTACTATGTCCGCATGGTCACATATTGCTTAATTTCTGGTGGTACAGGCCCTATGGACGAGTACCTGATTGCTGGTGTTGATGAAATCAACCGCACTTTTGAACTGTCTCCTAGCTGGTACGTCGAAGCTCTGAAGTACATCAAAGCCAATCATGGCTTAAGTGGCGACGCAGCTGTTGAAGCCAACTCCTACATCGATTATGCTATCAACGCTCTGAGCTAGACTTAGCGCGCTTGATGCCCGGAACGGTAAGTAGCTGTTAGCAACTGGGTTAACGGTTGTTTAACGCTCCGGGCATTTTTGATTATTTGGGTTGGTATGCCCCATTAACAAAGCTTTCTTTTTTTTGTTTTTCTTGTTTGTTTTGAAAATCTCTTACGGAGCATAAGGCTATGGTTGGCTTGCTTGAGGGTGGCCGACTTGGTATCCGGGCTTTTGAAGAAACAAAACCCGTAGAACTGCGCCCCAACTACACGGAAGCAGACGTGCAAACCGTGATTTTGGCAGCATATCGTCAGGTGATGGGCAACGAACACCTGATGTTACGGGAACGGCTCACTAGCGCGGAATCTTTACTGCGCCAAGGACAAATTACCGTTCGGGATTTTGTCAGAGCTATTGCTTTATCTGAGCTTTACCGGACTAAGTTTTTTTACCCTAACTTTCAAACTCGGTTTATCGAGTTAAATTACAAACATCTGCTCGGTCGGGCTCCTTACGATGAGTCAGAGATTGCGTTTCACGTCGATCTCTATAGCAATCAAGGGTTTGAAGCCGAAATCAACTCTTACCTGGATTCCCCTGAATATCTGGAGAATTTTGGGGAGAATATCGTTCCTTATTATCGGGGCTTTTCCACCCAAAAGGGAGATAAAACTCTAGGTTTTAACCGCTTGTTTACCCTCTATCGTGGGTATGCCAGCAGCGATCGCGCTCAAAACCAAAAGCAAAGTCGCTTAACTTGGGAATTAGCTCGGAATTTGGCTTCTCCGATTCAAACTCCTGAGAGTGGGCAAAGTTTAGTCGGTACGACAGGCGGTAGTCGTGGACAACTCTACCGCCTGACTGTGATTCAAAAAGCAACACAGTCTCTGCCACAAGTGCGCCGTACCACTACTGAATATACCGTACCCTACGAGCAACTGTCTACTCAGTTGCAGCGTATTCATCGCGCTGGGGGACGGGTGATGAGAATTACTTTGGCATAATCTCATTCATTAAAACCTGAATGGCTGTTTATGTCTGAGGATTTAGAGTTCGGGCTGACTTTTAAAATAGGAGGCTTGGACTCTTATCTCTGGTGGCTTAACATCGACAAGTGACTCGTTGCACGCTACACTCGCAACTTCATTCTCGGTCATATTCTTAGTAAGAGGAGAATTTTAGGTGGCTATTACAACAGCAGCATCTAGGCTCGGAACAACTGCGTTCCAAGAAACGCCTCGTGTGGAACTGCGACCCAACTGGAGTCAGAGCGATGCTCAACAGGTGATTCGTGCCGTTTATCGTCAACTCCTGGGTAACGATTATTTAATGAGTTCTGAGCGCCTCAAAGGTGCTGAGTCTATGTTGTGTGATGGCAGCGTCACCGTGCGGGAGTTTGTGCGTTCCGTTGCTAAATCAGAACTGTACAAAACCAAGTTTTTCTACCCCAACTTCCAGACCCGTGTAATTGAACTCAATTACAAACATTTATTGGGTCGCGCTCCCTATGATGAATCCGAAGTGATTTTTCACTTAGATTTATATCAAAATCAAGGTTATGAAGCTGATATTGATTCTTATATTGATTCAGCCGAATACCTAGAAAACTTTGGGGAAAATATTGTTCCCTACTATCGCGCCTTTGAAGTGCAACGGGGACAAAGAACCGTGGGCTTTACTCGGATATTCCAGTTGTATCGCGGTTATGCTAATAGCGATCGCTCTCAATTAGGTGGGAATGCGTCTCGCTTGGCGACGGAACTCGGCGCCAATAGTGTTTCTACGATTGTTGGCCCCTCCGGTGGTAGCGAAGGTTGGTCTTATCGTTCCTCTGGTCAAGGTGTAGTTCCGACTACAGGATTCAGCACCGGGGGCGTTTTAGGACAATCTGGCCGCAGCTATCGCGTTGAAGTGGCTGGAATTCGTGAACGTCGCTATCCGAAAGTTCGTCGGAGCAGCAAATCCTTTATTGTTGCTTACGAACAGTTATCTCCTTTACTTCAGGAAATTCAACGCCAAGGCGGTAAAGTTGCCAGCGTTACTCCTGTTTAGCATTGTTTTCATCAAGACCAGGGTGCGCTGATTAGCAATCCCTGTTCATTCTGTTTTTATAACTGTCGTGGATTAATTCAAGCCCATGTTAGGTCAAATTGCAGTTGGACAATCATCGGCTTCCCCATCGGGAAATCGCTTTTTTCGCTATGAAGTAGTTGGTTTACGTCAATCGGATGAAACTGACAAAACGGGGTATGAGATTCGTTCTAGCTCTAGCCAATTTATTGTTGTTCCCTACAACCGCATGAACCAAGAAATGCAGCGTTTAACGCGGATGGGTGCAAAAATTGTTAGCATTCAACCTTTAACTTCCGAGCCAGAATAATCGCCATTATTCTTTAGTTTAGTTGCTCTAAATTCAGAACTGAATTTAACAATTGAACAGACCTGAGTTTAATTTAAACATTAATATTTAGGGTTAGATGTTTTAAATCCAAAACATCTAACCTTTTTTTATTCAGAGAATAAAAAAATTTTTATATCGACCATTGAGTTGAACTTGAATCAAGATTTCCCCTTGATTGCTGACTCCTGGTATGATTAATAAGGTTGAAAACAATACACTTTAACATAATGCAGGATTTTGGATCTGAATCAACGGGGAACAATACTGCTCAAGAGGAGGAGTCTTTAACGATTGAACAAGCGATCGCTAATCTTCAACACGAAGAACTAGGCCGTCGCTACTATGCTGCTTGGTGGTTAGGACGCTTTCGAGTGAATGAACCCTCGGCCGTGGATGCGCTAATTCTAGCATTAAAAGATGAATCTGACCGCACTGAAGAAGGGGGTTATCCTTTACGAAGAAATGCCGCCAGAGCCTTGGGAAAATTAGGAGATCAACGAGCAGTTCCAGTATTAATTCAATGTTTAGACTGTTCTGATGTTTATGTGCGAGAAGCCGCTGCCCAATCCTTAGAACAGTTAGGGGATGATTGTTGTGTTCCCGCCTTAATCAAATTATTAGAAGGGGGGATAGAAGCAGCCCTACTTGTTCCTGGAAAACCCTATTTAGTTCAACCCTATGATGCGATTTTAGAAGCATTAGGCAGTTTAAAAGCGACTGTTGCGATTCCTTATGTTCAACCCTTTATAGAGCATTCAATTCCCAAAGTTCAGTATGCTGCATTGAGAGCAATGTATCAACTAACCGGAGAAGATGGCTATGGAAAACGGTTAACAGAGGCTTTAAAAGGTAATGATTTAACCTTACGTCGTACTGCTTTAATGGATTTAGGAGCGATTGGTTATTTACCGGGAGCAAATGCGATCGCCAACACCTTAGCAGAAAATAGTTTAAAATTAATTGCCTTAAAAGGTGTTTTAGAACATCAATTAACAGATACTCCAGATTTAAAATTATCTGACTCAGCGATTTCTGTGATGGAGTTAATGGATTCGCTTTTATAAAAAACTGTATCTATTATCCTTTTAAACCAAAAATTCAATATCCAAAATATGACTATACAAACCTTAATTCAAGCTGTTGAAAAAGCGGATTCTGCGAATGCTTTATTAGATGCTGTTTCTGCTTTAGCAGAAGCGAATTCTATTGAGGCAATTCCGACATTAATTACTGTTTTAGGCTATAATAATCCTGGGGCTGCCGTTGCCGCTGTTGATGGATTAATTCAACTGGGTGAACCTGCGGTTATCCCCTTATTAGAACAATTAGATGGTTATAATTATGGGGCAAGAGCCTGGGCTGTTCGTGCCTTATCCGGGATTGGTGATCCGCGTGGATTAGAGGTTTTATTAGAATCCGCAGGCAGTGATTTTGCCTTAAGTGTTCGTCGCGCAGCAGCAAGAGGATTAGGAAATATTCACTGGGATCAATTACCCCCTGAACAACTTCCTGATGCTCAATTTCAGACTTTAATGATATTACAAAAAACTTTAGAAGACCCAGAATGGATTGTTAGATATGGGGGAGTTTTTGGTTTACAGGGTTTAGCAATAGCTACTCAAAAAACTCAGCCGGAATGGTTCAGTAAAATCAAAGAACAGTTACAACAACTCTCGAAGACCGATAAAACCCTAGCCGTTCGAGCCAGGGCAAAATGGGCAATTCAAAAGTTAGAATAAGATGAATATTTTAAATATTGGCAGTGAAAACGGACAGTATTTGCATGATTTAGAACTGGCTTATTTGTTGCAGCAAATGGTTAATAAAAACTTAGAGGTTTCAGTTATTTTAGATTGCTGTCATTATTGATGCTGACCTACCAAATGCTAGTTGAACAAGCTGATTATTTTGTTCGGGTAGCAATTTTAGATGCTGTAATTTAAACTCTGGTTTTGCCGTTGTTTAAAGCTAGGTTTTGCCGTCACCTCCCTTAAACCCTCTTAACTCCGTTTCCTAAATATTCTATCGAGACGGCTTTTTAAACCCTGATTTTGCCGAAATTTCATTTTTCAAGTTTGGCATTGCCGAAATAATTAAGAGTTGTTATGATGATTTTATCATCAAAGTTAAATCAATTTTAGGGAGGATAGCCATGCTCTCTGATACTGAATTTCAAGCATGGTGCGATCGCCTGCAACTCTCACAACAACAAAGAGATTGGGTTAACCAAATTCGCACATCTCCTCCCGTCCGTAAGGTCAAAGGGAGTTCAAGAAATGTTCATGGCCCTTACGCTAGTAAAAAAATGGGCAGAACGATTCAATTTGAATCCCACACCGTTGAATTACCTGCGATCATTCAATTTTATGAAAATGATGACTCAGTTTTAGAATACTGGGATCAACCGATTAAACTCACTATCAAATGCTCACCTCAAGGAAAACAAGCTACTACTATTGCTCATTACCCTGATTTCTTTGTGATGAAAAAGAATCGCTGTGGGTTTGAGGAATGGAAAACAGAGAAAAAGCTTGACACACTAAGCAAGGAACAGGCTTATCGTTACCAAAATTTGGAAGGAAAATGGGTAGATATCATTGTTCAAGAATATATTAAAAGCTTAGGATATTATTACAGTCTTCGCTCAGATAGTGAAATTGATTGGGTCAAATATCGTAATCAGAAGTATTTACAACCCTACAAGCAAGGATATTTAGATCAACAATACATCCTTGATGAACAGGTAGAATTCCATATTAAAGAGATTATCATTAATAATCCGGGTATTAACCTGACAAATCTGATTAAAAAAGCGCAAAATGCCAGCATTGACGATATTAATACCTTAATGGCGCTTGAAAAAGTTTATGTTGATTTAAGTGCAGTAGCCTTAATCGAACAAGATAGAGTACATTTATTCCGTGACCAAGCAACTGCCGAAGCATACATTACTGCTACCCATGATTATAGTGAACCTGTATCTAGCAGCGTGCAGATAGTCGATCTCAAAGTGGGTTCATCATTTCTTTTAGATGGAAAAAGCGTGACTATTGACCATATTGGAGAGAGTAAAATTATTCTCAAAGGAGAACAAGGAATTATTCGTTGGACTCATGCAGAATTTCAACAATTAGTTGAGTTAGGGGAAATTAGTTATCTTCAAACAAAAGAACAGACAACCTTAGATGAGGAGGGATGGCAACAATACTTTATAGAAGCCAGCCCTAAAGCTTTAGAAATTGCTAATCAGCGATATCAAGCAATTAAACCGCTTTTAGATGGAGAGTCTTATGATTCTCTGGACTGTAATAGACCAGAACGAACCTTACGCGAGTGGAAAGCCAAATATCGCAAAGCGAAACAAGAACATGGAGTTGGTTTAGTAGGTCTAATTCCCCAATATAAAGGTAATCCAACTCCTCGCTATTCTGATGAAGATTTAGAATTCATTGATAAGGTGATAGAAGAACACTATGAAACCTTTAAACAAAAGAATGCTTGGCAAACTTATCTAATACTAAGAGATAAATGGGAGGAATCAGGACTCACTTCTCCAATTCCTAGCCATACCTTTTACTATGAAAGGCTAAAGAAACGAAACTCTTATAAACAAACTAAAAGAAGGATGGGATCTCGCGCCGCTAATAGTCTTTTGGGGCCTTGGTTGATTAAACCCACCACCCCCCGTCATGGAGATCGCCCTCTTGAAATTGTTCATATTGACCATACTCAGCTTGATGTTCAATGTGTATGTCCCTACAGTAAGAAGAACTTAGGCAGACCTTGGGTAACAGGCATGATTGATGCCTACAGTCGTCGGATTTTAGCCTTATATCTAACTTTCGATCATCCGAGTTATCGGTCTTGTATGATGGCTATCCGCATTTGTGTGCAACGGTTTGGGCGATTCCCTGAATGGATTGTTGTGGATAATGGAAAAGAGTTTCAATCTACTTATTTTGAAACTTTATTAGCTCGATTTGAAGCAAGTAAAAAACATCGTCCCAAAGATGTTCCGAAATTTAGTTCGATTATTGAACGTTGGTTTGGGTCACAAAATACGGAATTTATCAATAATTTAAGGGGTAATACCCAAATTATGAAGCACGTCCGGCTCGTTAAGAAAGAAAATAATCCAAAAAATTTAGCGGTTTGGAATTTAGAAGAATTATATGATTATTTGGCTTTTGGCTATGCTTATGGAGTTTATGATCGCTCAGAACATCCGGCTTTAGAAGGAATGTCTCCTCAACAAGCCTTTGAATCACGATTAGCTAAAACGGGACATCGCCCTCATCAATATATCAAGTATGATGAGCAATTTAAAATTTTAACTTTGCCTACCAATAATAAGGGAACAGCTAAAGTTATTCCGGGTAAAGGAGTAAGGATTAACTATCAAGATTATTGGTCGGATGAATTTTATAGTGTTGAAAATCAATCTGTTCCCGTCCGCTATGATCCGCTTGATTATGGGATTGCTTATGCCTATGTTAATAATCATTGGGTGAAGTGTTTATCTAATTATTATATGAAATTTCAAGGTTATTCAGAAAAGGCGGTAGAGATAGCATCAACCGTTTGCAAAAGAAAACAACAAAGATACAATCAGAGTCAATATGTGGGAGCTAAAGAGATTGTTGACTTGCTGAATAATGCAGAAGAACATGAAGAAATAATGCTACAAATCCGTCGAGATCAATCGGCTAAATTAGTTTATAATTTAATCGAAGGAACTCTTAGTAGCGCTGTTTTAAATTCAGGAGATATTAAACAGCCTTCCGCACCTAAGACTAAAGAGATTGAAGAGACTATTCTGGATAGGGAAGAAGAAATTTTACAACCTAGTCTATCCAGAGAAATTAACCTTGACAACATTAAACCTTTTGCTGATGGGGACTTATGGTAATCGCTAATAATCGTCCGTTTCCTTTAGAAATTCTTCATGAATCAACGGATAACAAACTTAAATACTTTAAAGATGTGATTGTTCCTCATCGCAATATCAGGTTGATTTTAGAACAGCTACTCAAAAATGCGATCGAACCGGATGATGCTTTAGTCTATCTGGTGTTTGGGGTAACAGGCGTAGGTAAATCTCGATTAAAAGCAGAATTTGAAAAACGATTACTTAAACATTTTCAAGATGAAATTATTTCCAATCCTGGGAGTTTAATCGTAGGGGGAATCGAGGTAGATAGTGCTGAAGGAGGGAAGTTTAACTATTCTGATTACTATATTCAGGTGTTGGAGTCTTTGAAGGAAGTTTTAATTGATTATAAGGAAAATTATGGAATTGATTTAGAAAACGATAACGAAGATAATTTAAAAGGAGATCATGAAGGAAAGAATGCTAAGGCTTTGCGCCGAACAATGCAAAAAGTTTTTCTACACCGTCAGTTAAAGGCTTATACCCTTGATGAAGCACAGCACTTATTTGATGTAGCAGGAGGAAGACAAATTAATGTTCAAATGAACTGGCTTAAATCAATTGCTAATAAAACTCAAACCGTTCATATTTTATTTGGAACCTATGAGCTTTTAAAGTGTCAACAAGTAAATGGTCAGGTAGGAAGAAGAAGTGAAGATTATTATTTACCTCCCTATTATCTAAATAAAGTAGAAGATCAACAAGAATTTATTAAGGTTATTAAGACATTACAGCAGTATTTACCTGTGGAAAATGCACCACAATTAGAAGAGAATTGGGAATACTTTATGGAATACTCGATAGGATGTGTAGGAATTCTCAAAAGTTGGTGGTATCGCGCCCTCAAAAATGCGTTAGATGATCAAGCAAAAACAGTGAGAATGAAAGATTTTAAAGCGAGGGAATTATCCGCAGGAAGACGAAAAAAGATTAAAGAAGAGTTAGAAGCAGGAGAAAGACTTTTAGCCAGTTTATATAATGATGGAAACCTCAAGAAAATTGAATCTACTGCTAGTTCATCGCCCAAGAAAGGTCGAAGGGTTGGGGAGCGTAAGGTAGGTAGAGACTTAGTAGGAATCAATCAAGAAGGATGAGTATTTACTCAGAGCTTTGGAGTCCAAAACCTTTAGAAATCCCCCAACGGAGTCGGTTATTTTGTCTTGAACCTATTGCAGTAGGAACTCCCTACGCAGAAAGTCTTAGTAGTTATATCAATCGTTTGGCGCAGGCGCATTGTTTAACTTCCCAAAAGCTCGTGATGGGTGAAATTGCCCCTCTTATCCTTAAAGATGAGGATCAATCTGAGCTATTGTCAAAAAATCTCAGTCACCTATTGGGAAATAGCGATGCTAAACCAGCCATCAACGGAATGCGGGAAATGACGGAAAAGTTAGTAACTGTCTTAGAAGAGTTAACTAGGCGTCAGGATTTACGTTTTTTGACTCTTTTAAGTTGGAAAGGAATGATTCATGACCAAGGATTATTTCGGAATTACCGCGCTTGGTGTCCTTGTTGTTGGGAAGTGTGGAAGCAGGAGAAGAAGACGGTCTATGAACCCTTATTATGGTCATTTAAGGATGTAGAAGTTTGTTTAATTCATAAACAGCGATTAGTAGAAGTATGCCCTCATTGCGGTTCCAGTTTACCTGTAATGGCTAGGACTTCACCTGCGGGATTTTGTTCTCGTTGTTATGGGTGGTTAGGACAGGAAATTAAAGGTGAAGAAGAAATAGAGAAATATCGAGTTAATATTCAAGGAATTAGTGAATTAATTGTACTTACTCCCCAATTAGAATATCAACCCATCCCAATTGAGTTAACCCGAAAATTACAATTAATTTCTTTAGTGTTTGAACAAGCGATTGAGAAAGATTTGAAGTTCTTGGGAGAACTAGGGGGAATCATAGAATCCTTAAAGATAGCATCAATACAAAATCAAAATCAACCTTATCATTTGGTGAAGTTGATTATTCCTGTTTGTGAGAAAGCGAAGATTAGTATATCCCAGTTATTTTTGTTAAATTTTAAAAATTTTGTAGAGATATTGTTTAAGAATTTTGCTATTGAATTAAAGCTGTAAAAATTAGGGAATTCTAAAAATGGTTAATTGTTTATTTTTGTAGCTTTTATAGTACATTTGTTTTAATTAAGGTATTATAAATATTATAGTGTTTAGCATATTTATTTAGTGAAGTTTCTGGCTTTACTAGAGCCTGGGAAATTTGTCCAGATTAAAAGCCTTATGTCAACAGCCCGTCATGTTATTGCGCTCTTAAAAAGCTACCTAGAAGGTGAGGAGCAGCATTTTTTTTCTGTTGCTCTACAGATGGCTGCACATGAAGTACGACAAGGACATACCAAAATTGCTCAAGAGATCCAAAGCCTGGTTGACCAAGCAAAAGAACGTAAATCTGCTATCGAACATAAGGCTTTGCCCACGTCGCTCGTCCAGTCCAAAGGAGAATTAGTCAATCTTGTATCAGTTTCTTATTCAGAAACCAGGTTGACTGATATGGTTCTTCCTGTAGCCTTAAAAAAAAGATTAGAACGTATTCTTATAGAACAGACCCAGAGGCATCGTTTAGCCGAGTACAATCTTAAGCCTCGTCGCAAAATACTTCTGGTTGGGCCACCAGGATCGGGGAAGTCAATGACTGCTGCTGCTCTTGCTGGAGAACTGAAACTCCCGCTTTTCACTGTTGCTTATACTGGATTAATTACCAAATACATGGGTGATACGGCTAATCAACTCAAACTGATATTTGATGCAATGGCTGTAACACGAGGCGTTTATTTTTTTGAAGAATTTGATGCCATTAGTTCAGAACGGGCTGCGGTTAATGATGTTGGAGAGCTCCGTCGAGTTCTAAACTCCTGGTTGCAGTTTTTGGAGAATGATAATAGCCAGAGTCTAATCATTGCTGCGACTAATCATCATAATTTATTAGACAAGGCTCTTTTTCGACGTTTTGATGATGTTATTCAATACGACTTACCAAATTCAGAAGTTGTTCGCAATTTACTAGAAGCACGTCTAGCTCTTTTTAATATTGAGTGGAACGATTGGCATCATATTATTGAAACTGCTAATGGTCTAAGTCAAGCAGAGGTAGTTCGAGCAGCAGATGAAGCAGCTAAAGCAGCCGTAATCTCCAAACAGGATTCAATATCTGAAGAGAATATGATTTGCGCGATTACAGAACGCAAAAAAACTATCTTTCAGTAAATGGGTTATTCCCTTTATAATAGGTGTTGAAAATGACTTTATAGTTCAATGGTAAAATACCAGAGGAATCTCCCTAATTTTTATATTGTAGAAAAGGGAGATAGCCAAAAATATACATCTCGCGGTGGCGGCGGAGACGGGAAGAAATCGCTTCCACCCCGCGATCGCATACAACACGCTGAAAGGTTGCAAGAAGCTTTTGAAAAAGCTCTGGAAAATTATCAGCAACAAAAATTAGTGCGCGAACCAGAACTTGCAGTTGGACAATCTGGTTTTTATTTAGAGTTACAGCTACAAAAAAGTGAACTGAAAGCGGTTGCGTCATTGGAAAATAAGCTTAAGAAAATCGAGTTGCTTGCAGTCCGAGCAAATGATGAGGCAGAGGAAACTGTATCAGCAACCGTATTTGTGCCAGAGAAGGCATCAGATTTTTTTTCTTCCAGGATAGAAGCTTACCGCGATCAGGAAACTATAAAGGGTAATCCGAAGAACGAGCAGTTAATCGCACCATTGGAAGAAATTAACTTAGGTACAGTGCGATCGCTATTCACAGACAATCTTGAATTTCCATCTGAATATCAGCAAGTATGGTGGGAAGTTTGGTTACGTCAGGGTTGTCTTGAATCTTTCCAGCGAATAGCTCAAATACTGGAGATTAGGATAACAGAAAACTCCATTAGTTTCCCTGAGAGAGAAGTAATTTTAGCATTGGCAACTGTAACAGATTTATCACGAATTATTAACAATAATGGTTTGATTGCCGAACTTCGCCTTGCTAAAGATTTACCTTCCATATTCTTGGAAATGGATAACCAAGAACAGATTGACTGGGTAAAAGAGCTTGCTCACCGCACTATCGTGCCATCAAATAATAATTTAGCTATTTGTTTGTTAGATAGCGGTGTCACACGCTCCCATCCTTTAATTAAGTCAGCCCTTGCTCCTCAAGATTTGTTGACTTGCGATCCAAACTGGGTACTGGCAGACAATTGTGGGCATGGTACTGAAATGGCTGGTATAGCTCTGTATGGCGACCTTTGTGAGCCATTGATAAAATCAAACAGGGTATATCATCTAACCCACTGTTTGGAATCTGTAAAGATACTTCCAGACCAAGGACAAAACGACCCTAGACTTTATGGAGCGATTACACAAGAGGCTGTTTCTCGTGCGGAAATCAAGAACCCGAAACGCCAGCGTGTAATTTGTATGGCTTTAACGAGTGAAATCAATAGTAATGCCGGAGTTCCCTCTTCTTGGTCGGCAGCAGTCGATCAAATCTGCTTTGAATCTCAAAGATTAATGATTATTCCGGTTGGTAATATCAGAGGGGACATTATGCTTAGTGAATATCTTGATAAAAATGATCTAAGCCCAGCAGAAAACCCCTCGCAAGCATGGAACGCACTTGTAGTCGGGGCTTATACCGATAAAGTTAATATCATCGATCAGAAATATGCTGGATGGCAATCTATTGCTCCTGCGGGCGACCTTTCACCTCGAAGTCGAACTTCTCTTTTGTGGCGTGATAAGTGGCCTATCCGACCAGATGTGACTTTTGAGGGCGGAAACCTAGCAACAGATGATCCTAATTATCCAGGGATGGATCTTGATGATTTACGACTTTTGACAACGTATTATCAACCCAATGTACGCCCATTCAACCTCTCTGGAGACACCAGTGCAGCAGCAGCTTTATGTAGCAATATGGCAGCACGTATTTGGGCTAAACATCCCGAATACTGGGCAGAAACAGTTCGTGGGTTAATCGTTCATTCTGCGGAGTGGACTCCCGCAATGCTTCATAATTTGCCTAAAAGTCCTTCCCAAAGGGACAAAGTATCGATACTACTGCGTCGATACGGTTATGGTGTTCCCAATCTGAATAGGGCAATTTTTAGCAGTCAAAATGACTTAACAATGATTTGTGAAGATGAGTTCCAGCCTTTTCATAAAGTTGATGGCGAAGTAAAAACAAAAGAAATGAACCTTCACATATTACCCTGGCCAACACAAGAGCTAGAAGAGTTGCGTGAAACAAAAGTCGAAATGCGGGTAACACTTTCATACTTTATCGAACCCAACCCTGGAGAGCGAGGATGGTTGAATAAACATTCTTACGCTTCGTATGGTTTGAGGCTTGCTGTTAAGCGTTCTAAAGAGTCTTTAACTGCTTTTAGGCAACGGATTAATAAGGAAGCGTTAAAAACTGAAGAGAATGTTCCATCTACTAAAAATAAAGATAAAAAAGATCAAGATACTGGATGGTTTCTAGGGCCTAAGACATGGAATCGGGGTTCAATCCATTCTGATATTTGGCAAGGTACTGCGGCTGAGTTGGCTCAGAAAGACGCTATTGGCATATACCCTGTTAGCGGTTGGTGGAAATATAACTCAAGGTGGGAAGGATGGAATAATACTGCTAGATACGCTCTAATTGTTTCGATCCGAGTTGTAGATGAAGTTGAAGTTGATATTTATACTCCTATTTCTATTTCCAATAAAATTAAGCAGACTATACCTATTAATCTGTAGGTTTCACTGATAGGCATCGCATCCGCATCACACAGCTAATACTTCTCGTGCTGCAACTTCCATCAGTTTTTCGCTGTGCGATCACACTTCCTTCAGCTTGCCTTCCAGCGCATCACAGAGGACAGACGATTTAAATCTGCTTGTTATGTCTTAGTAACTACACTTTTACAGACAGGGCAACGCCATATCGGGCCAACGTCATTAACTCTGATTAATTTCTGATTATTGTCATAACAACCTGTGCAGTAAGGGCCATCGCCGTCCTCTTTGTAGTAACCACCCTTTTTAACAGTCAGCTTAATTTCTTCTTGGCCGTCTGCTAATCTCTGCTCAAGTTCTGTAATCCTAGCTTTGAGTGTAGCGTTCTCTTCCTTATAATTAGAAACCTGTTCTTTTGCATCTAAAAGTGCGTCTTTTGCCTCTAAAAGTTGTTCTCTAAGGTTAAGAATCCCTTCTCGCAGCTCTAGGTTTTGAGTTTTGACTGCCAAATCACCAAGCTTTTTAATTGCATCGATACCTGCTGACACGCCCATAACGGCTTTTGAAATATCTGTTGACATTAAGTTAATTCCTTTACTATGTGTTATGGCAATCCAGCATCTTGCTATCCCAATATCCACCCTAAGACGGACTCAAAGAAGGTCTTAGGGTAACAAGGCAAGGTAGTATGTAATTAACGCCAGTGTTTAGTTGGGTCAGCTAACTTAAAACCATAACCAGAAGGAACGGGTGGAAAAGGTTCTCCCTTAACAACCGTAACTTCACGGCCAATACTATATCCTTGCTGATTAACTACAGCATATTGGCCACTTGTGGGTACGATTTGACCTGATCTATAAATCATGGCAACATTGCCTCCATATAAATTACAACTAGAGCATGAGCTTAGAGGTCAAGCTATCTCATGCTCCTCTCATATACTAACAAATGTATTCAGTTTTGTGTTTTGAATACTTCATTGATTGATCGGTTCATTAGAAAAGAGATAATGGAACTGACTGGGGCGACCTCCAATCAGCTACAATCTCTTGAGCGTGCTGGATTGGTTGTGCCAGAGAGAATATGGAATGGGAAGAAGAAACCTGAAGTCTATTACACTTGGGAACAACTTCTAGATATCAAAGCTATTCGAGACCTGCGAGAAAACACCTCGCTCCAGATGATCCGCAGAGTCTTAGATTACTTTGACAAGTGCAATATAGACGGGAGCTTAAGGGATAAAAGGATTGTTGTGGTAGGTGATGAAGTCTTCTGGATAAAAGAGGACTTGTCAGATCTGGGCTATCAAATCTCAGCATTAAAAGTGGGAGACAAACGGAATAAAGGGATTGGGCAATATACGTTGCTAGTATTACCTGCTTTTCAGGAAGTAGTAGACGATATATGGGATGCTGCTGAGAACTCTACAGTAATTGACTTTGGAGAGTTTAGAAATAAAGCTAAAGCTGAACGTAGTAGGAACCCCAAAGCTTCTTAGTCTCAATGAGCAGCAGACTGTTGCCATAAAGATTCATTCAACTAAAGCCACCCCACGAGGAGGATGACGAGCCATATAATGCCAAAGTGGTATTGTATTCCGAGTAGGTTGGATTCCTACTGATTGCGATCGCCTTTCTAAAACTTACACTAACCATCGCACTCCCCATCAAACAGCCAACACTTCCCGCGCTGCAACTTCCATCAGTTTTTCGCTATGCGATCGCGTTTCCTTCAGTTTGCCTTCTAGTTCATCGCAGAGTGACATCAGGCGATTAATTTCCTTCATAAGTTCGTTTAAATTTTTAGCGCAACTAACCCTAGACTTAATGGTACTTATAGTCCGTAGACTTATAGGACTCAGGGAAATATTCTAAGCAATCAGACACAAGATAACTAGCTATTACCGTTTTTTATCGTGCTAGTGGTCTTAAGTTTAATAAGCTATGAAAAAGAAACATCCTTGGTTAGTTGACATCGGTAAAAATATAAGAGCTATTAGAGAATCGAAAGGGTTATCTCAAGAAGAGCTTGCTGAGTTAGTAGAGATAGACCGAACTTATATAGGAGGTATAGAAAGAGGAGAGCGTAATGTTGCCTCACTAAACCTTATTAGAATTGCTATTGCGCTTAATACCGAAGTTGGAAACTTGTTTCCAAGACTAGATATGCTTCCATTGATTTCTAGGTATTAAGTCATGACCAGAACTCCTCCAGATTCTCTGATCCAGTTAGTTCATCAAACTATCTCAAAGCTACTGGAAGATAATCCAGCAGCAACTTCATCGGAAGCTTATGTCCAACATTATATGCAATTTGAAATAATCCGAGCAAATGTCACTCCTCGGTATTATCTTCGCATTGGTATTAATTATCATGGTCAGCAAGTTCAACATATCCGAATTGATAGTTCGACAGGTAGGTTAATAGGTTGGAATCCTTCAGGAGATGCTCTCGGTACAAGAAAAAATGCAAAAGTTCAACTTGCAAATGTAACAATTTTTGATCGCGATCCACATGAACCAATGATGAATGATGCTAAAATTGGTGGAGGTGAGATTCCTGAACATAAATATATCCGGGTTGAATTTAAAGCTCGTGGTTGGTTAGGACAAACAAAAAATCTTGCTGGTAAAGAGCTTGAAAAAGATTTAGATTTGTTAAAAGAAGACAAGGCAGATTTGCTCGTTATTTGTCTCTCGGAAACTGCTCATCGCAAATGGAGAGGCGAGGGAAAGGAACATCAAATGAAAAAAAGAACTGGTGTAGAGAGATTTAAACAGATTCTAGTTGATGTAAATCAACTTTCGGGAACAAATATTCTCAGGCAGAAGATTACTTTTGAAGATCAAAGCTGGGTGATTTCTACTCAAAAAGTCATTGGTTCTTTGAACTCTATTATGCCTGGGGCTGAACATTACATAACACTTTGCTGGACTGAATAAAGATAGATTTTAGGTCAGAGATTTAGAAGTTTTATTTATTAAAGCTTCGGCTAAACGTTCCTGATGAATTTTTACCTCTGTCATTTTCGCTTCAAAAGTATTGCAAAGTGACATAAGGTAATCAACTCTTTCAACAATACGCTTTTGTTCTTTAAGGGGGGGGATAGGGATCATAATTAAACTAAATTCTTTACCTGATATCTCTTTAAAAGTGGTTCCAGAAGCTTGATAATCTATTTCTCTAGCAGCGAATTTCAAAAAGTAATAAATATATTCGCTCATCTCTAAACAGAAAGGAACACATGATTTAAACCCCTGATTTGTAGACAAATCGTTTTTAGCAATGGCAACATAACCTATAGGCGCACGGCTTGAGAATACCACAGTACCCGTTGGCATTAGCTGTGCTGAACTCTTTTGCAATCCTAGGAGAGAAATATCTTTTTTCCCCCGACTAACGAATTTACCTGATAATCCATATAAGTCAGATGGAGTTATCCAAGGAATGTCATGATCTGCGTAGTATTCAGATTGATCCGTTTTTGGAGTGCCTCCCCCTACAACATTTCCGATATCTCCAATACGCACCCATTTCCAACTATCGGGAATCTTGAATGGTATTTCAGTTGGCTTGATGCCGATAACGGGATATTTGTCTCTAATCTTTTTCTCCTTAATTAAACGCTCTTTTTCAGTTCGGATTCTCTCTAGCAGTATAGAAGCAGGTTCATCATTAGGATCTTGACGAACAAGCTTACCGCTTACAGCCAATTGCAGAATAAGTTCCCGCAACTTAACAACAGCATTCGGCGCATCAGTTAATAATTCAAAATTACTAAAAAAACTTTCTATTTTCATTTGAACGGATTCACAATTTCAAGTTGATTATTAATAACTAACCCATCTTGCATATCTTGAGAATAAAGGATACTAGCCTTTGCAGACAAGGCTGTAGCAATAATAAAACTGTCCCAGAACGAAAAATTATGCTGAAGTCGCAGACTAGAAGCTTGTTTCCAAGTAGCAACCGTTAACTATAGGTTTTAGTCACTTGCTCACCATTCTTTTTCATCACTCATCCGGCATTAATGCCTCCATTAACTCAAACTTCAGTTTACTCCGCACCTCATTCAATTCTACCATCAGTTGTTGATGATGCTTGAGCATCTCATCGAGATCAGTGTGTTCAATATCAACTTGGTGAGGGTTCTTAATATCCAAGTTGTAGTTATTTGCCTTAATATCCTCTACTGAAACCTGCCAAGCAAACTCATTTTCCTCTCGATTATCCCACCAATTTTGCTCCGGTTGAAACTCCTCAAATCTAATCGGTTTAGTTTTCGAGTAAGACTTGTAACCCAGTGGGTATGGGTGTTCATAATACCAGATTTTTTCCGTCGGTTCACCCTTAGTAAAAAATAGTAAATTCGTTTTAATCCCCGTATAAGGATTAAATACCCCATTCGGTAAACGAACAATGGTATGGAGATTGCACTCTTGCAGCAACTTTTCCTTAATTCGGGTTTTCACCCCTTCCCCAAACAGTGTTCCATCGGGCAGAACGATCGCTCCTCTCCCCCCATCTTTTAACAAGTGTATAATTAACAAAAGGAACAAATCCGCCGTTTCCCTAGTGCGATAACTCGCCGGAAAATTGCTCTCAATTCCATCTTCTTCCATCCCTCCAAAGGGCGGATTAGTAATAATGACATCGACTCGTTCTTTAGGACTATAATCTCTTAAAGGCCGTGCCAAAGTATTGTCATGTTCCACCGAAGGCAGATCAATCCCGTGCAAGATCAGATTTGTCATACACAGGTTATAAGGTAAGGGCTTTTTCTCAGTTCCCCGAATATTACGCTGTAATATTCCTGGCACATCAGCACTATTAAAATGATGGCGAATATGGTCAATTGCGGCGATTAAAAAGCCACCCGTCCCACAAGCCGGATCGAGTAGCACTTCCCCCAATTGAGGATTAACGCGATCGACTATAAACTTTGTCACCGCACGGGGCGTGTAATATTCCCCCGCATTTCCTGCACTTTGTAAATCCTTCAGAATTTTCTCGTAAATCTCGCTAAACTGCTGCTTTTGTACCGACTTATTAAAATCAACCTCATTCAGCTTGTTAATTACCTGGCGGATGAGAGTGCCATTTTTCATGTAGTTATAGGCATCCTCAAACACCTTCCCAATCATCCGTCCACGCGGATCGGTAGAGGTTCTTAAATCCTTCAGGCTTTTAAACAGCGCATTATCCACAAAATCCAGTAAATTAGGCCCAGTAATTCCCTCATCATCTGCCGCCCAATTCCGCCATCGCAACCCCTCTGGAATCGGCGATTTATAATTGTCTTTCAGCAGTTCGTATTCCTCCTCACGAGAGTCAAACACCTTGAGGAAAATCATCCACACCAATTGACTAATGCGCTGGGCGTCACCATCCACACCCGCATCTTTCCGCATGATGTCTTGAATGGTTTTAATCGTCGTGCTGATAGACATCTACATTGCCTCATAGAGCCGAATCTTTAATTCTGCCAGAGTTTGTAGGTATTTGGGCTTTCCGCCAAAAAGACTTAAAATTTCTAAAGGCGTCCCCATGTCGCTTAACGGCTTCACCTTGAGTACGTCCATCTTCTCGATATCCTCAACGCCCTGATCCGTATATTTCTCTAACAGCGCATCCAGCACCGCCCGTACCTGTTCCCCATACTTATTGAAGTAATCCCGCTTTCGCACGTTATTCGCTCGTTCCCGTCGAGTTAGGGGTGGCTGATCAAAGACTACATGACAAATCAAATCAAATGGGTCAAACTCCTTCCCTACTTCATTTTCTAATGCTTCCAGCAGTACCCCTTGTTCCTGCAACTCCTGAATAATCACTTGTTTCTGTTCGATGCTATTCCATTTCTTCAGAAACGCATCCAAAGAAGTATACTGTTTGCGAACGGTTTGCCGCGTGTAATCCTTAATGGATTCTGTAATCAGCTTGCCTTCTTTGCTGTAATATTGTTCTCGAATGAGTGCGATCGCTACATCCGTATCAGCCACCACATACCGTTCTGGCTTTGCTTTACGAACGATTTCCCTATCAATTACTTGTACCTCATCTTCCCCTGGTTCTGGTGGCACAATAGGGTCAGTTGGTTTAGGTTCGTAAATCTGTACGGGGTCGCCATCAAAATCACGATCAGCAAATAGTTCTGTCGCCTTCTTAAAATCCATAATCACAAAAAACAGCTTGCCATAATCCTCATCAATTCTGGTTCCGCGTCCAATAATTTGTTTAAACTTGGTCATGGACTGAATACGCCGATCCAAAACAATCAGCTTACAAGTTTTGGTATCAACTCCAGTTGTTAGTAAATCAGACGTTGTAACAATGGTCGGATATCGACTTTCGGGGTCAATAAAATTATCGAGTTGTGCTTTCCCTACTTATCTCGTTGACCAGGCTTAGGTTTCCATCCCTCTAAATCTTTATCTAAATCAATGCGAATAACCTTATAAGGAGCCAAGAAGCCATCATCAATCCCCTGCTTTAGCGAATAAGTATAAATCGGTTTACCAAAATAATCAATATTAGAAACATCCTCAGTTTCTTTCGGAGTTGCTGTTAAACCTATCTGAGTTGCATTGTTAAAATAATCAAGGATTTCTCGCCACGCCGAATCATCAGAGGCACTTCCCCTGTGACATTCATCAATCACAATTAAATCAAAGAAATTCGGCGAAAACTGCTTATAAATATTCTTATCTTCTTCAGTTCCCGATACTGCTTGATATAAAGCTAAGTAAATCTCAGGGGACTTATTCACCTGTCGCTTCTGAATTTTAGTCATCACTGAACCAAAGGGTTTAAAGTCATTAATTCTAGTTTGGTCAATTAAAATATTCCGGTCAGCTAGAAATAAAATTCGCTTTTTCGTCTTAGACTTCCACAACCGCCAGATAATCTGAAACGCGGTAAAAGTCTTCCCCGTCCCCGTCGCCATCACTAATAGAATTCGGTTTTGACCTTTTGCGATCGCCTCAATCGTGCGGTTAATCGCAATCTGTTGATAGTAGCGTAACAGCTTATTATCTGAACTGGGGTAATAATCCTGAGTAATAATTGGCTCAATTTCCGGTTTAATATCCTTCCAAACACAATACTTGTGCCAAAGTTCCTGCTGTGTAGGGAATTGATCAAGGGGTATTTCTCGCTCTCGCTTTCCGGTGGTGATAGTGCGATCGCAAAACATGAACCCATCACCATTTGAGCTAAAAATGAATGGTACATCAATTAGTTCGGCGGTGGCGATCGCCTGCTGCATCCCATCGCTAACGCCGTGATTATTATCCTTCGCTTCAATCACCGCCAGTGAAATACCAGGCTTGTAATACAGCACATAATCTGCACGTTTTTGCTCACCTCTAGTCGTAAGCTTTCCTCTAACAATTACCCGACCTTTGGTAAGCGTTACCTCCTCCCGAATCTGAGCCATGATATCCCAACCCTGACTGGTCAGAGCAGGTGTAATATACTTGGTACAGATATCTCGTTCGCTCAAGAGCCACGAATCACAATCCCTGGAATCCCTTGATCAAGAGCGTGGGAAATCTGAGCAACGCCTAACGGCATAAAGCCACGAATCACATTAATCGGTTACGGAGATCGGGTTCAGCTTCGATCTGAGCAACGCCTAACGGCATAAAGCCACGAATCACAGCAAAGGTGAAAACCCTTGGCTGATGAAGGCTCATTTACAATCTTACAAGTATCTTCCCGATAGAGAACCCGAAAACACAAAACTTACCAAAATCTCCTTTACTTTCAGCCCCTCAAACCCTCTCCCCATAAACCTTTTCAGAAATAGCAAGCACCTTTTCCCTTAACTAAATTGCTATATCCATTACCCTGTAACACTTTTAGCCATTCTTGTACCTTCAATACCCTTTCCCATCAGAGATACTTGTCAAATGGGAGATCGAATCATCGTCCACGCTAAATCAGGAGGCGATAAACTTGACCTTTCCTCAATCTTATACCTCAAAAATCGGGTATTTCTTGACCCCACATGGTCAACCCAATAGGGTAAAGTTAACCTGCATTGATTATCCTTAATCACCCACTGTCTCATCCCTTCTAAATAATCTTCCGAGACAAGTTTGATCGTTTTAATCAACTGATCACTTTCCCCCAGAAATAAACAGCCAAATCGTTGCACTAACTCAGGACGGTCAAACGCTAACTGTAGCCTCTCCCTTAAACTTGGTTGTATTTTCTCTCCCTCAGAACGAACCCAAATCAAACACTTTAGATTAGACAAAATCTCTTGATAAGCGGGATTAACATTCTCTGGCTCGCTAAAATTAAGATTTTTAAACCGTCTCATTTGACGCAAAATTCGAGACTTTCTGGGGTTGGATAACATTGCGATCGCCAATTCTACTCCACAGTGACGATAAACATCCGTTTCCCCGACCAAAGACAACAGCATCCCATACACCGTCGCTGGAGGAGGAACAGGATAAGTTTTCCCCATTTCCCTTGCGTGGGACTCCCGAAAGGTCACAAACGGAACATCCAAATAGAGAATTAATGGTGTAATCATTTGGGTTCTTCTAATCTTAAATCTCTTTTAATAACTGTTTTTAAAGCATCAATCAGTTCATTTCGGTTGCGATGAAGATGCACCTTCTTAAAAGGGGAATTATCAAAATCAGCCAACTGTTGTAACTCCGCAACAATTGGCCCTCCAATCCACAATTCATCAGGGTCAATTTGTCCGCATTCCACTTCGTCCCTAAACTCTAATGAAGTGATGTACTATCCTTTTCTCTGCCACTTTTGGCCCCTAGCTTTAATGTGCCATCATAAGGCGTTAACGAAACAGCCATATTCATACCTAACGCACCCATTCGCTGATTAGGACTGCTGAGTTTTGCCTTTTTCTTTCTTGTTTTTGTTGTTACAGTCCCTTCCTCTGTTTCAGTAGACTCCAATAAAGCAAACCCGAAAATATCATCATCATAAAATTGCTCTGGGTCAAAATCTTCACTTGTTAACCGATTAATATGTTCATTCTCATCCCAAACTCGATTAACTAAATAACCTTGCTTTTGAAGATAAAAACGTAATGCCCAACGAATTGAACTTGAACTTACAAAAGAATGAATTTTACCATTCCAATAGCCTTTTTGTAGGATAGTCTTATTCCCTTGTCTCATGCCATGATTTAAGGACGCTAAACCATAACGAGTAAGAACTGTCCCGTAAAGATAATAGTTTGGCATTCTATCGTCATTATTATTCTGATTCATCACTAACTTCTTTTAGATCTTGATTATTTGTAGATGAACTATTTTCAGTATCGTTGGGTTTCTCCTTGGGTTTATAACTTGCGATCGCTAACAGCGACCAAATTCTTAATTCTTCCCAATGTGATTTTTTAATTAGTAGTAGAATTGACTCTTTGTTCTCATTAAAATACTTGTTTAATCCTCCTCTTACTAAAAAATCAGATAAATATTGCTGAAATGACAATTTATCATAACAACTGTTTAGCTCTGCCCGTAAGCGTTCGACTTTCTTCTTAATTGGAGGCTCTTTTCCTTCCTCTGCCTTGGCATACATCTTAGCAAAGTTGCCCTTCATCGCTTGCTGAAATACCTTAACAAAAGTAAGATATTGTTCGTCCTCTTCACTATTCTCTGCCATCATTATGACTCCTCCTCGATTGTAAAGTAACTGGTTAAATAAATATCCTTTTGTATCCTCTATAACCAATTTTTCCCATAAATCAGACCACCAAGGGATTCCTTTTACTAAGTTTTCAGCAATTAGTGATCGTATGGGATTTACTTTAACAAAAATTTTCTGAGGTTGAATCTTCTCATAATTGGGTTGAAAGCTTTGTTGAACCCGTTGATAGGTGATTAGAGTATTCTGATTAATTTCAATTTCTTCTATACTCATCAACGTCCGTTGATGAGAAGATTGATTCATTTTTTCATATAACCAAACTTGACAAGCTTGATAGTAGTCGCCTTCAGGTTGAATATTGTCTAAACTGTAATAAAGTAACCCTGCCTCGCCAATGCTACTAACATGAAGCTGTTTAGTTTCTAATTGCTGTAATCGCCATCTCCTTTGGGAAGCGTCTTCAAAATCCTTGATTTCTGGAATCACCACAAGGTAGCGATGGGGTTTCCTTTCCTTTAGGTCTTCTGATGGAAGATGAAGTAACCAATATTGACAAATAACTGGTACAAATAACAATGCTAAGGCATATTCAGGTTTCTCTTCCAGTTTTGTCATATTTTGCGCTCTGGCATGGCGTACAATTCCCCCTAGATATAACCAACTGGTTATTTGAACATAATCCTGTTTCAGTTGTTGGGTATCTGTTTCACATAACTTATCCGCAAAGGTTTGATGTGCGTACCATGTTAGGGATTTATATTGATACTCCACTTTTTTTCCTTCAACCGTTAGTTCGGTCTTTACCTGCTTCCCTGCTTTATAAAACTTATTAAGACGCAGAAAAACAGCACACATTCCTTCATGAATCTGGATTTTCTGGCTTAAATCTGCCGCATCATTATCTAATCCTGCTAAATGAATTAAACCTGTATCATCCAGTTGAAAAGACTCCTTAAATAACCATGATAATGCGACAAAATCAGTTCCCTCCCAGAATAATTCAATAGTATCAGCAGTCAACGACCATGATATATGTGCTCCACGTTGATGAGACGAGGGATATTGCGCTTCTAATCGCTTTAAAGTCATGTAAAGTCCCGTTATTCCTGCGCGGTGCATTATTGTCGTATCCGAAGCATGGAGAGATAGGGAAATTTTGGGTTGGGTAGCCACTATCATTAGCCTTCCTCCTCTTCCTTGCTACGAGTCGCCGGGACAAATATTCCACACATCATCTTTCGTTTTCCGCCAATTCCCTGTTCTTGCAACGTTAAGGAATCTTCTGGGCTGAGTTCACTAATTTTTACGCCAAATCCTCTGACTTTAAACTGTTTCCCTTGTTTATTGATGGTCAATTGTCGTCGTTGAGGTGTTCCATCTTGTCGGGTTAGAAGTTCAATCTTTCCTCGTATTCCTAAATTATCCAGTTTGCGTTGAACAGCTTGAATAAAGGTAGTTGGGTCTTGATACCCTGTAATTACAACTAATCGAGAGTAGAGGCTTTCTGAGGAAGTTAACGGTTTATAATCGGGAATATCTAGTTGATAAGAATGTTGACCTAGTTGAAAAGTTTGACCCGTTAGGTAAGGGTAGATTAAAGGAATTTGTTGATGATGAATCCGAATTTTTAACCGAGATTGAGCAGTGAGTTCAAGGAAATTGTTGCTGGTTGGTATTCCGGCAATAGGATGAATTCCAATAGAGTCGAGTTTATGAAGGGAAGGACAAATACGGGACACGGCAGCATAGATAGGATAACCATTATCCAGAGGAATCGGTGCGCCTTTTAGCTTAAAGCTTAGGTCTAAATATTCTTCACTGTTAATAGATACAGCTGTCATAGATGAAGTTTTTCGGATAAAAAATTTATGATTAATTGCATCAAATCGCTAATAATTCAATTATCATAGTATATAATAATTTACTTTTACAGTTTAGAACTATCCCTAGTCTAATTTTTAAGGAAAATTTTAAGTTTTTTAACTAAAAATTAATGGTGATGGATATTAATGTAGCCGAAATTCAACCCTACACTAATGATGAGCTATGGAGTCCAGAGAAGTTTCCTATGCCGCCCCGAAGTTCTCTGCATCATTTAGAACCGATTGGTGTGGGCACTCCTATGGTTGAGAGTTTAACCAGCTATATGACAAGGTTAGCTCATTCTCATGGAGTTTTTGTCAGTACATTATTATCGAGAGTAGTTAATCCCCTGTTACAACGAACTTTTATCAAAAATTATACGAGTAGGGGATTAGAACCCTTTTTTAACCGTTCTCACACTTTAAATGGATATGGAACAATAGCTACTGACTTTATTGAGGTTTTAAATCAATTAACTTTGTCTAATAATTTAAAGTTTTTAACATTGAGCCCTTTCTCTAATATTTTGGTGACAAAAGGCTTATTGCGTCCTTATAAAGCTTGGTGTCCAATATGCTATAAACGCTGGAAACAAAATCAAGAAGTTATTTATGAGCCACTGTTATGGTCACTCAATGATGTCAAGGTCTGTTTAATACATCAACATCCTCTTGTGCAAAATTGTCCTCATTGTCATCGTCAATTACTTTGGTTAAATTGGAAATCGAGTTTAGGCTATTGTTCGCAATGCTCTCAGTGGTTAGGAGGATCTTCTAATACTTCAATTGTAACTCAGCAGAGATGGATAGCCGATACTTTGGGAGAATTGGTTGCTAATGCAGATCGGTTATCTTCTGTACTGACTCAAGAGCGTATACAACAATCTTTGACTTATATAGTGCATCAAGTTTCTGAAGACAACATCGCTGCTTTTGCTGCAATACACAAAATTCCTAAAAATACTTTTTGGGGGTGGTACTCAGGTAAAAACCGTCCCCCTTTATCTGCTTTAACACAAATTTGTTATAACTTAAAAATTTCTCTATTTCAGTTTTTGACACAAGATTTCAATCTATCGGCTATCCCAGATCGAGATCAGAAGGTTGAGATGGAATATTGCAAGAATACGCGATCATCTGCTAGAACGCTTGATTTCAATCATATTGAAAATACCCTGAGCCTGATTTTGTCTCAAGCAGGAGAGTCTTTACCAACAATTGCAGAAATAGCAGAACAGTTGCAGATTAATAGACGACTTCTTTCAAGGCATTTCCCTGACTTATGTCACCAAATTGTCACGAAACGTCGCAATTATGTTCGTATGAGCCACTTAACTGCTATTGAACACTGTTGTCAAGAAATTAAAGAGGCGATCGCCTTACTCCATCAATCAGGAGAATACCCAACCGAGTCCCGCGTATGTGAACTGATTAGTAACCCCGGCTATTTCCGTTATCAGAAGGTTAGGCTACTGTATAAGAAAGAAGTTCAATCCATGTTCAGTCGCTTGTAAGCTCTAAGTATGAGTAAGGAAGGCTGCTCATCTACAACTATTGCTCCTTAGCATTTTTCAGGCATGGTTTTGCCGTTACAGTTTTCAGGCATAGCTTTGCCGTTACGGCAAAACCAGAGTTTAAATGACACATGCAGAAACAGCTTAACTCTTAATAATCAATGGACACAACTGGACTCGAACCAGTGACCCCTACGATGTCAACGTAGTGCTCTAACCAACTGAGCTATGCGTCCGACAATTTCTTAATATAGCACAAGGTTTTAGAAGATGCAAGCTTTTTCCAAAATTTTTTTATTGAGACAGCCACAGCCGAAAACTGTTGAACAGTTAGGGGTTTAGTGATTGAGTATTTTTAACTAATCATTTAAAATAGCTATAGTCTTGATTACCCTAATTTATCGAAAATGGGAGGCAACATGAAGGTTGCTAAACTGTCCGGTCTGGGAATTGCTTGTTTCTGTTTAGCATTCAGCCAACCTGTGAAGGCGGAAATGTTAACGTTAGGGACGGCTTCTGGGGGTCAACAAATTAGACTGGATACCAATTCTATTCAACGCAACGGAAACACAGGGAGTTGGTGGTCAGGGTTTACTTATTATTTAGGGAATGAACGAATTCAAGCAGAGGCCCATTGTGGTCGAGGACTTTGGACGGTAGACGGTGAGGAATATTCGCCCCAGTCTAAAGCCACTGAAAATATGTTGAGTATTGTTTGTTCAGCCAGACATATTCGAGAAGTTGAAGACATGGGTTATTCTGTAGTGTTTGACCCTCCTTCTAATGTTCGTTCTTCTCCTGGGGGTGCTGTTAAATGCACTCTTGATAAAATGACGGTGATTCAAGTTTATGTTGAACCGAAAAATGGTTGGTATTCGACGCAAGCTTGTGGAGGAGGATGGATTCACGAAAGCCAAATTCGAGCGTTTCGTTAAGAGGGTGTAAGCGGGTTTTGGATTTATTCAGTTTCTTAGGAGTTTAAGTTAGAGACTATAATATTGATGCCATAATTGAGGAATTTGGGAGTTTTTATGACATCAAATTTTGAAAACATGACCAATGCTGAACTTAGAGCTTATGCTTTGAAACACCGGGGTAAAGAAGATATTGAAGCTTTGCGGGTGTTATTCCGTCGTCGGACACCCTATAGAAAAGAGCTTACATTCTATCCAGCTGAAAATCCGACGGAGAAACGGGAACAATTTGAAAGATTTAAACAAATTATTGAAGAAAAACAAGGTCAAAAAATTAAAGATACAACACCCCCTTTAGACGAGTGAAATTGTATTGATAGTTTTCATACTAACTGTTCCATGAAATTAAAGGGTAACGTTCTTAGGTCTACCTCCTTTTTTTCCATTTTTTCGAGCCGCTTCAGATTTTGCTTTTGAGGTAGATTGACCGTCTTTTCGTCCGAGTTCAGCCATCCAAGATTTTGTGCCAAAAATTCCCCTCACTAATTCAGGAATTCCAAAATCTACATCTAAACTATCCCAATGAATACTTTTACCCGATGGCGGTATCCAAAAGTCTGCTAATTGTTCTGGAGTCGCCTCAGCTAAACCTTGCGCGAGTCGAGGCGGAAAGCTAAAAATACTACCATTTTTTAAGTGAATTACAATTAAATCTTGATCTTGATCATATTTTACAGAAATAGCCCTGGGTTCCGTTGCTTCTGCCTCTTGCCAAGCTTGTTTAGCTTTAGCAATTTCTTCTAACAGATTTTCTTCTATTAATTCTTGCTCCCCCTTGTTATTATTCTTCATACTGTCTACCTTGATTAAAATGTTTTGATGTTTAAATTTGCGGTTAGTTTTAAATTAATCTATTAAAGTAGAGGTCTATTCTTGACAAACCTCTACATTGATTCAAAGATTTAATTAATCATTTTTTCACCTCATATTGATTTAGAGAAGATAAAGAACGTTAAACGTTGTTGTCTGATGACTAGGTTCAACCTAGTCATCAGGAATACATTAGTTATTCTGGGATAATCACTTCAATATCCATGTCTCTACACCAAGCAAAATCATCAACATTAAAAGTATATATTCGCCTGATTCCGTGTGACATCATTGTAGCAACGTGCATAACATCAAAAACGGTTGCACCAGTTACGGGATGATTTTCCAACAATTCCAGCCAAAGATTAGTCAAGTTTGATGGTTTTGGTAAAAGTTGGATATTGGGCATTTGAATCAGTCTTTTTATTCTCCATATTGTGTCTACTGGTGTAATGGGTTTTTTGACTTGGCTACTACTGGTCATAACAGAATAAAATTCTGCAAGAATTTGATCGGAAACGCACAATATTTCCTGTTCACTAGGTCTTAAAATTTTTAATGATGTTCTGTGTTTGTCCCCACTGTCGGTGTCTACAGAATAAACTAAAATATTTGTATCTATGAATGTCTTTTTCATTTATCCGGTTTGATATATATTTGCTCTGTTAATTGGTTTTTTAACGCCAATATCAGCAACAAGCCAACTAAATTCTGCATGAAGTTGCCTAAGTTCATCATCTTCTGGAGTTAGGGTTACGTCATGATTACCTCCTTGATTAATTTGTTGATTCTTAGGAACAGACCGAAGTGCTGTTACAATTTCTTCGACAAGAGCAATTTGCTTGTCGCTGAGTCCAGTTACATCAATTATCTTAGTCATCATCATCAATCCTATTAAGCTTAATAAGCCTGTAAATTTAGCTTACAGTTATATAAATTTAAACCCTCAATACCCCCAATATTGATAGATTTAAAAAATGCTCTAAAAAGTAGATTATTAAAACTTAATCTACCTTTTAGTAGCAAGATATCTTCATATTAACACATCAAACTCATAATGGGTTAATGAAGATTGTAGAAGAGATTAAAGATTGAAGTATTTAGAAACAGGATGATAGGTAATAAACGCCGTTGTAGACTGTTCTGGATAAATTTGTTCACTTTCATCCATATACATATTAATCCGGTCAATTTGTAATAACTCCACCTGTTTATATTGGTCTTGAATATTCGGACAAGCCGGATATCCAAAACTATAGCGAGAACCGCGATGACGTTGGGCTAAAACATCCCGAACATTATCGGGTTCTTCACTTCCAAACCCTAACTCCCGACGAATTTTTGCATGAGTCCATTCAGCTAACGCTTCTGCGGTTTGCACAGCCATTCCATGAAAATACAAATAATTCGTATAGTCGTTTTCTGCAAATAGTTTTTGGGCGTATTCGGTGGCAATTTCTCCAACTGTTACCGCTTGCATCGGGAAAACATCAATCTGTCCGCTTTCTTTGGGGGCAAAAAAGTCCGCAATACACAACCGTCGCCCTGCTTTTTGTCGAGGAAAGTCAAAACGAGCAACCTGTTTTTGATGATTTTCGGGGTCAAAAATGAGTAACGAGTTATCCTCTGCTTGACAGGGAAAATACCCATAAATCACCGTTGGATGTAATAAGTTTTCCGCTAAAATTTTGGCTTTCCATTCTGTTAAAACAGGATAGACTTTTTCGGCTAAGAAAGCATCATATTCTTCCCGTGATTGTTCTCTGGGTTTGCGGAATTGCCATTGACCAGCGACTAACGCTTGTAAATCTAAATACCACCAAATATCCTCTAAAGAAATATCTTCTGGCTGTAAAATTTTCGTTCCCCAGAAGGGCGGGGTAGGACGGTGAATATTAACATCAACGGCTTCAGAACGTCGGGTATCGATGACAATTTCTTCAGGATTTTCAATTTTTTCTGAAGCAGTTTTAACGGTTTCTAACTTAACTTTAGTTTTCTTCGCTTCCGCATATTCTCCTAAAAAGCCTTGAGCATTATCCCATTTTTTCGCTTTTTTTGCAGGCATTAATTTATCCATAAAGTTCAAGTCTGAAAAGGCATCTTTTCCATAAATAACTTGACCTTTATAGGCATTTTGGCAATCTTCATGGACAAATTTCGGGGTTAATGCAGCGCCGCCTAAAATCACGGGAACTGTAATTCCGGCTTCGTTAAATGCCTCTAAATTATCCTTCATGAAGGCAGTGGATTTTACTAATAATCCACTCATTGCAATACAGTCTGCTTTGTGTTCTTGGTAAGCGTTGATAATATTCTCAACGGGTTGTTTAATCCCTAAATTAATCACGCGATAGCCGTTATTAGATAAAATAATATCGACTAAATTTTTACCAATATCATGCACATCTCCTTTAACAGTAGCAATGATAAAAGTTCCTTTGGAATTATCCCCCGTTTCCGATTTTTCCATGTAGGGTTCTAAATAGGCAACGGCGGCTTTCATGGTTTGGGCAGATTGTAACACAAAAGGTAGCTGCATTTGCCCAGAACCAAATAATTCTCCGACAACTTTCATCCCATCCAAGAGAATATTATTAATAATTTCTAGGGGAGGATATTGTTTTAAAGCTTCTTCTAAAGCAGTATCTAACCCAATGCGTTCTCCATCAATAATATGACGTTTTAACCGTTCTTCTATGGGGAGGTTAGCATCTCCAGAACGATCTCGTTTTGTGGTTTTTCCTTGGAAAAGGTTGGTGAGTTCTCCTAACGGGTCATAAACACAAACATCCCCATCAAATTGTCGCTGGTCATAAATTAATTTGCGACAAACTTCTTGATGTTCGGGGTCAATTTTTGCTAAGGGTAAAATCTTATTGGCGCTCACAATAGCCGCATCTAACCCGACTTGCATCGCTTCATGAAGAAACACCGAATTTAATACTTGTCGCGCCACTGGGTTTAACCCGAAGGAAATATTAGAAACCCCTAAAACAATATGACATCCGGGTAATTCTTGACGAATTTGCCGAATAGAATCAATTGTTGCTTTACCATTATTCCGGTCTTCTTCAATACCCGTAGAAATCGGTAACGCTAAGGGATCAAAAAAGATTTCATGAGCAGGAATTCCATAGTTAATGGCATCATTATAGGCGCGTTTAGCAATTTCAAATTTCTTGTCTGCTGTCCTCGCCATCCCTTCCTCGTCAATGGTTCCCACCACAATAGCAGCCCCATATTTTTTTGCTAATTCTAATACTTTAAAAAAGCGTTCTTCGCCGTCTTCATAGTTGGTAGAATTGAGTAAACATTTACCCCCGGATACTTTTAAACCCGCTTCCATTTTCTGCCATTCTGTGGAGTCTAACATCAAGGGTAAATTCACGTTAGTCACAACGCGAGATACTAATTCTTTCATATCTCGCACCCCATCTCGTCCGACATAATCTACGTTAACATCTAAAATTTGCGCCCCTTCTTTTATCTGGGATTTTGCTAAGGAAACTAACCCATCCCAGTCTTCTACATTGAGTAAATCTCGGCATTTTTTAGACCCACTGGCGTTGAGACGTTCACCAATAATTAAAAAGGAGTTTTCCTGTTCATAAGTTTGGGGACTATAAATAGAAGCCGCCGATGGAATTAACTGGGGTTCTCGTTGTTTGGGTTTGAGGGTTTGGGAAATTTCAGCTAAGGCTTGAATATGCTCATAACGGGTTCCACAACAGCCCCCAATGACTTGAACTCCCAAGTCTTCAACAAAGTGCATTAACGCCATTCTCAGTTCCATTGGCGTTAATTTATAATGGGCTTTACCCCCAATATTTTCGGGTAAACCTGCGTTAGGAATACAGGACACAACAAACGGAGAATGTTCAGCTAAATAGCGAATATGTTCTTTCATTAAATCGGGGCCAGTGGCACAATTTAACCCTAAAATATCAATTTTATAGGGAGCTAAAATTGTTAATGCTGCGCTAATTTCTGAACCCACTAACATCGTTCCGAAGGCTTCCATTGTTACAGAAACCATAATCGGACGACGTTCTCCTTTTTTGGCAAAAACATCCTCAATTCCGTTTAATGCGGCTTTAATTTGCAGCACATCTTGACAGGTTTCAACAATAAATAAATCGACACCTCCATCAAATAATCCTTCGGCTTGTTCAGCAAACGCATGATGCAAGGTATCAAAATCAATATGTCCGAGGGTGGGTAATTTAGTTCCTGGCCCCATTGAACCTGCAACAAATCGAGGTTTTTCGGGTGTAGAATATTCCTCGGTTAAACGTTTCGCTAATTCGGCTGCGGTTTTGTTTAAATCATAAGTTTTATCGGCTAAATCATATTCTGCTAAAACAATAGAAGTCGCACCAAAAGTATCGGTTTCAATAACATCTGCACCTGCTTCTAAAAACCCTCGATGAACGTTAGCAACGGCTTCGGGTTTGGTATAAATTAAATATTCATTACAGCCTTCATAGTCTTTTCCGCCAAAGTCATCCGCCGTCAGGTTTTGGGTTTGTAGGTTAGTTCCCATTCCTCCATCAAATACGATAACGGGACGTTCAGGACTGTGAAGGCGGTCTAAAAATGCGCTTTTCATAGAATGTTAATGATAGGGAGTAAGGGTAGTTTTACAATTTTACACGAAGAAACCGGGTTCGGTGGTAAAAAGTCTGGGTTTAACCCTGAGATATTTAAGAAGCAACCCAGTTTCTAAGTTTCATGATAAAATTAGATCAGATTTAAGGTGGGTGAGGTGAGTGAGTTTTTGTCGGGTAATAAAAATTGATTGTCCCCCTAATATTCTGATTACGAGGTATCTCTCATGATAGAACAAGTCATCAGTAAAGAATCTCAGACTTTTGATCAAAATCCTATTTCTCGTCTTAACTTAAAGGAAGTTTCTGAAAATTTAGATAAAATTATCTCTGCTGTGAAATCCGGCGAAAAACGGATTATTATTAATCAAGATCAAGAAGATATTGCCGCAATTATTTCTATGGATGAATTTTTATTATTAGAGCGTGTTATTCAAGAGTTAGAAGATCAAATAGATTTAGAAGCCTTTCAAGAAGCAAAATCAGAGTATCAACAAAATGAAGGAGTTTCCTGGGAAGATTTAAAAGAAGAATTGGGACTTTAAGCAATTGTGGATTATAAAATCGAGTTTTCTAAAAAAGCGAAGAAACAATTTAAGTCTTTACCTAAATTATTTCAAGAACGCCTCGCACCCCAGATTAATGCTTTGGCTAGTAATCCTCGTCCTAGAGGATCAATCCAATTATCAGGAGTTGAGGAAGATGTTTATCGAATTCGTGTAGGGGATTATCGAATTGTTTATGAAATTTATGATAAAATTTTGTTGGTTTGGATTATTGAAATGGGTCATCGACGTGAAGTTTATCGAAAAAAATGATTAAAAACCAGAAGTAATCAAACATGATTTATCACTTATTCTAGCGTAATAATTGATAAATTATGCGGAAATAGATGAAGGATAAATTTGTTGAAAATAAACAAAACTATTGCAAAAATTGTTGATGTTCGGGAGTTGCTAACCCAGTTTGTAATGTAGTAATAACTTCTAGCATATTCCCATTTAAAAGGGCTGAAACTGACAACCATAACCCCGGAAAAACTTGGCTGCGGATAATTCCTTCTGCATCAGGAGTTAAAGAAATATAGTCTCCATTCTGCCATAAAAACCAATCAAAACATCCTTCCATAACTTGCCAAACGAGATATTCTTTTACGCCATTTCGACGATAAACTCGCTGTTTATAATGCTAAAGTCTAATTTAACCACAAAGACACCAAGACACAAAGAAGTTGTAAACGCTTATATAAGATATGATATTCTTGATGGGGATGATTTTAATTGATCATCAATAGAAAGTTTATCGAAAAAATAATTAAAACTTCAGGAGTCAGTCAAGATGGTTAATCAATTATTCTGTAGATGCTCCCATAAACCCCCTGTAGAGACTAAGCATGGCTAGTCTCTACAGGGGACGGATGCCTAGCAAACATTAAAGGATGGAATATAAGCAATACCAACTCAAAAACCCGGTAACTTTTAAGAAACCGGGCTTTTAAATTATCTAAAACTCAATGAATTTAGATTGAGAAATCTTTCAATCTTATTGAGCGCCAGGAGCAGGAGCAGTAGGAGGAAGAATAACAACCTTAATCACATGAATAACACCGTTGCTGGCATTAATATCAGGTTGAATAACTTCAGCGCCATTAACTGTAACTTTGCCTTCAGCTACTTCTAAATTAACCGGATCTCCTTCAACCGTAGCGACTTCGCCGGGTTGAATTTCAGCCGCAGCAACTTTATTCGGCAGAATATGATATTGGAGAATTTTAGCCAATTTTTCTTTATTTTCTGGCTTCATTAACTCTTCTAAAGTTCCCGCAGGTAAGGCTGCAAAAGCTTCATCGGTGGGGGCGAAAACCGTGTAATTGCCTGCGCCAGAGAGGGTTTCTGTTAACCCAGCGGCTTCAACGGCTTTGGTAAAGGTACTGAAAGAGGGGTTGCTGTTGGCAATTTGGACAACGGTTTCTGACTCATTGGAGACTAAAGCCGCATCTGTTCCAGTATTTTCGGAAGCAACGGCGGGAGTGGTGGTTGCTGTGCTGGCTGTGGTATCAGCACCAGGAGAAGCAGTAGTTGTAGAGGTTGTAGACTCAGGAGTCCCGGCTGCTTGTTCGGTAGCGGGTTGTTCTGGGGTGGTGTTAGTTGCAGTAGGCTGACCACAGGCTGCAAGGACAGCGACACTGCTGACGGTTGCTAATAAAGTCAGAAATTTTTTGGTTTTTTGAGTCATGGTATTCCTAATTTAGGGGTAAAGTCTGTAAACGGCTACACAAACTGCTGATGTAATTTTACGCATAGTAACATATCTTCACAAAAATTCAAGCCCCTTGGGAAAATCCTGAGCCTTTACTTCCCTAAAAGCCAGCGACCTGTTCAAATTCCCAATTGCTATCGGCGTTTTGTTAACCAATATGTCACCATTTCTCCTCGACCTTTGACATCAATTAAACCGCGTTCCTCAAAGGCGTATTTGCCATTTAAAAGGTTTTTGGTTGTGGTCGTGACTTGAATTTTGCCCATTTCTCCTTGAGATTCCATGCGAGAAGCAATATTAACGGCATCCCCCCATAAATCATAAATAAATTTTTTCGTCCCAATCACACCTGCGACTACGGGCCCAGTATTCATGCCAATTCTTAAATTAAAACATTGACCCCTTTCTCGTTGAAATCGTTGAATTTGTTCCTGCATATCTAAAGCCATTTCTGCCATAGCTTCTGCATGGTCATTTCGGGGAGTTGGCAACCCGCCAGCGACCATATAAGAATCGCCAATGGTTTTAATTTTTTCTAAATTGTGTTTGTCGGCTAATTCATCAAAAGCAGAGAAAATTTGATTGAGTAAATCGACTAATTCCGAGGGAGAAATTCGGGCAGAAAATCCGGTAAAATCTACAATATCGGCAAACATAATTGTAGCTTGTTCAAAACGTTCGGCAATAGAATGAGGGTTTTGTTTGAGTTGTTCTGCAATGGATTGAGGGAGAATATTAAGTAACAACCGTTCTGATTTTTCTCGTTCTGCTTTTAAGGCTTCTAAAACCCGGCGCCGTTCGGTTGTATTTCGAGCCACCCAAATCACACAATTATCTGGCATCGGAGAAACGGTTGCCGCAAACCAGACTTCATCTCCCCCCAGGAAATCAGAGGAATTGAGTGCATGATGTCCGGGTTCAGTTTCGGCGGAAGTTAAACTATATTCAAGGTTTAAGGTTTGTTTCGTTTCTAATACTTTTTGAATTTGATCATAAAATAAAGTGGCATGACTCGAAGGAAAAACTTCAAACACACTTTTTCCTAGACGTTCTTCCGTGGGACTATATAAAACTTCCGAATTTGTGCTGACAATCTTTTTATATCGTCCTTCACTATCAAAAACCGTAATTACATCGGTCATGGCAGCAAATAAGGCTCGTAGTTCGGCTTCCGACTCTCGCAATGCGATTTCAATGCGTGTCCGTTCAGCAATTTCTCGAACTAATTGATGATTTGCCTCGCGTAAGGCTGCGGTGCGTTCTTCTACACGGGTTTCTAACTCTTCCATTGCATTTTGTAGAGCTTCTTCGGCTTTTTTACGCTCGTTAATATCCTCAACAGTTCCTTCATAGTGGAGTAAATTTCCGGCTTCATCTCGCACAGCAAAAGCATTTTCTGAAATCCAAGTTAACCGTCCATCTAAACGGCGAATTTGAGATTCAAATCCGACAATGGCTCCCTGTGCTTCTAAGAGTTGAACAAACTCTTGACGACGCGGAGGGTCAACATACAGTTGGTCTTGAATATTGGTCAAATTGTCGATTAATTCTTCAGGAGATTGATAGCCATAAATTCGAGCTAAAGCCGGATTTGCACTTAAATAAACTCCGGCGGGTGTGGTTTGGAAAATTCCTTCAACGGCATTCTCAAAAATGCTGCGATAGTTGGCTTCTGCTTGTTTTAAAGCTTCTTCTGCTTGTTTGCGCTCGGTAATATCAATTCCCACAAAGAAAGCCGCTTGATTGTTATTATATTTATGAGCAACAATTAAATAGTTTCGAGGTTTACCTTTAACGACCGACATGACTTCCTGATAGGCATCTTTTTCGGAATTATTAAAAAAACCTTGAACAAAACCATTAAATTCAAAACTAGCTTTTAAGAACCCAATATCTTTACCCACAAAGTCTTCGGGTTTTAAATCAAAAGTTGAGGCTAAATAACGATTAACGCCTAAATAGCGTAAATCTGAACTAATCCAAGAAACTGTACCCGGAACAACATCTAATACTGCTTCTAATTGGTCTTGAGTCAGTCGTAATGCTTCTTCTGCATCTTTGCGAGCGGTAATATCAATTCCCACTACAAAAGCAGCTTGATTTTGATTGTATTTTTGAGCTACAATTAAATAATGCCGTAACTGTTCATTAACAGGAACTGACACCTCTTGAAAGGCATCAATAGCAGAACTATCAAATAAATTTTGCACAAATTGAGTAAATTCTGAATTATCCCCTAAAAACCCAATATCTTGATCGATAAAAGCTTCCTTCGGCAGATTAAACATATCCGCTAACCGTTGATTTACTTCGATATAACGCAAATTTGAATTAATCCAAGAAACGCTCCCTGGAACCGCTTCTAATACGGTTTGCAATTGATCTTTTGCATTCTTTAAAGATTCTTCTGCTTGTTTACTGGCGGTAATATCAATTCCTACAATAAAAGCAGCCTGATTATTATTGTATTTTTGAGCCACAATTAAATAATTACGCCACTCTTCTTTAATTTTAGTTCTAACTTCTTGAGAAGCATCAATGTCAGGACTATCGAATAAATTTTGAACAAAATTATGGAAGTCTGAACTGGTACCTAAAAATCCAATATGTTGATCAATAAAAGCTTCTTTGGGCAGATTAAACATATCCGCCAACCGTTGATTCACTTCGATATAACGCAAATCTGAACTAATCCAAGAAACACTACCCGGCACCGCTTCTAATACCGTTTGGAGTTGATCTTTGGCATTAATTAAAGATTCTTCTGCTTGTTTGCGATCCGTAATATCAATTCCTACGACAAAAGCCGCCCGATTATGATCATATTTTTGGGCAACAATTAAATAATGTCGCCATTCCCCATAAATTTGAGTTTTGACTTCTCGATAAGCATCAATTTCAGGACTATCAAATAAATCTTGGACAAATTGATTGAATTCTGAACTGGTACCTAAAAACCCAATATGTTGACCGATAAAAGTCTCCTTGGGGAGGTTCAGCATATTAGCTAATCGATCATTGACTTCAATATAACGTAAATCAGAATTAATCCAAGAAACCGTACCCGGCACCGCTTCTAATACCGTTTGTAATTGATCTCTAGCCATGCGGAGAGCTATTTCTGCTTGTTGATGTTGAACAATTTCTTGGACTAAATTATCATTAGATTCTTTTAAAGCAGCTGTGCGTTCTTCTACTTTTTCTTCTAACTCTTCATTGGCTCTTTGTAACGCATCTTCAAATTGTTTGCGGATTTCAATTTCCTGCTGAAGTTGAGCTTTTGTTGCTTCCAATTCTATCGATTTTTGTTCTAATTGTTCGGCGCGTTCAATTCCTTGACTGACTTCGGCTAATAACTCAAAAACAATATCAGAAGCATTAAAATTCGCCTCATTAAATCCTAACCAAGGTAAAGGTTTAATCGGTTGTTCACTGGTGTATAAAATCTCAAATTGTTGATTGGGTAACACTTGACCAATTCGACAAACTTTAGCAATATGATGATTGGGTTCTAAATGAACTAACCCTCCAGGAGCTAGAAAACGTTGTCCATAAGCAGCAATCCGAATCCGCTCGATGTCAAAAGACTCCGCTAATTCAACGGCTTGTTTCCATAGATAAATTTGAGTATAAGCCGTAGCCATCGAGTCGTTTGTAACCCGATCTGCTCCATAACGGTGTTTAAATGCTTGGACAAATTGATGATTTTCTGGAGTGTTTAAACTTTGAAAATAATTAAAACAACTTAAATGACCAAGAGCAGCATTTTGAAGTTGTTGAACTTCCGATTCTGATAAGGAAGTGGCTAAAATTGGCAGGTCTGAAGCGAGAATTCCACTTTCATAAAATTGGCGATAAAAAATTAAATTGCGATCGCCTCTTAAGGTATTAATAATAATATCCGGTTGCGCCTGTCGAATCCGGGTAATAATCGGTTCAAAATCTCGTGTCGAAGACGGAACATAAGCTTCTCCTACCACCTGTCCATCGTGATGTCTGAGATGAACTTTCATCAACTTATTGAGAGTATGAGAAAAGACTTGATCCCAACCCAATAAATAACAGCGTGTTTTTTGATTTCGGAGTAACCAAGTAATTGTAGATTCAACTTGCTGATTCGCACAAAATCCCGTATAGAAAATTTGGCTACAATTTTCTAACCCCTCATAAGGGGCCGGATACCATAATTGAGCATTGAAAGTTTCCAGCACAGGTTTGACCCCGTGACGACTCGCCGAAGTCCAACATCCAAAGAGGGTGGTGACACCATCTTCTTGAATCAGTTTTTTGGCTTTTCGCTCAAACGTGAAGCAGTCTGAGGCACCATCCTCAATGATCGGCTCAATGATTTGTCCTAAAACTCCACCCCGATCATTAATTTCGGCAATTGCCATTAACTCCGCTTCTAGCAAAGGCCTTTCCCGATAGGCCATCGCTCCACTCAGAGAATGCAGTAACCCGACTCGTACACCTGGCATAGTTGATTAACGGCTGGTAGAACTAAACTTTAGACTTCGGGTAAGATAGCCGCACCCTCAAATTTCTTTACCCTTGATGCAACTGATGGTTAGACTGTCCTATCACAACAGTCTAAGCTGGGATTAGCTGAATTTTCTAATCCAATAATTCCTTGATCTTAGCACTCACATCCTCCTCCTCGTAGAGTTAGGCCGATAAAATGTATAGCTTGATACCAATTTAGGTTCGATGATGCCGGAAAAACTAGGTTTCTGGGAAGATGCGATCGCCTATATTTTCCTTTAGGCTAATTTAGAGATAATTTCCGATCTGCTTCTCTAAAATTATGAATAATCGATTAATTGTTTTTGATTTACTCAGATGTTTAGCAATTTTTATCATACTTGTCCATCATTTCCTGGAATATTTGAGTTATTTTTACAATTCAAATTTTATTGGGATTAATGTTAATTTATTATTTTATCTCAATGAATTGAATAGATATTTGGGTTTGGGATTATTTACATTTGTTTCCGGTTATTTAATAAATCTAAAAAGAGAACGCTTTAAAGATCTAAATTCTGCTTTGAAGTTTTTATATAAAAAATTTCTCAGAATTTTCCCCCTTTATTATTTAGCATTAATTACTTTCATTTACATGGATAAAATTTTTTCACCCCTCAAAATAGCAATTCATATCTTAGGATTACAATTATTATTTTCTTCTTCCAACTTTCAGCCCATAAAAACTTTATGGTTTATCGGCTTAATTCTAATTTATTACTGCTTATTTATCGTTATAAACTTTAGGAATATTATCCCCATTTATAGAATCTTTATTATCATTCTCTTTCCTATTGTTTTAGGAGGATTATCGGTTGTTTTTGGAGTAACGGATTTGAGACTTATTCTATATTACTGGATTTTTATATTTGGGATATTCTGTGCAGAAAATAATTTCTTTGAACAACAATTTTGGCGGAAAATAAGTCCAATAAATCCTATTTTATTTTTATTTATATTTTTGATTGCTTTTTTTGTAGAAATAAAATATGGATTGATGGAGATTAATTTAGTCTATAGCTATATTTTAATTACTATTCTTGAATTATTATTTGTTTTGTTGGTTTATCAAATCAGTAGTTTGATACCCATCAAAAACTCATTATTAAAATTAATTCAAGTCATTTCTTATTCTTCATATTGTATGTTTCTGTTTCATCGTCCACTCTGGTTTGTCATGGAGAATCTACTTCAACAAACACTAGAAATTAATAATTTTTATATTATGATATCAATATCAACCCTTTTGGCAATTCCAATTTTGATTACTTTCTCATATTTTTTACAGCATTTTTACGATAAATATTTTATGAAGTTAGCCTATTCTTATTGGGTCACTTCTGGGAAAGTAAAAGTTAAGTAGCAACGAAAATTAGAACAGAAAAGGTAAATTATCGTCAAGATTTAGGTTTTTCAAGAGGAAACGCCACTGAAACCCTCTTGAAGTCTAATCAATCATAAATTAATTAACAACTCCAATAAAACCTCTGCTAAATATTCATATTGAGATATATTATTATAAATTTGGGCAGAAATTCTCATCAAAGATTGATTCTCATCCTCCCAAGGCATAATTGGCACCTCAATCTGATATTCTTGCCAAAGTTTTTGATTCAAATCAGAATAATTTTTCCATCTTTTCCCCAGAGGTAAAACCGCCATTGAACCAATCATATCATCAGGACAGGGTAAAGTTATCCCTATTTTTTCTGATAATAATTTTCTGGAATTTACCGCTAAATTATGATTAGTTTTGATTAATTCTGACCATCCTCCCGGTAAAAGAGAACCCATAAATTTAATTGCTTCAGGAATAGATAAATAAGCACTGGGATCGGGGGTTCCTGTCCAGTCAAATTCTAAGAAAAATCGAGAGCGATCGCTTCGGGGAGAATTGGCTCCATGACTAATTGTAAGCGGACGAATCAACGATTGTTTATCCCGTTGTACCGATAAAAACGCGGCTCCTTTAGGTGCAGATAACCATTTATGGCAATTTCCAGTATAGTAGGTTGCTGCAATTTCTTGTAAATTTAAAGCTAACATTCCGGGTGCATGGGCACCATCCACTAAAGTATCAATTCCTAAATTAGTTAATTTTTTAATAATTTCTTGAATTGGAAAAATTAACCCGGTTTGGCTGGTAATATGATCAATTAATACTAATTTTGTTCGAGAAGAAACCTTTTCCATCAAAGCTTCAATAATTTGTTGAGATGAATTTACAGGAAAAGGAATATGTGCTATAATAATTTTAGCTCCTGTGCGAGAGGCGACAAAATCCAAGACATTGCGACAGGCATTATATTCATGATTGGTTGTGAGTAATTCATCCTGTTCGGAAAAAGTAAGCGATCGCAAAACCGTATTAATCCCCGTTGTTGCATTCGGAACAAATACCAATTCTTCAGAATTTGCCCCTACAAAATCAGCTAACTGTTGTCTAGCATCATCAAGCAAAGTTTCATATTCTCGGACAAAAAAATGGAAAGTTTGTTGTTCAAGTTGTTGTCGAAATCGATATTGAGCTTCTAATACAGGACTAGGACAAGCACCAAAAGCACCATGATTGAGGAAAGTTACCTCTGGATTAAATAGCCAATACTGATGAAAAGGAGAATATTGGGGTTTCGTCTGTAAATGAGTATCTTTCATCATTCTTCCTCTGTGGAGACTCCCACTGAACCTGTAATCAGGTCAGTGGTGAGAGGAAACAGAGGGTAGGGTTTATGTTGCATACAAGTAACCATCCTTTCTGTGAATTATTGTGCAATATTTATAACTAATTCCTTGAATAATTCCCCCTTTCGCGGTGATATTAAAACTTCCACTTGAGCGAACCGCAACTCGTCCAATATAGGTTCCAATTTTCTTGCCTTGGGTGACAACAGCTTTAATAATATCGCCCGTCTGAAACCCTTTAATAAATTTAAAGCGGGGTCAAGTCAGTGGGGGTTGTTTACAGTGGATAATGTTAAGAGCTATAGCATTCGCGCTGGTATCTTGACAAGGCAAGGGTTAAGCTTTAATTTAACCACAAAGGCACAAAGACACGGAAGTTGTTGTAAAGACTAACCTGCTGATTGCTATAGAATGATTTTAAACGAATCTTGAACCCATTATTTTTTTGAATAATTGTTTCAGATTCCAGTAAATTATAAATCAAGTATGCTTCCCTAAAACCAATGGTAATAGCCAGCTTTTTCCCGTCCTGGCGACATCTAAAATGGGTCAAGTGGCGACCTTGTTCTGTTCACACCCATTTAGTTAAACTGATTGATCACAGTGCTGATCTCGTCGCTAATTTATTGATCGCCTTGTTTCCTATCTTGATCAGAGGGATTAAGAGGGTTCATCGGCGAATAATGCGTTTTTGCTGTTTTTTTCTGTATTTGAATCCCAAAACCTTCAAACAACTGATTCAGGCTACCCTAGAACAACGATTACCGGGTTTTGCGGCGGAAATGGCTTATCATGCGACCCTGGCTTTATTTCCGGCTGTATTGGCTTTATTAATTGCCATTAGTTCGTTTGAATTAATACAAACTGAACTTTATCAAATGGCAACTTTACTGAGTCAGATTGTCCCGGAAGAGGTACAGAGTTTAATTGGAAATGGAATTGAACAATTATCCGTAACTCCGAGTTCTGGTTTACTCTCGGTTAGTTTTCTGGTTTCTCTGTGGGTTTTTTCGGGTGTTATTGGTGCGGCAATGACGGCATTAAATCATATTCATCGCGTTGAAAATAAAAATCTTAGGCCGTTTTGGAAAAATAAATTAATTGCCTTAGCCTTAGCATTGGGAACACTATTCTTATTAATTTCCGCATCGGCATTAGTCTTAATTAGTGATTTTATTGTTGAAGGAATGGCTCGTCAAAGTTGTTTGATTGAAACCGTTGGCAATTGTGCTTTAGAGGATTTAGCAATTTGTATGAGCAAACCTCCGGTACAAACTTGTTTATTACAATCAACTTTATTAGAAACCTGGAAACAATTTCGATGGCCGATTACATTAGGTATTGTTTCCACGAATTATGCCTTTATTTATCGTTATGCTCCCAGTTACCGAGAGCCCGGAACCCCTTTAATGCCAGGAGCTATTTTAGCATCTGTACTTTGGGCTTTTGTGTCTAATTTATTTCGCTGGTATGTTTACCATTTTGGCAACTTTAATATTACTTATGGCACAATTGGTGCTTTCGTTGTTTTGTTACTTTGGCTGCAAATTAGTTCCTTAATTATGTTGATTGGTGCTCAACTTAATGTTATTGTAGGAGATGCCATGAAAACCCAATCCTAGGCAATGAATCAACCTCTGTCATTACAAACCATTGCTGAACAAGTTCAAGAATTACTGCAAGCTGAAACGGCTGTTGTTGTGCTGGCAGAATCCTCTGGTGAGCAAGTTTATTCGGCGGCAGCCGTTGGCAAATATGCAGCAGATGTTGTGGGAAAACGAGGAGATGCAGCAACATCTGGTTTACCGGGAATAGTGTTTAAAGGTTCATGTCCTATTTTAATTGAAAATACTAAGGGAGATCTGCGAGTTCGCCAAGATTATGTAGAAGCCTGGGGAATTCAAACTGCTTTAGCAATACCTTTATTTTTCCGAGGTCAACTTTGGGGTGCTTTAATGGTTTTGAATCGTTTAGACAGTAAAAGTTTTAATCAAGAAGATCAGCAAAAATTAGTGAACTATGCAACAATGATTTCTGATCGCCTTCCACATACTTAATAATCAGAATTGAAACGTTAAAATTCAAGATTTTCATAAAAAACAAAATCCGCGACGTTACTCCCAGCTTTGTCCATTGGGCTTCAAGCGGGAGTTGTGGCGCGGTAGATTTTAGAGCAAGCTTCTAGGTCATGAAACACCTGAAACTAAAACATCCGCTTTTTGCGGAAAGCACGTCTTTGACGTTGGTTAGCGATGGCTTTACGCTTACGCTTTTCTGGAGGGGTTTCAAAGTGACGTTTTTTTCTAACATCCGCCAAAATCCCAGCCTTAGAAACTTCACGTTTAAAACGTCTTAAGGCTGACTCTAGCTGTTCATTTTCACCCAGAATAACTTGGGTCATGTCCTCTCCTTAATGGTCTACAACAACATTTGAAAATTTTTTGTGAGATTATTCCCCTTTATGCCATATTACAGCAATGGGGAAGATCTCGTCCATGTTTGTGAAGGCTACAAACAGGCGTGATAGTGGGGTGTAGAGGCTAACCTTAGCGGCTCACCGAACTTAAAACGCCCGTCATAATAGAGAGGATTAGTAAAATCCAAATCACATAACCTGGGATAAACGCTAAAAGGGATAAACCCCTGAGCGTCCATAACAATAGCAGTAGGCTCGTTATGAACGCAAACAGGTATGAAAAAAGCTGTTTTTGAGAATAAGGAGATCGAGTCACAGATATTACAGGGCTTGAGACGCTACGGATCTAGCTTAACCCAAGACCTCAAAGGTATTAGAAGTAATTAAATCCGCCTGTACACCCGCAAGACGCGCTAGGGATTGATCTCCAACACGAATGAGGGTAGAAGTTCCCTCTTGGGTGATGCTCAGTTGATTAAACGTTAAACCTTGAGCCAAAACCAAGAGATCCTGTCCGACTTGGAAATCGATAATCTGGTCAAAACCTGTATTAGCAGCCATAACAAAGCGATCGCTACCCGTCCCTCCACTGATTAAATCATCACCGAGATCCCCAAACAACCAATCATCCCCGGCACCACCGCTCAAGGTATCATTTTGTTGTCCACTATAGAGAGTATCATTGCCATCACCACCGCAGAGTATATTTTCTCCCTCATTAGCCAAGATCAAGTCATTCCCAGCACCGCCACTTAATTGATCTCGGTCAGAACTATTACCAAGGTTATTATTCCCTCCGACACTACCATAGAGGGTATCGTCGCCGTCGCCACCGCAGAGAATATCAGTACCTTGATCGCCGAACAGAAGATCATTTCCAGCATCTCCATAGAGCATATCATCCTGTTCGCCGCCATATCCTATATCATCTCCCTCACCGCCGATCAGGGTGTCGTTGTTGCGGTTGCCAAACATCCAATCATTTCCGGCTCCCGCCCAAACCACATCAGGCCCATCTCCGGTGTTACTGAGATCATCGGTATCAATACCGATACTGAGATTATCGGCAAATATGGTGTCATTACCCTGATCTCCATAAATCGTATCCGTGCCTAATTCACCCCGAAGAAGATCGTCACCTTGACCCCCAAACACAAAATCATTGCCGGGGCCACCATAAACCGTATCGTTACCGACACCGCCTTGGAGTAAATCGTCTTCTGTGTAGCCATAGAGGACATCTTGTTCCTGGGCTTCCAACACAGAACCATCGGTAGGACTGCCGATTAAAGTATCATTCCCCTGATCACCATAGAGGGTATCGTTGCCGTGATCTCCAAAAATTAGGTCATCATTTTGACCGCCATACGCAATATCGTTGCCATCTCCTGCTGTCAGGGTATCATTGTTCTCATTACTCGATAGAAAATCATCGCCCTGACCCCCACTCAGCCAATCTCGCCCTTCCAAATCTTGGGGAGCGTCAGGATCATCAATTCCGGCTAAGAGGGTATCATTTCCTTCTTGACCCTGAAGGGTATCATTGCCATAGCTACCCCGCAGTAGATCATCACCTTGTTCCCCTTCAATCCAATCATTACCCGATAAAGCATCAACGGTATCATTCCCTTCACCCGCGTAGATGTTTTCATTGCCTGTAAAGGCTGTAATCAAATCATCCCCACCAAAGGTAAAGATGCTTTGATCAGCAATATCTGCGATCGCAATATCATTATCCTCTGTGCCGTTCAGGATATTTGTGGTTGGGTTGGGAGAAATTAAACCCAGTATTGGCGCTTCAGGGAATACAACATCCGGTAACTCTGGAGCAGGTAGACAGATATTACACTCGAAATTTTGCCCAGATGGCGGTGGTGGTGTGGGTTCTGGGGTTGGAATCGGTGTTGGTGTTGGTGTGGGTTCTGGGGTTGGAGTTGGTGTTGGAGTTGGAACTGGAGTTTGACTGGGTGTGGCTTCCGGCGTGGGAATCGGTGTTGGAACTGGAGTTTGAATGGGTGCGGCGACTACAGAAATTGTTAGGGTTGCTGGATTAGAAGTCGCGCCGAAATTGTCCGTTGCCAGATAATTAAGAACAAAGGAACCTGCAAAGTTAGGATTGGGAGTAAATGTTAGGGTTTGGGCTTGTTCTGGGGTGAGTCCTTCTACCTGAGTCAGATCCGTAATCGGGGTTTGACCTAAGAATAATGTTCCTTGTTCAGAATTAGGCAAGCTGGTGAGACTATAGTTAACGATACTTCCGGTTAAATCCGTTGCGATCAAATTGGGTAATTTCACCGAATCAGAAGTATTGAGAACCTCTGAAAGGTCAAGGTTTTCCGCCACAGGAGGTTGATTGGGAATTGTCACCCCAAGGTTAGCGGGATTTGAAGTAGCACCTTGGTTATCCTCAACGGTATAACTGAGGGTGGCAACTCCGGCAAACCCTAGAACTGGAGTAAAGGTAATATTACCTTGATCATCAACCTCAAAGGTTCCTTGATTGTCCAGAGTAATCGTTTTTTGTAGGCCTGGAGTATTGGGATCGAGATCCACAGTGGCTAAATTCAGCGTGCCATCGGGGTCAGTGATCTGATCGGCAATATTAAAGGTAATTGGGGTATTAGGAGCGGTTTCCAGACTTTCATCGGTAGCAACGGGAGGCTGATTGGGTATGGGTTCAAAGTTTAAGTTTACGGTTGTCCCGGCTGATGTTGCGCCTTTATCATCCGTGACCGTGAAACTAAAGCCACCGCCATCGAAGTTACCCGTAGATTGAAATTGCAGTTGCGCCGCTTCTTCTGGGGTCAAAACCTGATTGAGTGTTACTGGTTTACCATTGAGGAGCAGTACCCCATCCGCCGGATCAGGGAGTTCAGTAATCGTAAAACTGGTGATTGTACCATCCGTATCTGTTCCTGAAAGCGGAGGCACGTTGACGGTACTACCCGGTTGTACAGGCAGATCTAAATCGGTAGCAACTGGAGGCAGATTCACCTCAATGAGGACTAAAGATACCGTTGCTGCTGTCGGAGAAATTAATCCTTCGTTATCAATGGTTTTATAAGCAAAAACAACCTCATTTGAAGAACCTGTAGATTGAAATTGCAGTTGCGCCGCTTCTTCGGGTGTGAGAATTTGATTGAGTTCGACAGGTTTTCCATTCAACAGCAGCACACCATCGGCAGGATCGGGGAGTTGAGTTATCGTAAAATTAGCGATCGTACCATCAGGATCAGTACCCGATAATGGGGGAATAAAGGAGGTACTATTGGGCAAAAAGGGAACGTTCAGGTTATTGGCGGTAGGAGGTTCGTTAACGTCCACCAGGACTAAATCCACCGTTGCCGCTTGTACTGAAACTGTCCCCTGATCATCCGTAGCAGTGTAACTAAAGCTACCTCCGTCAAAGTTGCTTGTTGCTTGAAATTGGAGTTGAGAAGCCTGTTCGGGTGTAACAATTTGATTCAGGGTGACAGGGTTTTCATTCAGTAATAACACCCCATCGACCTGATCAGGTAAACCAGTAATTGTATAATTTGCGACGGTTCCATCGGCATCTGTTCCCGATAGACTCGGTAGATTTACGGTGCTATTCGGAACAACGAGAGTATTTAAGTTATTGGGAATGGGAGGTTGATTGACGGGAGGTTCAATCAAGCCAATATTTCCGGCTCCGGTAGATGTCAAACCTTGATTATCCGTGACCGTGTAACTAAAGCCACTACCATTAAAGCTACCCGTAGATTGAAATTGTAGGCGAGAAGCTTGTTCAGGTGTCAAAACCTGATTTTTTGCTACAGGTTGACCATCCAGGAGCAGCACCCCATCAGCGATATCCGGTAAGCTAGTAATCGTAAAACTTGCTACTGTACCATCGGGATCACTCCCCGATAAGCTAACAGGAACAGTAGTATTAGGAGTGACAGAAACGTTGAGATTATTCGCCACAGGGGGTTGATTCACCGCAGGCGCGATTAAGCTAACAACACCAGCACTGGGGGAACTTAAATCTTGATTATCTGTAACGGTGTAAGTAAAACTACCCCCATTAAAGCTTCCTATGGCTTGGAATTGTAGTTGCGCTGCTTCTTGAGCCGTTAAAACCTGATTCAACTGTACAGGTTGACCATTGAGCAACAATATCCCATCGGTTCCCTCCGGTAAGCTCGTAATAGTAATAGTCGCTACTGTTCCATCAAGATCTTGTCCCGATAAGGAAACAGGTACGGTACTATTCGGAGTTAAAGTAAGATTAATATTATTTGCAATCGGAGGCTGATTCACAGTAGGCTGAATCAGTGTTACTGTTGCTGGAGTGGAATCAGTGGCTCCTTGATTATCCGTGACCGTATAACCAAAACTACCCCCATTAAAGGTTCCTATGGCTTGGAATTGCAGTTGAGTCGCTTCTTCAGGCGTTAAAACCTGATTCAATTGTACAGGTTGACCATTAAGCAACAATACCCCATCGGCTACATCCGGTAAGCTGGTAATCGTAAAACTAGCTATAGTCCCATCGGAGTCACTTCCTGATAATGAGATTGGAATCTTACTATTCGGTAAAACCGCAACATTTAGGCTGTCAGCCACCGGAGAAATATTATCTGGTGAAGGTGTTGGTGAAGGTGTTGGTAACGGTGTTGGTGTCGGTGTTGGATTAGGTGTTGGTGTGAGTGTAGGAGTGGGAGTTGGTGTGAGTGTAGGAGTCGGCGTGGGCGTTGGTGTGGGAGTCGGTGTAGGAGTCGGCGTGGGTTCAACGTTAACGGTGAAGGTGTTATCACCACTAAAGTCTGTACCATCACCGACTTGGAACTTAAAGTTGGCATAGTTAGTGCCGTTTTCGTTGGGGTCGGGTTGGAATTTCAGTTTACCGATATCTGCTACGGCAATATTTAATCCACCGAGGGGTAAGGTGACGGGGCTACCGTTGTATAACAGTTGACCGTTAGCAGGAAGTTCGGTAATTTTGACCGTTTGCAGAGTATCTCCCGTATCGACATCGCTGAAGGGGAAGTCGGTGCTACTGAAGGTGTAGGGTTGGTCTTCGTTGATGGTGGTGTTATTAGGGTTGCTGGTGGGGATGTCGTTGACGGGTACAACCGTAATCGTACTAACAGCAGTGTTACTAACATTAACACCATCATTAGCAATTACACGAATTTCCCGATCGCCCGGTGTTGGATTTTCTGAAGTATTCTCGTAAGCAATACCACGTAATAAAGTCTGTAAGTCAGCCGTTGTCATATTAGTTAAAACGTTATTGACATCGGGCTTAGTGATTGTAACTAGCTTTGTGGTAGAGTCGTACTTAACCGTCAGACTGGTAGCGCCTACTATTGCTGTTTGAGTTAGATTCAGGGGAAACTTTATACCTCCAATGGTTAAAGATTCTGAATCTACATCTGATAAAATACCAGAAATTTGGAGGGTAAGACTGATAATATCATCCCCATCAGGATCACTCACCGTAGGGACAATATTATCAGAACTAGCAATGAGAATTGGAGTATCGCCTTCGGTGAACGTTCTTTCGTAATTATAGCCTGCTGGAATTGTTGTTACATCGGCATAATCCAAATCAACAACAGGGGGAGAACCGAGGGTTAATACTTTTAAGTTTGAAATTTCATGAATATTTGTCGCCGAACCTCCTGTAGCAGCAGCGAAACCAAACTTGAAGGTATCAGGTAAATCTAGGTCTCCATTCTCTGTTTTTATATTCACATCATCGAAAACATATTCACCTGCATCTCCAACCCCATTTCCAACCCAATTTCCATCCTCATCAAGAATAGTAGGCTTATCGAAGAAAAGGCTTAATATTCCATCAGGAGACAGTTGAATTCCTACTTGTCTTTTAACACCATCGGTATCTCTTGTAACTGTAACTGGATTATTATTTACATCTAAATAGAGGTCATTAGGAGCATCAATGCTAGTAACACCCGTTTTCGTTAGTAATTCATTCTTGTCATAGGTCTTAATCCAGGGATAAGAATTTTTGAGATTTTGTGCCTTGGTGATAGGATCAATAATTTCTTCTTTTCCACGAATTGTAATTGAGTCAGGAACAGGGGTTTTTAAATCTGGATTTGATGCTCCTACACGAATAATCTTATTATTGCTGTTGGCTTCTGTGGCAAAGTTTCCATACTCATCAAATCCAATTCCAACATAACCTCCTTTAATACCGTATGTTGTCGTTCCAACTGTACCGTTGGGGTCAATATTACCGTTAACGTCTGGGTTAATAGCTCGATTTTGAGCATATCCCAAAGAACCGCCGAAGGCTCCTGCCTTGCTTGGAGACTCGCTACCATCAATTAAGAAAAAGCTTAATCCATCTCCTCTATTATCTGTTCCATCAGGAGTTCCTCCATAAGAGTAATAATCAAATAATATTGTTAATCCAGAGATAGAAGGAATCTCCTCATTGTAGATCACAAAACCCGACTGACTGTTCTCGTTTGGAGTTAATCTTAAGGCTCCTTCACCATCAGTATCAGCCGTACCTGAAAGAATTCCGGGAATCCCATTGGTTTCAGGTGCTCTGGTTCCTCTTGCTGTTAAGTAGGGGAAAAATTGGCTATTTAACAGGGGATCAGTAACAGTAGCTGAACCATAATCCTTATTTCCATACAGCCAATTAATTGTAGGTAAATTTCCTCCTGGAGGTTGAGGTGTTAGGTCAATGTCTGTAAAAGATTCATCGACTAATGTTTTCAGTAATACGCCATCATAGTTCAATAAAGTTTGAGTTTGAATGGCTAAATGGGTGTCAATTGTTCCAGTTATATATTCTAAATTCCAATCTGCTCCGAACTGAGTCGCACCTGTTAAATTCTCGGAGGCGGCTACATCTGTTTGAGTGAGTTGAGATAAATTTGTAACGAAAGATTGTCCTAAACTTCCAGAAGCAAGATTGCATCCGTAGAGTAAAATATCGGCATTTTCAGTTAATCCGGTTTGCCACTGTTGGAACTGTTCGGTATAGTGATCAAAAGTGTTATTATCTACAACCGTATTACCTAAGTGTAGACTTCCTGAACTTCCGTGAGCAATAATTTGTAGGGAATCAATATTTTTATAGTTAGACAAAATGGAACTAATTTGCTCAATTCCATCTTGATTTGGGTCAAGGATAACAACTTCTGCATTTGGATCAACCCCTTGCAGTAAGGTTTCGTAGTTTTCGACTTGAGGATCAATAATAACGATGGCTTGAGTTTGAAAAGAATTATTTTCAGATAGCATACCCTGATTTTCCTTGATAAAATTTTGGTAAAAAAAAATGGGATTAGCTCAATAAAGCTTTTTTGAAAAATTTTCTTATTGTCTTAGATCTCTAGTGTTTTTGAGTCAGACGAATCTTCTTCAATTCTGAGATTGATTCTGAGAGTTATTTTGACAGCTTTAGCTGTTTTACTTGTTGGACTAAACCTCAAATCTATAAGATGATAGGCTGAGTTTTAAAGTTCCGGTTTTGATTAAAACTGGATGTTGAAAGCACAATTTGAAATACTCCTAAAAAATTTTTCGCACAAAACTTAGGAACAAAACTTTTCAAATCTAGGTGTTCCTCTGGGAATACCCCATCGAAATTATCTGAAGCAGACATAAAATGTATGGGTTTATTGAAACCTATAATTGAGCTTGGATTCTAGAGAAACTGATACACTTTAACAATACCGATGACCCTGAATAGATTGTGTGTATCAAAAATTATACTTTTGATTTAAGTGTAAATGCGTAGATTCCGGGGATTAGTTGAGTGTGTACCAGATTTAAAACTGTCACATTTAGATTGACAAAATGTTTAAAGCATGGTATGTGGTTCAACTAATAACTAAGTTTCTGAATTAAGTTCCTTAGAAAGCCAGGGCTGTTTCAAAGTCGGATCTAAAATGCGATGGCGTAGCCGCCGCCTTGCGGCATCGCTAAACTCTAAAAGCCTTTCTCTGTAAAGAAAAGGAGAATGATTTCAACAGTTTTGATATTTTCTGTTTAAATAGGGTCTAAAACTTGCCCCAGATCAAAGGTTTAGCGATCGCAAATTTTGAGAAGGAAACAGCCCTGGGCTGTAAAGTGTCACTCCCCTCAATCAGTTAAGTTAAGTTTGTTTTCGGTCAACCCTGGCTGAGGATAACCTGGAAGATGTCAACTAGCATACAATAATAATATAAACCTTCCTGGCTAAGAGCGATCTCACGGATGTCTTTAATTTCATCTCAAAAGCACTTAACAAAAAGTAAGATTTCCTCTAGCATTATCTTGCCTATGTTTGATCGTCTGAGCATTCGGCAAAAAATTGGCTGGGGTTATGGGTTAGTAATCGGGGTTGTCCTTGTAGGTATCACCTCAGCATTTTTAACGGAAACCTATTATAAAAAGCCTCTGCAAACCCAATTAAAAATTGATCAGGAGAAAGCCAAGGTTCTTGATGGACTCAGCCAAAGTCTTCTACAGTTGAAGCACAATCAAGATAACTTAGTCCAATCCCTCAGCAATAGCCAGGATATAGAGAAAATTGAACAGGGGGTTTCGGCTCTGCGTTCCAATATTTTTGTGATGAATAATCAGCTTCAACAGCTACAAAATATTCCTGAAACGACAGATAATCAGATTCAACAGGATTATCAAGGGTTACAAGACTTAACTCAACGTTATAAAGAACGGTTAAATAATTATGCCCCCCAGTTTGAAAAACTGATTCAAACCACAGAAAAACCTAACCTCAATCCTAAAATTTTGCAATCGGTTCAAAAATCTCTGATCAATTTGAATCGCAGTACAGGAATTACCCAAGTTTATCCCCTCTATTCCGAAACAACTCAACTCGAAAATAGATTTCGGAAACGTGCTGAAACCGCCATCGAATACTATGAACAAATCGAAGTTTTCGGCCATAGAATTATTATCATTACTTTAGTAATATCCGGTGGATTAGCAACAATCTTAGCCATTGGTATTGGGGGAATGATTGCAATTCCTTTAGATACAATGATTAAAGTGGCAGAGCAGGTGAGTGAAGAATCTGATTTTGCCCTACAAGCACCCGTAACCAGTTCTGATGAAATTGGGGTGCTAACTCAATCTTTAAATCATTTAATTCTACGGGTTGCTGAATATACAGAAGAATTGCAGAAAGCGAAAATTGTGGCGGAAGCAGCTAACCGTTCTAAAAGTGTGTTTTTAGCCAATATGAGCCATGAACTTCGCACCCCTTTAAATGCGATTATTGGCTATAGTGAAATGCTCCATGAAGAATCTGAAGATTTAGGATATACGGGCTTTTTACCTGACCTAGAACGAATTCAGACCGCCGGAAAACATCTGCGAGATATGATTAGCGATATTTTAGATATTTCTAAAATTGAAGCGGGTCATGTCACCCTTTATTTAGAAAATTTTCCTGTTGATAAACTCATCGAAGATGTGATCACAACAGCTACACCTTTAGCAGAAAAAAATAATAATGTTTTGAAAGTTAAGGCTAAACCCAATATCGGAACAATGTATGCAGATATGCCTAAAGTTCGACAAATTCTTTTAAATTTACTCAGCAATGCTTCCAAATTTACGGAAAAAGGAACGATTTATTTAATTGTTGAACGCACTCAGGAAAAACCCCCGATTCCAGAAGATGATGAATTGATGTATGGATTAATTGGAAACTCTTCTCAATATCTGGTTTTTCGAGTTCGAGACACCGGAATTGGGATGACAGACGAACAATTACAGCATATTTTTAAACCCTTTATTCAAGCGGATGCGTCTACTACAAAACGATTTGGAGGAACGGGATTAGGATTGGCAATTAGTCAACGTTTATGTCAAATTCTGGGTGGCGTGATTACGGTGGAAAGTAAGATGGATAAAGGTTCTATTTTTAGTGTTTGGCTTCCGGTTCATGTTAAGGGGTAAAGTGTTTTTAGTCAAAATAAAATGTCTTTGGCTATTATTGACAGCAGTACCAGCGTCCTCGCTGGCTATTATTTTCAGCTATTATTAACAACCAATATTTAAGAAATGGGTGCAATTTCATGCCATTCTCTTGCTTCAACAAAAACAGATAAATGCTTTTTATTGGTAGTCACAACAATCACAGAATCTCCCTTTAATTCTTCTAATTTTGCTTGCGCTGCCAAAATCACATCCGCATCTAAAGATTTATTATCAGCCGTAGGTTTTCCGCTTTTTCTCGCATCCGCCCACATTTGAGATGCTAATAACATCACCTCCGTTGTAATCGGTTTATACTCTAAAATTGATTTTAATTGATCCAGTTTCCTAATACTGGCGTGTTTATTCGCTCTTAATAATTCTCGACGAACTTCATAATCCGCAATTTCAGGTAAAATCACTTTTTCGCCTTGAGCTAATAAGTTTTCCAACCACAATTGACAGTCTAAATTTGAGGGTGTTGCTTTCGGGTTAGAAATCATCCCTAATGGTGCAGTATCTAAGACAATTAATCGCATTTTTAGAGTCCTTAAATTGATGTGTTTTCAAAATCTAATGCTTTGCTAAGGATTTCCCAGGTTTCTGTTTGTTCTTGTTGATCATCTTCTTCTCTCCACTTTCTTAATAGTTCAATCACCGCTTGATTTTTCTTAATTTGTTCTTGACGTTGCTGTTCATCGGGAGTAAGAATAATAGGTTGAGGTTGAGGAGTTGTTGCTTGTCGAAATGTTCTCATAATTTGCAATAAATTTTGCCATTGTTCTTGAGGAGTTAATTGAATTTCTGTTAAAAATTCATTAATTAATAACGTGGGTTCGCCTTCCGATGAAGTCGGGTTACTTTCTGCTGAAATTGTGGAACTAGGGTTAACAGTTTGTGTCATGGTCAAAAGTTCCTTAACGATTTAGGATGTTTTTATTATAGATCGATTCCCCTTTGACCTTCAAATTCAGAGATTAATCCTTGATTTTCGGTGAACCGTACTAAAAAAGTCGTGAAAATAAGATAAACTACCTTAATAGAGTTCGGTATAGTAAGGAAGTGTTATAGGAAATCTCTAACTTAGAGCGTTGCTAATATTGGTAATTGTTAGTCAATTCATTTTAATCAACGTGGAGGATCAATAAAAATGCAACCGACCGACCCCAATAAATTTACAGAAAAAACCTGGGAAGCTCTAGCCAAAACTCCTGATATTGTTAAACAATCCCAACAGCAACAAATTGAAACTGAACACTTAATGAAAGCGTTGCTAGAACAAGAAGGATTAACTAAAAATATCCTGAGTAAGGCGGGAGTATCTGTTGCTCAATTCCGAGAAAGAACCGATGGGTTTATTAATCGTCAACCTAAAATAACCGGAACAATTTCTAATGTTTATTTAGGTCGAAGTTTAGATACCCTTTTAGATCGAGCCGAAACTTATCGTCAAGAATACAAAGATGAGTTTATTTCGGTTGAACATCTATTTTTAGCTTATCCTAAAGATGATCGTTTTGGCAAGGCGTTATTTCAAGAATTTCACTTAGATGAAACCAAACTCAAATCAATTATTGCTCAAATTAGAGGAAACAATAAAGTGACTGATCAAACACCCGAAAACAAATATGAAGCTCTCGAAAAATATGGCCGAGATTTAACCGAAGCCGCCCGTCAAGGAAAACTTGATCCGGTGATTGGACGAGATGATGAAATTCGGCGCACGGTGCAAATTTTAAGCCGGAGAACAAAAAATAATCCCGTATTAATTGGGGAACCCGGTGTAGGAAAAACAGCGATCGCCGAAGGACTCGCCCAACGAATTATTGCGGGAGATGTACCTCAATCTCTGCAAGAAAGACGGTTAATTGCCTTAGATATGGGGGCATTAATTGCTGGCGCAAAATTCCGAGGAGAATTTGAAGAACGCCTCAAATCGGTATTAAAAGAAGTTACCGACTCTAACGGCGCAATTATTCTGTTTATTGATGAAATTCATACTGTTGTAGGGGCAGGTGCAACCCAAGGGGCGATGGATGCTGGGAACCTTTTAAAACCCATGTTAGCACGGGGAGAATTGCGCTGTATTGGAGCAACAACCCTAGATGAATATCGCAAATATATTGAAAAAGATCCCGCCTTAGAACGCCGTTTTCAACAGGTTTATGTGGATCAACCCACCGTTGAAGATACTATCTCGATTTTACGCGGATTAAAAGAACGCTATGAAGTGCATCATGGGGTTAAAATTTCTGATAGTGCGTTAGTAGCAGCGGCCGTATTATCAACTCGATATATTAGCGATCGCTTTTTACCCGATAAAGCCATTGATTTAGTTGATGAATCTGCGGCTAAATTAAAGATGGAAATCACGTCTAAACCGGAAGAACTCGATGAAATTGATCGGCGAATTTTGCAATTAGAAATGGAACGATTATCGTTGCAAAAAGAAAGCGATCCGGCTTCTTTAGAACGTTTGGAACGGATAGAAACGGAATTAGGAACCTTAAAAGAAGAACAACGCAGTCTGAGTTCTCAATGGCAATCTGAGAAAAATGTGATTACCGATATTCAATCGATCAAAGAAGAAATTGATCGGGTTAATATTGAAATTCAGCAAGCAGAACGTAACTATGATTTAAACCGGGCTGCGGAATTAAAATATGGCAAAATGGAAGAACTCAAGAAAAAACTTAAAGCTACAGAAGCGCAATTAGAAGCGACTCAAACCAGTGGTAAAACCCTATTGCGGGAGGAAGTTACCGAAGCTGATATTGCGGAAATTATCTCGAAATGGACAGGAATTCCGATTAGTAAGTTAGTTGAGTCGGAAATGCAAAAACTCCTGAATTTAGAAGATGAATTGCACCACCGAGTTATCGGTCAAAATGAAGCCGTAACCGCCGTTGCCGATGCCATTCAACGCTCAAGAGCCGGGTTATCTGACCCCAACCGTCCCGTCGCCAGTTTTATCTTTTTAGGGCCTACAGGAGTCGGTAAAACGGAGTTAGCAAAAGCCTTAGCTTCCTATTTATTTGATACCGAAGAAGCGATGGTGCGAATTGATATGTCAGAATACATGGAAAAACACGCCGTTTCCCGTTTAATTGGCGCTCCTCCAGGGTATGTGGGATATGATGAAGGGGGGCAATTAACAGAAGCCATTCGTCGCCGTCCTTACGCTGTAATTCTGTTTGATGAAATCGAAAAAGCCCATCCCGATGTGTTTAATATTATGTTGCAAATCCTCGATGATGGGCGGGTAACGGACGCACAAGGTCATACTGTTGATTTCAAAAATAGCATTATTATCATGACGAGTAATGTGGGATCACAGTATATTTTAGATGTGTCGGGTTCTGATTCTCAATATGAAGAAATGCGGAGTCGGGTATTAGACGCAATGCGGGCAAGTTTCCGCCCAGAATTTCTCAACCGCATTGATGAAATGATCATTTTCCATGCCTTACAAAAATCGGAATTACGACAAATTGTGAGTCTGCAAGTTGAACGGTTATCTAAACGTTTGGCTGAACGGAAAATGGCATTAAAATTATCAGATTCTGCCTTAGATTTCTTAGCAGAAGTGGGTTATGATCCAGTGTATGGCGCACGTCCGTTAAAACGGGCAATTCAACGGGAATTAGAAACACCCATTGCTAAGGCAATTCTTCGCAGTGAATTTGTGAATGGAGATACCATTTTTGTTGATATCGAAAACGAACGATTAGCATTTAAACGTTTACCCGTTGAATTATTAACAGTTCAAGAAGGATAAATAAATAGAAACCGGGTTTCTTAACAATAACCCGTCATAACAATTTAGAGCGATCGCTTTTTTTATATCAATAAAAGCGATCGCTCTAAATTGGTGTTTTAGGTGAAATAGGCTTACCAATCATTAGTGATGATCGGGTAGTTTGGCGGTTAGCTCAATATGTAGTAAAATGTTATCTAAGAATAGATAAAATCGTTATGACGGAACTTTTTATGGAGAGATTTCTACCTGTGAAGGAGTCTATGCAAATGCTGAAACTCTTGAAGCGTGCCGAGAAGAATTGCAAGAGGTATTGGAAGATTGGATTTTACTGAGTCTTACCCTGAATCTTCCTTTACCTGTCCTTGATAAAAATAACTTTTAGGAGACTATCAGTATGACAACCGTACCTAACGATAAAACAGCTATTATCCGTACAGAAAGAGGATTAACAATCGCGGGTACTAGAATTACACTCTATCAGTTAATGGACTACATTCATGCTGGCTATCCCCCCAATTTAATTCGGCACAAATTTTACATTACCGATCGACAGTTTGACGCAGCTATGTCTTATATTGATGCTCATCGTGATGAAGTTGAAGCAGAATATCAAATTGTTTTACAACAAGCAGAAGAAATTCATCAATACTGGGAAAATCGTAACCGGGAACGATTTACTCAAATTGCCACAATATCTTTAAAGCCTGAACAAGAAGCAATACGCGCTAAACTAAATGCTTGGAAAGCCAAAATTGAGTCTAGGACATGATTTTTTTGATAGATCATAATATTGAAGGTCAAGCAACATGGCTTTGGGGGACTATTCTCGCTGAAGGTTGGCTTGATTTGATAGAAATTCAATTTATTACGTTTGAACAAGTGAAACTATCTATTGAAAGCAGCGATCTTGTAGTTTGGCGCTTTGCTCAAAAAAACAAAATGATCGTCCTCACTGCTAATCGTAGTATGAAAGGTAAGAATTCTTTAGAAGAAGTAATCCGTACAGAAAGAGGACTGACAATCGCGGGTACACGCATTACTATCTACGACATTATGGACTATGTGACGGCTCAATATCCCCCTAAATTTATCAGGGGATTATTCGATTTAACAGAGGCACAAATTAACGCAGCTTTAGCTTATATTGAGGCAAATCGCGCTGATGTTGAAGCTGAGTATCAAATCGTTCTTAAAGAAGCTGAAGAACTGCGACTATATTATGAAGAAAAAAATCGTGATCTGATTGCTAGAATTGCGGCGCAACCTCCCCAACCTGGAACCGAAGCTGCATGGGAAAAACTGCGAGCAGCTAAGGCAAAACGTGAGGCTAAAGCATGATTTTTTTGATAGATCATAATCTCAATGGACACGCCATGATTTTCTTTGGCTCTATTGCTAATCAAGGTTGGCTTGATATTATTCCAATGCGTTTTGTCACCTTTGCACAAATGGAATTGCCTATTAATAGCGATGATAGAGTTGTTTGGCGACTGGCTCAAGAAAATCAGATGATTTTGCTCACAGCTAATCGCAGTATGAAAGGTAAGGATTCTTTAGAGCAAGTAATGCGTGAAGAAAATACCCCTAATTCATTACCTGTGATTACGATTGGAAACGCCGATAGATTACTCAATGATTCGGAATATCGAGAACGTTGTGTTGAGCGTCTAATTGAGATTGTGCTTAATATTAATAGTTATATGGGTGTAAGTCGGCTTTTTATCCCATAAAATAAGGTTGAGATTTTTGAAGAACTGCGATCGCTTCTTTTATATCAATAAATGCGATCGCTCTAGGATTAGTATTTTAAGGTATAATATTGAAACGAGGGAACAACAGATTAAGATTGGGATACTTTAGCTGAAAGGGTAAGTCAAGACATTAGCAGATAAGTTTCTGTGTTAACTCAATAAACCTTAAACGAATATGGGAATACAAATTTCAATTTCTGATTCTGTTCTACAAGCCATTCGTTTACCTGAACAGCGTATTGAACAGGAATTGCGACAAGAATTAGCGATCGCTCTCTATACCCAGGATCTATTATCCTTTGGTAAAGCACGAGAACTGGCTGTTATGGATAAATATGAATTTGGCCAACTATTAGGAGCGCGTGGAGTTTTACGACACTACACACCAGAAGAATTAGATGATGATTTGACTTATGCTCGTAGTTAATAATACTTCACCCATTTTAAATTTGGCTATTGTGGATCAGCTTACCCTTTTACATCAGCAATATCAAAAGCAAATCTTATGAAAACATTTACTGCTATAATCGAAAAAGATTCTGATACCAATCTTTACGTTGGTTATATTCCTGGGTTTCCTGGCGCACATTCCCAGGGAGAAACATTGGATGAGTTACAGGAGAATCTGCGTGAGGTAATTGAGATGCTCCTAGAAGATGATGATCTGGTTATTGAGACAGAGTTTATAGGGACACAACAGATTGTGATCCGATAAATTATGAGCAATATTCCAGTTCTAAAACCACAGGAAATAGTTCGCATACTAGAGAATTAGGAGGCTATAAATATGACAACCCTATCCAACGAACAAACAGCTATTATCCGCACAGAAAGAGGACTAACAATCGCAGGTACACGCATCACTATCTACGATATTATGGACTATGTGACGGCTCAATATCCACCTAAGTTTATCAGGGGATTATTTGATCTGACAGAGGCACAAATTAACGCAGCTTTAGCTTATATTGAAGCCCATCGCGCTGATGTTGAAGCTGAGTATCAAATCGTTCTTAAAGAAGCTGAAGAATTGCGACTATATTATGAAGAAAAAAACCGCGATCTGATTGCTAGAATTGCCGCTCAACCACCAAAGCCAGGTCAAGAAGCTATTCGAGCAAAACTTCAAGCAGCCAAAGCCAAATTTAAGTCTCAGCTATGAATTTTTTAGTTGATCATATATATCAATAAATGCGATCGCTCTAGGATTAATATCTTTAATACATCCAAGCTGCCATGAAGCAAGCTAAGTATGAAATTTGATCGGAGAAAGCCGCTATATTATTATAGGTATATCTAGGTTTGGGCAACTTTTAATTGTTGCACACACTGATCGATTAGAAAGGGTACGAATCATCAGTGCCCGAAAAGCCACACGACAGGAGCAGAGGTTTTATGAACAAGGATAAACAGAACGAAATGGAAGATGAATTACTGTCTGAGTATGATTTTCAGCAATTGGAAGGAGGTGTTAAAGGTAAGTATGTTGAGCGGTATCGTGCGGGAACAAACTTAGTGCTTTTAGACCCCGATATTGCTCAAGCTTTTCCTAATGATCAAGCTGTCAATGAGGCATTAAGGATGTTAATTGAAATTGCACAGCGCCAGCAATCAAACACCAAAATGACGCGAACAGAATAACAATTATTAATAGAAATAATCGCGCTTATGGGAATACAAATTTCAATTTCTGATTCTGTTCTACAAGCAATTCGTTTACCTGAACAACGTATTGAACAGGAATTACGACAAGAATTAGCGATCGCTCTCTATACCCAGGATCTATTATCCTTTGGTAAAGCACGAGAATTAGCTGTTATGGATAAATATGAATTTGGCCAACTATTAGGAGCGCGTGGAGTTTTACGACACTACACTCCAGAAGAATTAGATGATGATTTGATTTATGCTGGTAGTTAGTAATACTTCACCAATAATGAGAACAGGAGAAATGAAAATGAATAAATTACTTCAGCAAGTTATGGAAGAATTGGAAAAACTCCCAGAAGACGAACAAAATGCGATCGCAACCCGTGTTTTAGCAGAACTTCAGGTTGAAAATCCTGAAAAAAACTCTCAACTTCCTACCTTTAAAGGGAATGATTTAGGATCAAAACCATCTGGACGTTCTCGTTGGGATATATCGGTTTATAATCCTGAAAACCAACTGATATTAATTGTTGAAGTGAAGCGACGATCTAATCCTCCACTCCCTTGGGTGATAGAATTAGGCTGGAAAATTTTTAAGAGTGAAAATTTTACGAAAATCCCTTATATTATGTTAGTTTTTACTGATTCAATCTATTTATGGTCTAATCTTAATCATCAAAAAAAGATCGCAGAACCTTCTTATATTATTGATGCCACTTTGATTTTTAAACCTTACTTTGAACGGGCTGGAGTTACCGCAGATCAAATCAATCCCCAGAGTTTTGAAATGATTGTTACTTCTTGGTTAAGAGAAATAATTCATTCTCAAACTTTGGGTAAAGAGGGTGATAAATCTCAACAATGGTTAGTTGAGTCAGGGCTAGGGACTGCTATAGCAGGTGGTTATTTTCAATATGAGGATATTGCGTGAATATTTACGTTGAGACTAATTTTGTCCTAGAATTAGTTTTCGAGCAAGAACAGTTTAAAAGCTGTGAAGAAATTCTGTTACTGAGTGAGCAAAAACCTGCAACATTAATTATTCCCGCCTATAGTTTAGCTGAACCTCATGAAAAACTAATTCGCCAAGCTAGAAACCGTAAAGCTTTGCAGCAATCTCTTGATCGGGAATTCAAACAGCTTGAACGCACAGTTTCCTATAAAAATCGGATTCAAAATAATATTAGAGAGTTTTTTAATTTATTGGTTGAAATTGATGTGGAAGAAACAAAACGATTTGCAAAATATAGAAATAGGTTATTGAGTTATGCAGATATTATCCCACTAAATGGGAATATTCTCTCTGAAGCAGCAACTTATGAAAACCGTTATGCTTTGATGCCTCAAGATGCCTTAGTCTATGCTTCAGTTCTGTTTCATCTACAGCAGAATCAACCAACAATTGCTTGTTTTTTAAGCCGTAATTCAAGAGATAATGATGCAAGGAAATATAGTTGGGTGGCAATCGAAAGCGAATCTTATGAAAACATTTACTGCTATAATCGAAAAAGATTCTGATACCAATCTTTACGTTGGTTATATTCCTGGGTTTCCTGGCGCACATTCCCAGGGAGAAACATTGGATGAGTTACAGGAGAATTTGCGTGAGGTAATTGAGATGCTCTTAGAGGATGATAATCTCGTTCTTGAGACAGAGTTTATAGGGACACAACAGATAGTGATCCGATAAATTATGAGCAATATTCCCGTTCTAAAACCACAGGAAATAGTTCGCATACTAGAGAACTAGGAGGCTATAAATATGACAACCCTACCTAACGAACAAACAGCTATTATCCGCACAGAAAGAGGACTAACAATCGCAGGTACACGCATTACTATCTACGATATTATGGACTATGTGACGGCTCAATATCCACCTAAGTTTATCAGGGGATTATTTGATCTGACAGAGGCACAAATTAACGCAGCTTTAGCTTATATTGAGGCAAATCGCGCTGATGTTGAAGCTGAGTATCAAATCGTTCTTAAAGAAGCTGAAGAACTGCGGCTGTATTATGAAGAAAAAAACCGCGATCTGATTGCTAGAATTGCCGCTCAACCACCAAAGCCAGGTCAAGAAGCTATTCGAGCAAAACTTCAAGCAGCTAAGGCTAAATTCAAGTCTCAGCTATGAATTTTTTAGTTGATCATAATTTAAGAGGACACGCCGTACTTCTCTCAGGTAGTATTTTAAATAGCGGCTGGCTAGATTGGGTACTGATTCGATTTATCACCTTTGATGAAATAGGCTTACCAATCAATAGTGATGATCGGGTAGTTTGGCGGTTAGCTCAATCAAACCAGATGATTCTATTGACCGCAAATCGGAGCATGAAGGGTGATAACTCTCTGGAACAAGTGATGCGCGAGGAAATAACTTCTACATCACTCCCCGTGATTACTATTAGCGATGCTGATCGCTTCTTGAATGATTTTGAATATCGGGAGCGTTGTGCAATTCGTCTGGTTGAAATTGTGATTGATATTAATACTTATATGGGTGTAAGTCGGCTTTTTATCCCCTAAAGTGAGGTAGAGGTTTTTGAAGAAACACTTTTTCTCCTACTGGGGATGGTAGAGGAGGCGCGATCGAGATTATCTAAGTTATCCCTCTTACGAAGATGGCATCCAAAACTTCCAAGTACAATCAGGATTATTTCCTAAACATCTTTCATGTAATTTCAATTCTGCGCCGTACTTTGCTCCATTCCAAGCATTGATCGCTACCCCCGTATCCATATCACTAATAAACATTCCACCTCTATAAGTCCAAGTGCAATTACGGTCATTGGCTGAACAATTATTGCTTAATCTTATATCACCACCATGTTTGGCACCATTCCAAGCCTTAATAGCTAATGATGGATCTCTTGCACTTAAAAGCATTCTATCTGTGGTATAGATCCAAGTACAATCAGGATTCGTAGGACGGCAAGCATTATGCAGTCGTAATTCTCCTCCATGACGCGCACCATTCCAAGCGTTAATTGCTAAAGTGGTGTCTCTGTCACTTAAAATCATCATTCCTTTTGGATTTTGGCTAATAATATTTTTTTGATCATCTTGAATTGCTGGTGTCATTGAAAATGTTTTTTCTATAAAATAATCTTTTTTCAATGACAAAAAAGCCAATGGAAACGCCATTAATGAAACCATTCGCAATAAAAGCTTATTAGAAGTTGTTTTCATATTTTCATAATTTTAAGCATTTTACTATATTGCTAACTAAAATATTGTATTTGGTTATAGTTATATATGACAAGTCCAAACAGTCGGATTTAGCACCCAATTTTTCCAACCATCCCGAACCAATTTAGTAGAATCTGGTACAATGCAGTTGACAAAGTAGGATTTAGTAGGATATAGTACACTCAACCGCACTCAACCCTGACCCATGAATGTTGAAGATGTTGTAGAATGGGCTAATAATTCAATTTTTGATAAAACTGGAGAAAATCTCACACCCCTACAGGAAGCAATACTAACGGGTGTTTGGCAAAGACAAAAATATCCTCAAATTGCTAAAGACTTCCATTGTAGTGAATCTCACGTTAAAAAAGAAGCGGCTAAGTTATGGGAAAAGCTGGGTGAAGACTTAGGAGAAGATCTCAAGAAATTTAATTTTCGTTCTAAGGTAGAGAAAAAATATAGGGTTTCTCAAGTTTCTAATTCAGGCGACTGTTTATTACAAGAAATTGATATTAATATTTGTAATCAATTTATCAAAAATATTAAAAATACACAAACGAGATCGCAATCTCCCCCAGAAACATCCCAAACTCAAAATCAATCAACAATCATCAATTTAATAGAAGCACCCGAATTAACAACCTTTTACGATCGCACTTCAGAATTAACCACCCTCAAACAATGGATATTAGAAGACCATACTCGCTTAATTACGATTTATGGATTAAGTGGAATTGGAAAAAGTGCGATCGCCCTTAAACTCATCGAAGAAATAAATACACAATTCGATTATATTATGTGGAAAAGTCTTAATAATATTCCTACGCTTTCAACGTTACAAACCGAACTCAAACAATTTTTTTCCAAATCTCAACAAACTCCCTTATCTACAGTTATTGATTATTTTCGTAACTGTCGCTGTTTACTGATTCTTGATGACTTACAGGATATTTTAAAAAGAGGTGAATTAGCAGGTCAATATTTACCCGGATATGAAGATTATAGTAAATTTTTTAAACAAATTGCCACATCTCCCCATCAAAGTTGTTTAATTCTTCTGAGTTGGACAAAACCCATAGAAATCGCTACATTAGAAGCTGAGAATAGATCAACACAGACCTTAAATCTCAAAGGATTAGGAGAAGAAGCAACCGAAATACTCAGAGAAAAAGGATTAATTGATCAGGAAAACTGGTTAGAATTAATTACCCTATATCAAGGTCATCCCAGGTGGTTAAAGATTATTGCTTCAACAATTATTGAACTGTTTAACGGTAGTGTTTCTTTATTTTTAACTGAACAAAATGATATCTATATAGGGGATTTAGAACCTAATTTAAAATCACACTTAGAGCGTTTATCGGAATCAGAAAAAACGGTAATTAATTGGTTAGCGAATGAAGATCAACCTGTGAATATTTCCCAAAAACCTGCTAACCTGGTATTATCAAAACCTGAATTTATGCAAGCAATACAATCCTTAATTCGACGGAATTTAATCGAAAAAGTTGAAGGAGGAGGGCGATCGCTCTTTCTATTAAATCCAGTATTCAAAGCATATATTCAGTTTGATACAACAGAACCGTAAATATAATTATCTAGTTTTTCAGACGCATCAGAAACCCCGCAGTTTACCGGGTTCATCCCCATCTCAAAAATTGGATCTGTCTGATTAGTTACGATCACAAAGATAATATTATTTTCCTTACGAATTTCTACCTCTTCAACTCCCTTGAGAAAATCCTTGGGAATAACTACACCTTGTTCTGTTACTTTAACTTTCATCAGCTTTACTCAATTTAGTTACTTTCAGTATATCCTAACTTCTATAATCTTGACTATAATGTTAATAGAATGTTTATAAAAGATAATGACGAGGAATAAAAAATGCGATCGCCCTTACCCCTATTTACCGTTGAAGACTATCTAAACGCCGAAGCTAACAGTCCTACTCGCCATGAATATGTCGGTGGCTATGTATTTGCGATGGCGGGTGCGAGTGAGGAACATAATATTATTGTAGGAAATATTTTGGCTTTATTGCGTCCTCATCTGCGGGGAAGTTCTTGTCGGGTGTTTGTGTCAGATATGAAAGTTAAAGTTCAAGACGATATTTTCTATTATCCTGACTTGCTGGTCACTTGTAACCCCCAAGATAATCACAGATATTTTAAAACTCAACCTAGTTTAATTATAGAAGTTCTTTCAGAAACGACAGAAACCACCGATAGACGGGAAAAATTAATCAACTATCAAACCCTAGACAGTTTAAAAGAATATGTTTTAGTCTCCCAAAATCAAATGCAAGTGGAAGTTTATCGTCAAGATGATCAAGGAAATTGGACTGTCCAAATCTTAGGACAAAAAGACGATTTAATCTTAGAATCTGTGGGGTTAACGTTAACAATGGCGCAAATTTATGAAGATGTATTTAATAATCAAAATTAGGATTAAGTTTAAGACTCCGATGCTCTGGGAAGTTCGATGATAAATTCGGTTCCAATTCCTAACGATGACTGACATTTAATTTTACCTTGATGTCGATCTTCAATAATTTGACGACTGACGGATAAACCAATTCCGGTTCCTTGTTCTACCCGTTTTGTGACTAATAATTCCTCAAAAATAGTCTTTTGATCACTCTCAGATATTCCTAAACTATTATCTTGAATTGATAAAATAACAGCATCTGAAGTTAAGCTGGTTTTAATCGTGATCGTCGGTTTAAATTCAGGGTTAGAGGGTTGAGCTTTGGCTTTTTCATCTAAAGCATCAATTCCATAATTAATTAAATAAGATAAAGCTTGATTAAAATGCCCTGGATAACAGTTAATTTCCGGGATGTCTCCATAGTTTTTAATCACTTCAATAGGAGATCGGATTTTAGTTCCTTTACAACGACTTTTTAACATTAATAATACACTATCAATGCCATCATGAATATTAAATAAAACTTTGCGATCGCTCTCAAATCTCCCAAAGGTTCGTAAAGCATTACTAATTTGATGTAAACGTTCTGCTCCATTCTCCATAGCCGATAACAATTTCGGCACATCTTCCATTAAATATTCTAAATCAATCGCATCAATTTCATCAGTAATTTCATTAACAGGATCGGGATAATGTTCTTGATACAATTCAATTAAATTTAATAAATCTTTGACATAATCTTTAATATAAGTAATATTCCCTGCAATACACCCTAATGGATTATTAATTTCATGGACAACACTAGAAACTAAATGACTCAAGGTAGCTGTTTTTTCTTGTTGAACTAATTGCAAAATCTCCGCCGTATTGAGTTGTTCTTCTGATGGGTTTGTTGGACTCATACTTAATTCTCCTTATAATCAGTTATCAGTCAAGAAAAGAAGTTAACTCTTAACTCTTAAACTGATAACTGATAACTGATAACTGATAACTGATTACGGTGCTAACGCACTTCCGCGTAACAAACTCCCCAGGGTTTTTGCGGTAATCTTCATCTGAATTAGAGGGTTGGCTGGAACAACGGTTTTGTACAGATAGCTATCAAAGGTTAACTTCTGCACATCTCTATCAGCACACATCTCTACAAAAGCTTCACGGGTCGCATCCGTGCGATAGAAGACTCGTTGCAGAATATCCAACACCAGATAAGTAATGCCATATTTCTTATCCCAGAGTTTGATATATTCCTTCAGATCCGCTTCTGTGGGAATGCGTTGACCACTATTACTCCGTTCCACAATGGTTTCCGCACACATCCGGCCAGACTTGGCGGCGAAATAGATGCCTTCTCCAGAGGACTTCGTAACTGTTCCGGCGGCATCTCCGACTAAAGCCACTCGTCCCACAACCCGACGGGGACGGGGATGTTCGGGAATGGGGTGAGCTTCGACTTTAATAATTTTACCGCCTTCGATGCGGTTCGCTGCCCGGGCGCGAATTCCCGCTTGCAATTGTTTGATCATGGCTTGGTTGGGTTTCATTGTCCCAGTTCCCACCGCAACGTGATCATATTTGGGGAATACCCAGGCGTAGAAGTCAGGAGAAACATCGTTTCCAACGTACATTTCCGCCCGATCTTCATAATAGGCCATTTTATCTTCGGGGATACGGATGCGTTCTTGGAAGGCGATCGCATAATTATAATCCCCAGCATCCATGGCTTTAGCAATGCGGGAGTTAGCCCCATCTGCCCCGATCACCACATCCACTTCTAGGGTTCTGGGTGTACCCACGCCACCTTCGGCCGTTGCATGATCATGGTAATGGATCACATAAGGCTTGGAACTGGTTTGAGGAATTTCTAATTGATGAACAGTACCATTGATTAAAATTGCCCCTAAAGAGACGGCGCGATCGCGCATAAACCCATCGAGAATTTCCCGACGGCACATTCCAATATATTCGTCTTCTTTTTCAATGAAAATATCAACCTCACGGTTCGAGGGAGAGATCATTTTCATTTTTCTCACCCGCCGATCAATGACGTGAGCAGGTAAGTCAAACTCACTCACCATACAAAGCGGGATCGCCCCACCACAGGGTTTGGCGTTATCCAGCTTGCGTTCAAACAGGTAGGTTTCAATGCCTGCTTTCACTAGCGTCTCGGCTGCGGAAGAACCCGCAGGGCCAGAACCAACAACAGCAACCCTTAGTGTCAACGGTCTTCTCCCAATCTATCTCGTCTTTTTACTAATGTCTGATGGTATCACGGACGCTCACGTCTGAGCCATTTTCTCTTCCTCAGTTGTGACGCTTTGCAATACACCTTAACAGTTGGTAATAAATTGTTAGCTGTTGGCGGTTCACTGACACCCTTAAAAATGGGGTTTGGGTAAAATGCGGACAAATTTGACAATTTGACCTGTAACTTCAATTCCAATTAAATAGTTTTCTAAAGTAAATCGATAAAAGATTGCACTAGAACCTAAAGGTTTAAGATCGGGTAAATCTTTAAGATGTTTAATATTTTTAAATTCAACAAACACAAAATGGTAGACCTTAGAATAAGCGGAGGGTTCTAAGCTCATCAGGTCATAAATAAAAGATCGACCATAGCGGACATCAAGCGTCACGATGGAGTTACTCAGTCATTAATTTGGGGGATAGGGCGATAAGTGGGATGGTGATGTTCTGAATGAGCAGCATTAGCTCGACTAAACTCAAAATGCAGCATTTCTAATGCTTCATCATAAGTCAAGGAGTCTCCAGGTGTTAGAGTTTCCTTCGCTTCTTCGATGGCTTTGAGCATATAGGCATTGTAAAATAGGATTTGCAAAGTTTTCCATGCTTTTCCTAAGTCTTCCTCGGAGATCTGATCTACTAAATAGTGCAGTTTTTTTCTAAGAGGATTGATCATTTGTATAAGTTCAAATCACGAAGGGGGCAGTTTGTATCTCCTATTTTATCATTTTTGGGTTTAACCTTTAAGTTGTAAAGTTTCGCTTGAAACGGGGATCAAAATCCGCTTTCTTTTTCTGGTTACATTCAAAACACAAGGTTTGCAAATTACTAATATCGTTAGACCCGCCTTTGGCTAAAGGAATAATATGATCAATCGTCAGTTGGGTTTCACTGTCTGTTTTTCCACAACTTTTACATTGATAATTGTCTCGTAAAAATACATATCTTCTGACTTCTTTGGGAATAAAAATTCTGGGGTTACTTTTCATGGGTTTACCCGTGATTGAATAATGGTTCCATTCTCTAATTTTGACACTCCTCCGTCAAGCTACTACGCTGTGACGGGGGATTCTTGTTTCACAGAAGAATGCTTTTTAATGCAAGCATTAACGAGTCTTACATCCTCTCCACAAGCTTGAATTCCTGTGTGTCTGGGCTGGCATCGAAATATTTTTATAAGACCAGGATGGGAGATTGAAAACTCAGTGTCTTCAGACCTGAGATGAAAAACGACCCAGGGGGTTTTAACCCCAGTGAATATTTTCCTGATTTATGTTAACATAGAAGCAGGTCGAAAATAGGAGAATTCCATGATAGTTTTAGAATACAAAGTTAAAGGTAAACCCAATCAATATAAAGCAATTGATCAAGCAATTCGTACCACTCAATTCATTCGCAATAAAGCGATTAGATACTGGATGGATAATTCCAGAGAATTGAAGATTGATAGATTTGCTTTAAATAAATATTCCACAACTCTCAGAAATGAATTTCCCTTTGTTGCTGACCTAAACTCAATGGCAGTCCAATCCGCATCCGAGCGGGGGTGGTCTGCCATTAGTCGTTTTTACGACAACTGTAAGAAAAAGATTTCGGGTAAAAAAGGATATCCCAAATTCCAGAAAGATTGCCGTTCTGTTGAATATAAAACATCGGGATGGAAGTTGCACCCAACCAAAAGACAGATTACCTTTACCGACAAAAACGGGATTGGCAAACTTAAATTGTTGGGAAAATGGGAGATCCATACTTACAACGTTAAAGACATCAAGCGAGTACGTCTAATTCGTCGTGCTGATGGGTATTATACTCAGTTTTGTCTAAACATTGATGTAACTGATGTTCAACCGAAAACCGGAAAGGAAATTGGACTTGATGTTGGCATAGAATCGTTTTACACAGACTCAAATGGCTATCACGAACCTAATCCTAATTTCCTGAGAAAAGCTGAACAATCAATTAAGCAATCTCAGAGACAGATTTACAAGAAAGTTAAAGGTTCATCGGGTAGACGGAGAGCCAGAAAAATTTACGCCAAAAAACACTTAAAAGTAAGCAGACAACGGATTGAACACGCAAAGAGAACTGCGCGTAACGTATGCACATCTAACGATGTAGTCGTCTATGAAGATTTAAGTGTTAGGAATTTGGTTAAAAACCACTGTTTAGCTAAATCAATTAGTGATGCCAGTTGGTATTTGTTCCGACAATGGATAGAATATTTTGCAGCTAAATTTGATAAATTAGCAATTCCGGTTCCACCTCATTACACTTCACAGAGATGTTCTAATTGCGGGGTAATTGTAAAAAAATCTCTATCAACTCGCACCCATATTTGTAATTGTGGATGTGAACTTCATAGAGATACAAATGCTGCAATANTTCTCCCCCTCCTATTTCTAGGGTAAAGTTAGCTTTGCCAATGTTATCAAGGCTTGTTAGGCTGAGTACACTGCCTCCCAAATGGCTGTTTAATACTAAGCGACAGAGCAGGGGACTAGCTTCGCATCCCAGGNGGGTTTTAATTTAGAAAATTGGGGACTCAATTTGTCTCCCCAATTTTGTAGAATGAAACAGCCCTGCCTTAAAAAGGGGGACTTGGATCTCCTGTTCCCCCCTTGTTAAGGGGTTAGGGGGGATCATTGACTGGGAATCAGATAGCGCGTGAATTCGGGTTTGAGCGCCTACTTCTAGCGTTAAGTTGACACCAATGGTTAACCCCGCCCATAACAGTTAACAGACAATCATACAACCCATCCTACGCCCCACCTTCTTGTTTTTTTTGTACCGAGTCAATACTGCGTTGGGTTTCTTGAACAGCTTTTTGGTTTCCGGTTTGTTGGAGAATAGCTAAGGCTTCTTTCCAGGTTTGTAAGGCTTGGGGATAATTTCCTAAACGTTCATAAACTTGTCCAATATTGTTTAAGGTTGTACCCATTTCGGGTTTATTACTGAGGGTTTGATAAATAGAGAACGCATTTTGGTAGGCTTCTAACGCTTGCGAATATTGACCTTGGCTATAATAAACAGTTCCTAAATTATTCAAGGCTGTACTTAAGTTAATTTGATCCTTGGCTGTTTTTGACAATTCAATTGCCTTTTGATAGGAATTTAAAGCTTGATCAGTTTGTTTAGATTTCACATGAATTTCCCCCATTAAATTATAGACTCTGGCAGCACTAGAATTATCCTCAATTCTGAGCATCAGTTCCGAAGCTTGTTGAAAATAAATTAAGGCTTGAGAATCATCTCCTAACTGACGATACAATAGCCCAATATTACTTAATAATCGTCCGACTCCGGCTTGATCTCCAATTTGGCGACGCAGGGCTAAAGCTTGTTGATAAATCTCTAAGGCTTTTTGATTATCTCCCTGAATTAAATACAAAGCGCCTAAATTATTTAAAGTGCGACTAAGATCCCGTTTATCTCCGACTTCTTCCCGGATTTTTCGGGCTTGTTGATACAAGTTTAAGGCTTGATCATATTGGTTTAAAGTGGTATAATCAGAAGCTAAATTATGCAAAGATTCGCCAATATTAACCCGATCATTAATAGACTGGGAAATTTGTAACGCTTCTTGATGTAATTTCAGGGCTTCTGAGACTTTATTCTGATTGCGATAGGCAAATCCTAGCAAATTTAAACTCCGACTGATTCCCGTTTGATATTCGGGGTTTTTGTTTGCGGCTTCTTGATTGAATTGTCGATAAGAATTGAGAGCTTGTTGTAAAACGTTGATGGCTTCGGCATCCTTCCCTAAATTGGTATAAACTTCCCCAATATAAGTCAGGGTTTCCGCAATTTCAGCTTTTTGACCTTGTTTCTGTTGTTGTTCTAAAACCGTGTTAAACGTTGCTAAGGCTTCAGAAAATAACCCTTGACGAAATTGGTCAATTCCGGTTTTAAATAAAGAATTAATGTTAGATTCTGTTGTTGTTTGAGCGAGAGCGACCGTTGAGTCTCCGAATAGAAAAGTTAAAGGTGTTGCATGAAGCAAAAACCAACTGATGCCTAAACTCAAAGAAACTTGCAACACTCCAGTACCAGCAGTTAAAATACCTTCATGTTTGAATAAAAGCAACCCTTTTTGAAAAAATAACAAATTGTTCATGGCGAGATTTTAAGAGTAAACAGCAAGATCACAAAGAAAATCGGCGGATAGGGGGAAATACAGAGGATTGATCTCTCTTCCCTGTTTCGGTATTCCCTGTTCCCTTCGTCCAAGAGCGATTCAGGTCACTTATCTTTATATTGATCAATTCATGATACTAAATTTAACTGTTGATACCATTCTTAACCGGGCTGTAGCAGGTAATGATTTATCCCCAGAGGAGGGGGTGATTTTGCTGGAACAAACTGATCCAGCGATCCTGGAAAATATTCGAGGGGTGAGTGATAGCTGGCGATCGCAACAAGTGGGAGAAACCGTTACTTATGTGATTAATCGTAATATTAATTTTACGAATATCTGTGAACAGCATTGCAGTTTTTGTGCGTTTCGTCGAGATGCGGGAGATGAAGGGGCGTTTTGGTTGGAAATTGATCAAATTTTAGAAAAAACGGCTGAGGCGGTTCAACGGGGCGCGACGGAAATTTGTATGCAGGGCGGGTTAAACCTGGAAGCCAAAATTCAGGGGAAATCCTTACCCTATTATTTGCATTTAATTCAAACGATTAAAACTCAATTTCCTCACCTGCATCTTCATGCCTTTTCCCCCCAAGAAGTACAATTTATTGCCAGGGAAGATCATCTCAATTATGCAGATGTGATCATGGCTTTAAAGGATGCTGGAGTCGGTTCAATGCCTGGGACTGCTGCGGAAATTTTAGAAGATTCTGTGCGAAAAATTATCTGTCCTGAAAAAATTAATACCGCCACTTGGTTAGAAATTGTTGAAACAGCCCATCGTCTCGGTGTTCCCACCACTAGCACAATGTTATCGGGTCATATTGAAACCCCTCAACAGCAAATGTACCATTTACAACAGTTGCGATCGCTCCAACAAAAAGCCATTGAACGGAATTATCCCGCTAGAATTACAGAATTTATTGTCTTACCTTTTGTCGGAGAAACGGCTCCGGCTCCCTTACGGCGACGAGTAGGACGGGATCAACCCCTGTTAGCTAATACCTTATTATTAACGGCCGTTGCTCGAATTTTCCTCGGTAATTATATCCCTAACCATCAACCCAGTTGGGTGAAATTGGGTTTAGCAGGTGCTACAGAAGCCTTGCGATGGGGATGTAATGACATTGGCGGGACGTTAATGGAAGAACACATCACCACAATGGCGGGTGCGAAAGGTGGAACCTCTATGGAACCCAAAACCTTAATTCAGGCGATCGCATCCCTCGGACGTCCTGCTCAACAACGAGATACCCTTTATATTCCCAATTCGTAATTCGTAATTCCCTGTTCCCTGTTCCCTGTTCCCTGTTCCCTGTTCCCTGTTCCCTCCTATTACAAAAAAGACTCGCTTAGATGAATGTTAAACCATCTCTACGAGTCCAAAGGACAAAACAGAAACTTGAGTGATTAAGCCGCGAAAGAATCCCGAAATTCTTGGGTTAAGTAATCCAATACGGTATCGAGAGTTTGCTGTTTGATCCAGCCTTTCATCACCGCAACTTCTCCAAACCTTAGATTCAATTCCCCTTGTTCTTCTAGGATTAAATCAATTTGGGCTTCATTTAACAATTTAGCTTTGTATAGATAGTAACCCAAAGGATGCCGATGTTTTGACAGTGCTAAATCGGGTAAATAATCGGCAAAGAAATCAACCGTTTCCTGTTCCAACCATCCGAACTCAACAATAAAATCGCCGAATCGTTTTTCCGGTTGTTCCATCTGCATTTCTAAGACCTGGTTTACTTGATCAGCAGACAGTAAACCAGCTTTTCTTAACAGTTGTCCCAAGCGAGGAGATTCCCAATTGACAAATTCTTCTCGCGTGGAGAACGGAGGATTATACAGTTTTAACTTTTGCAGAATCAGTAACCAGAAGAAAGGCAGATCTTCAATCAGATACCGCTTCCATAAACGTCCAGGTTCAGAAAACAAACGGTGCAACCATTCGACCCCCATATCGCTCATCCATTGGGGAGAGCGACCTTTTTCTCCGGCTTCAAAGTCAATTGTTGCACCAATTGCTAAGAAAACTTTGATATTTTTGAGTTGACTACGGTATTGTGAAATCCATTTTTCTTGTTTGGGAGCACCCACACCAATTGCTAATACTGTTGCACCCGAATTATTAATCCGATCAATAATCCGTTGACATTCTACCTCATCTTTTTCAAATCCAAAGGGAGGAGAATAGGACTCGATAATCATTTCCCGGCCTACTTTGGCATTAATTTTTTCCTGAGCGCGTTTAGCTACGCCTTCCGCAGCCCCCATCAAAAAGATGGTCATTTCTTCATTGTCTTTGAAATAATCATAGAATGCTGGAAATAAATCCGAACCTGAAATTTTTTCTATTATGGGCTGACCTAAAAATTTAGAAGCATAAATCAGGATTTTACTATCACAAACTCGGTAGGTTGAATCTTGATAGATTCCATAAAATTCCGGGTCTTTTTGCAACTTCATCAAATGATCAACATTGGGCGTAAAAACAACACCACCTTTTGCACCCAGTCGTTTGAGAAGCTCGGTTTTGCTAATGTTATGGATAGGAACATTGAGGATATTGATTTCGTTAGCCATAGCGTTTTTCTGTCCTGTCCTCAGAAATAAGGGAATTAACTTAAATTTTGCCAAAGCTTAGTTTAACGTTATGCCACAACGATCAACTTGGCAATCGGCCACAGCATCATTGTCATTTTTCTTCCTCCTTGGAGACTCCCGCCATAGCTGTACTCAGCTTGGCGGTGAGAGGAAAGGGAAGGCAGGGTCTATGCAACATAGTANATCTTGGTAAACAAGCTAGGGGAGGGCATCCCCGAAGTAACGCTAATGGACTAGAAACCTCTACTCTTCTTGGGGAAACCCTGGCGGAGCAAGTATCTAGGTTGAAGTTAGAATCTCAGTGTCTTCAGACCTGAGAGTGTCAATTCCTAATCCTCCCTTTAAAAATTCCCCAATTTTGACTTAACTATCGAATCAATATTCTGCCATTCTTCAAGAGTTAATTGGGAAGACGACAGATATTTTTGATAACCCAATCTTAACCGCTCTTCCATCTCCGAATATAGGTTATGTTGGTTGGCTAAGGGATCGGTAAAAGAATAGTCAACTAGGGCGATATTCAAGGCAAACCACAGGCAATAAATCCAGTAACAATGACGATCATTTTCTAATTTCCCTAAAGCATTTTCTATTGCTAAGGCAATTCTACCAAACTCCTCTTCTGCCTTATAATTAGCTATTCCCATTTCGGCTACTAAATCATAGTTTAGCTCAGAATATTTTTTTTTACCATTAGTCCAGAATTTATTAAACAGTTCATCCCTATCAATTTTTTTGGAATTCTCCCGATTATTAATAATAGTGCAAATTGAAGTGATTAGACTATCAATTGCAAAATATAAACTGTAAATTTTAGCTTGATTGTTCATAATTTATAAAAGGTAAGGTATTGTTTAATAAACCGAGTTTGTAGACCGTTAAATATTATTAACAAACAGGTTTATAAGCGGTTCGTTTCAAGACTGAAAAATATTAACAATTTGACAAAACCCTTCTACTTCTGAACCTGCGGTTACATACCGGGGTTTATGGATTAATTGATCCGTGTAGTCTAAAAGATTAGCAACTCCAACGGACTGAGGAAATAACTCAGAATTAAAAAGGGTTTGATCATTAGGACTATCACCAATGGTGAGAATTTGTTCAGGGGTTAATTCTGACCAATAGTGTTGAATTATTTTTAATAATCCCGTTGCTTTATCTTGGGTTTTGGGTTTAATATGACCTTGAACGGTACTATAGGTAAATCCCCAGCCTAATTCTTCACAGAGTTCTGTTAACAGTTGAATTTCCGATAAACTAATATTTTGAATATCAAAAGTCCAGTCTGTAAACCGAAAAGGATTATCGGCGGAGGCTTGTAAGTGAGGACATTGGACTTGGAGAATTTGAAAGGCTGTGGCTAAATTTTGACGATGTTGAGATAGGGAATTTAAGGAACTTAAAAATTGAGGCTGATCGGACTCAAAGGGATAAAATAATCCGCCATTTTCGGCGATCGCACCTGTCACTGGAAGATAATTTTTTAACGCTTGTACCCATCCGGCGGAACGTCCTGTAATTAAAATTACCGGAATTTTAGCTCGTTTTAATTGAGATAAAGCTTGTAATAAATCCGTTGTAAATTTTCCCTGTTTTGTTAAAGTTCCATCAATATCCGTTGCAATTAAACGAATATTATCAAGTGCATTCGCTTCTATGGCTTCTGTGAATGGTATTAAAGACATCAACACAACCCCTCTATAATTACTCAAATTATTTTACTAATTTTTTACATTAATTGAGATAGGGGTGGGTTGGGCAGGTTTATAGCGCTACGCATTACGGTTAGGACATTTCTGAATTCTCAAACTCTTTCACTTTTTACTGTTCCCTGTTCCCTGTTCCCTGTTCCCTGTTCCCTCGCGCGTAGCGCTATAGAAAGATTATTTGTCAGATTTGAAAGATTTTGTCGAACCCGCCCCTACAGATTTGATATATTTAATTCAATTTATTAATTATTTGTATTTGTCGAGCCAGTTTTTCTGTCCCGTATTGACAAGTCTCTAGAGTCCGAAATTGATTTCGGAACTTTTAGAGTTTGAACGGAGAGGGTGGGATTCGAACCCACGAGGAGTGCAAGACCCCTAACAGATTTCGAGTCTGCCGCATTCGACCAACTCTGCCACCTCTCCAAACCTGAAATCATTCAGATCGTATTTTAGACGATTTTCTGATTATATCAAAGAAAAGACCCATCTGTTTGATCAAAATCTAAAGTTGTTTCAAAACCTTGGGTCGGTGTCCATCTTAAGGCCCCATCTCGACCTGTCCAAAAGATTTGAGTCTGTTGTTGACTCAGGGTTTCTACGGTTTTAGGATCAATCGAATTGGAAGAAGCGATCGCAATTTTAGGGGTTAATACGGATAAAAGTTCTGGGGTTAAGGGTTCTCCTGACCACCATAATACCTGAGTTGAGTTGACACTTTGAGTTTGAATTAATTGTTGTTGATCAGAGGGTGAAGTTTCCCCTAATAATGTCCAAGTATTTTGACCAATTTGAAATTGAATTACCGGGGGTTGAGCATTTAATAATTCAATTTTTACAGAACCTAACATCACAGGTTGACGTAATTTTAAAGGAACATAAGCACCTTTTTGTTGAGCTAATGTTTTCAGAATAACTTCATTGGTTGCTTGATAGGTTTTTTTCGGAGCGGGATTATCGTAAAAGGTTTTTATCGGAATATTTTCTAAGATTAACGGCCAACCAATACTTAAACCCAGTTGGGAATGGGTCGCAACTGATCCTTGAATTTCATTCACACCTTGAGCGTTTAAAAAGGGTAAAACGGCAAATTGAGCCGTGTTCTGACTCCCACTATTAATTAAGGTGACTTTTCCTTTTTCTTCAATGACTAAAATCGGTTCTTTGGGTGTACTGAGAATTGTGGCTTGAAACTGAATATTTTTAGTATACCAACTCGGAACTACAACAATTAATACCGCTATAGTTACAGTAAATAAAATCGGGATTAACCCTTTTTTTGAAGAAGCAAATCTTGGATTTGATGGGCGATTAATAACCGTAAAGTAAGCCCAAATTAAAAGATTTAAACTATAAAGAACGATCAGTTGAATCAGGGAAATACTGCCAACAGCAATAGAATTCCCCGGAAGTTGACTAAAATAGTCTGCCGTTTCAATTAAACCTAATATGGGATAATGGAGTAATTGGGCGATCGCACTTCCTAAACCGGGCAAAAATAGGGAAACTAATGCACTCGCCATGCCTCCTAATGTAATAATAGAAATTAGAGGAGAGGCGATAATATTGACTAGAATACTATAAGGACATAAGGCTTTAAAAACATAGAGTTGTAAGGGTAATGTCCAGATGATAGCCGCTAAAGGAACGGCAATTAAAGAGGCGAAGAAAGGCGGCATCCAATTTAACCCTTGCATTAAGGAAGGAACCGTTACCATTAATCCTAAAGTGGCTAAAAAACTGAGTTGAAATCCAATATCAAATATCCAGGTTGGATTGACAATTAATAATAATATTGCTACCATTAACAAAACGCTTAAAGGTTTCGTTTGACGTTGGGTGACAAGGGCAATTAATACCGCTAATCCCATTAATGTTGCTCGTAAAACGGAGGGGGAAATTCCTGTTAATCCCAAATAAATTAGTAAGGTTAATAATCCCAAATTAAACCGAACGGTAGGGGAAAACTTTTGAGTAATGGCTAAAATAATACCCAATAAAAATGAGACTTGAAAACCAGAAGCAGCGAGAATATGAGCGAGTCCAACTTGAACAAAAATATCTCGAATATTGTAAGGTAAATCAACGGCTAAACGTCCTAATACCATCGCGCTTAATAGTGAACCTTCGGGAACTCCTAATAATTTAGCTTGAGCGCGAGTAATGCGTTGGCGAATTTTCCACAGTCCCCAAGGAGGCGGTTGACTATCATCATGACTAATATAACGTCCCCGCAATCCTGCAAATGATCCTTGTTGAGCGAGATAGTTTTGAAAATTAAATCCTCCGGGGTTTGAAGGGGGTTGAGGTTTGTATAAACTTCCGGTAATGGCTATACTTTCCCCAGGATATAACCCCGTTGCTTTTAATAGGGGAACGGTAACATAAACTAGACCAGTAACATCTCGACTAACGGCGATCGGAGTATTATTATTGGTAATTTCATTAACTTGATTTACCTTTAACCAAAATTGTCCCCGTCCTGAACGAGTTAACCGAGGAATACTATTAACTTCTCCGCGAACGGTAATTAATAAATCTTGGCTATTTCCACTATTTAGAATTAACTGACTAATATCATTTAGAGAAGGTTGAGGCGTTTTAATTTGTAAATAAACACTCGCCAAAAAAGCAGTAATTCCGGCTAATAACCACACCCAAAATGGCAGTTTAGGACGAGGAAGTTTAGGAACTTTAGTAGCAAACTCTATCGGGTCTGTTAGGGCATCTTTGCGGGTTTCTTTTTGCTTTATAAATTGTTGAATTCGGGCTTTACGAGATTGTTTCTGTTGATAAATTTGTTGCAAGGCTGTCGCTATTGCTAATATAATTCCTAATCCTAATAGTGCATAGTTTCCCCCAGGAATTGCACCCACCAACAAACCTAATAAATAAGCAAAAGCCAGAATTAAAATTACCGTTTGATTCATAGGAAAAAAGGGGTTTCAGGTTTCGGGGAAGAGCGGTTTCAGGTGTTGACGGTTGGCGGTTGGTACTGAGAAGAATGAAGGATCACCGTCAACAGTCGTAGGGGCGAGTTAACCCCCATCCGTGTCAACTTAAGCCGAAAACCCGTGATTACATCCGAGATCTNCGTGACCCAAATAACGGAGTCAGTTAAGACTTAGGCGGGTCAACTAGGGCTGTATTTCAAGCCCCCACTGTACTTGTACTCAAGCCAGTGGTGGGTTGTTGACTTCTATCGAGCAGTTCTCTTTTATTTCCCTTCGATTCTCTCGGCTCGGCCACCCGTTTCTTTGACGGAGAGACTTCGATCTAATTCGTCGCTTACCCATCAATGTAGCTAATATGAGGAATGAAGGGTTACTACTCGGTAGTTATGTCAAGTGGAAGGATAGGGTTTTGAATCCTTAAATTTTACACTAAAACCCCCAAACATTACTAGATTTTTTTGTAAAACTTTAAAATTATTCATGTAAAGATTTGGTAAAGGGTAGATTTCGATCAGGAATCTTTTAGAGTAACTTCATCTTTTTTCGCGGTTGTTGACCTCTGGGATGAATTATTTTTTGGGTAAACCTTAAATTTTTCCGTAAAATTACTGAACTTACTCTTAACAATCTGTTACAGGAGGACTCAGAGATCGAGTCATTGCTAAAATACTAAAGCAAGTTGCAGTTTCTAGTCAGAGGTTCAAAATGATCGATGAAGGTGTGGTGAAATATTCCTGTGAATGTATTCCTGGGGACAAGGTTGCGGTTGAATGGATCGAATCTTTAATGGAATGGCGCGATCGCATTCATGAATTAGGACTAATTGGAGTCTATGAAAATGGCATCGGATTCGGTAATATTAGTATTCGGATTGCGAATAGTTTACAATTTATTATTTCTGGAAGCCAAACCGGACATTTAGCTCAACTCAATCCCGATCATTATACTGTTGTCACAGATTTTAATATTGAACACAATCATCTCACCTGTTGTGGCCCCATTCAAGCTTCTTCTGAATCCTTAACTCATGCTGCAATTTATAGTTATGAACCCCATATTAACGCAATTATTCATGTTCATCACCCCCAACTGTGGCGAAAACTATTAAATCAAGTTCCCACTACTAGCAAAGATGTTCAATATGGAACACCACAAATGGCAAAAGAAATGTTGAGATTATTTGATCAAGAAAATTTAGCAGAAAAGAAAATATTAGTCATGGCTGGACATGAAGAGGGCTTTCTAACCTTTGGAAAAGACTTAAACGAAGCCGGAGAAATATTAATGAAATATTATCATTCGTAGTGAGTCCTTCAGGACTCTAATTTCCATAACCAGGAAAAATTAAACATTAAAAATTTGTGCAACAGTTACGTTTAATTCGGGGAAAGTTGGGAAAGCGATCGCATCTTCTCCCCGAAACTCTACCCCATCATAAAACCCATCTACTAAAGTTAAAATGGATATCTTTGATTCCTGGGGATTAATAATCCAATATTCAGGAATTCCTAATGCTGCATATTCTGAACGTTTATAACGATAATCCTCAGTTATATTATAGTTAAAAATAGATCTATAGAGGGTTAAATTTTATTAACCCTTGGCAAACTTTGATTTATATGCTACATTTATATTACACAATAAAATATTAACAGGCAATTTGTCAAAATATTGCCTCTTAATTCAATTGATTATCTATTTAAAACTGGCTATGAACCGTTTAGAAATTGAAAACCGTACTATTTTACTCACCTTAACAGGTTCCAGAGGCTATGGACTAGCAACAATCACCTCGGATTATGATTATCGTGGGGTTTTTATTGCCACAAAGCCCTATTATTTAGGATTTAATTTAATTGAACAAAAAGATACAGGCTGGACGGATGAACCTGCGGGTAAATTTCCATTTTTATCAAAAGATACCTGTTTGTATGAATTAAAGAAATTTCTGAGATTATCAACGGAAAATAACCCCAATATTTTAGAATTATTGTGGTTTAAAAACTATGTTGAGATTACAGAAGTTGGGGAATATCTAAAACAGCATCGCCAGATGTTCTTATCTAAAAAAGTCAAACAAACCTATTCTGGCTATGGTTATGCTCAAATTAAAAAGTTAGAATCCCATCGCCGTTGGTTATTGAATCCTCCGACTCATAAACCGACGGCGGCAGAATTTGGGTTAGTGGATACCCCGCCATTAACTGTTAGTCAAATGAATACTTTTTTGGAGTATTTGTATGGGTTAGTGCGCGATCGCATTGAATTTTTAGAACCCGCCAAAGAACTGTATAAACTCCTAACTGCTGATATTGATTTTAAAGGGATTTTAAAACAACATCCCTTACCCGAAGACACCTTAGAAATGACCCAACAGTTGGCAAATTCTTCTAAGGATTTTATTCAATTATTGCAAAAAAGTCAACAGTATCAACGAGCTTGTCGAGAATACCAACATTATCAAGATTGGAAGAAAAATCGCAATCCTGAACGCGCTGAAATGGAAGCTAAAGTCGGATATGATTGCAAATTTGCCATGCAAGCCATTCGGTTATTAAAAACAGGAATTGAGATTTTAGAAACTCAATCCTTAATCGTAGACCGTCGAGAAGCGGGGGATGCAGAGGAGTTATTGGATATTAAAAAGGGGAAATATGCCTATGATGAAGTTATGGAAATGGCAAAAACCTTGTATCAAAAATTGGATCAAGCGGAGGAAAATTCTACTTTACCCAAACAAGTGAATGGGGAAGCGGTGAATCAACTTTGTATTGAGTTAGTTTCTCAACAGGGATTTTGATCACGGATTTCACAGATTTTACGGATTTTTAGGGGCGGGGTATCCCCCAAAGTCCGTCAACTTAACCCATGTTAGCCCTGAACTAAAGTTCGGGCTAAGAGCTAAAGTCATCTAAAGATGACTCAAGACTTGTCTTTCTTAACCCGTTTTAACGGGTTTAAGCTTTTAGCCTGAAATTTATTTCAAGGCTTTTGGCATTAAGTTGACGGACTTTGGGTATCCCCGCCCGTAGCTGTCAATAGTCAGGGTGAATTCACAATGTAATCAGAAGCAATGGGTTGTGCTTTTCCCCGATAAACTAACCCTTGGTAAATCATAGATGACACTTCACCATAGGTTGCAGTTTGATTGGGATTGAGGGTATTTTTATCAGGATAATTAACGACTAATCCCGCTTCTGTGGCGGCGGCAACACCCTCAATAGCCCAGGGAGGAATTTGATTAGCATCTGTGAATATTTTCAGGGTTTGTTGAGGATTTGTAGGGGGTTTTAACTCTAACCCACTTGCTAAAGCGACTAACACTTGAACACGGGGAATTTCTTGTTTAGGTCGGAAGATATCTCCTGGATATCCTACTAAAAAACCCGATTGAGTTACTTCTTTTAAAGCGGGTTTAGCCCAGAAGTTTTGCGGAACATCCTTAAATTTTATCGGGGGTTGTTCGGGTTGTTTATTAAACGCCTTTTCTAATTGAGCGGCAAATTCTCCGCGTGTAATTTTTTCATCGGGTTTTAACGGTTTTTGATCAGACCCTGTTGCCCAATTTTTATTAATAAAATAGACCACAAACGGACTCGCCCAATATCCTTCTGGAATCAAAGAAGATTTGGCTGTTTGAGGTGTGGATTTTGTTGTTACAGGAGGTGGAGTCGTTGAACAAATATTTCCCCCATTAGGTTGAGTCGGACAAGCCGTTTCCGTTGGGTTGATGTTCGTTGTTTCGGGGGGAACTGGGGTAACTTGGGGCTGGGGGGACGTAGCAATGGACGTATCCGGTGCAGTTTGGGGAACTAACCCTAAAGCAATCCACCAAGGTTGATTGACTGTTGGTGCAGGTGTAGTGGCAGTTGTTGGGGGTTGGGAAGTCGTTCCCGATGGAGCCGAAACCCCGTCTGGAAGGGAATCTTCTAGGATTTTGGATAAGGTTTGATTTTCGGAAGAAGTTTGAGTTTGTGGGGGAGTTTGATCGGGGGTAAGGGTTAATTTACGGTTGGGGTGGCTTAAAGTCCAAAACAAAATTGTACCCATCGTTGCTAAGGCAACAATAATGGCAATGATCTCATCTAAGCGGGGATTCGACCGACCATTGGGGGGATCAGGGGGATAAGATTGTGACATGGATCACTCCTAATCAGGGAACAGGGAACAGGGAACAGCTTAACTGGGAATAGTCAACGGTCAACCGTCAAGGGTCAACGGTCAACCGTATTTAGGTTAATTAATCACACGCAATCCTGCTGCTTCGGGGTTATATCCTTCCATTTCAACAGGAACAGGTTTAACGTTCCAGATCTCGTTGCAATATTCGCGGATAGTGCGATCGCTAGAGAATTTACCCATGCGAAGGGCATTCAGAATCGACATTCTTGTCCATTTGGCTGTATCTTGGAAAGCTAAACTAACTTGTCGCTGACAATCAATATAAGCTTGATAATCGGCGAACAGCATATATTCATCATGGTACATTAAGGAATCCACCAAAGGTTTAAATAATTCCTCATTTCCATGGGAGAAATAACCTGATGAAATTCGATCTATCACTCCTTTTAACTCAGCATTTCGATGATAGTAATCGCTGGGTTTATAGCCTTTAGATTTTAAGGCATAAACTTCGGCTGCGGTTAATCCAAATAGGAAGAAATTATCAAAACCCGCTTCTTCTCGGATTTCAATATTCGCCCCATCCAGGGTGCCAATTGTTAAGGAACCATTCATGGCAAACTTCATGTTTCCAGTTCCAGAGGCTTCTTTTCCAGCCGTTGAAATTTGTTCCGATAAATCCGCCGCCGGATAGATGCGTTGACCCAAAGAGGCGTTAAAGTTTGCCAAAAACACCACTTTTAACCGTCCCCGCACATCGGGATCTTTATTAACAACTTCCCCAACGGCGTTAATCAATTTAATGATTAATTTTGCCATAAAATAGCCCGGAGCCGCTTTCCCCCCAAAGATAAACGTTCGGGGAGAGATATTAATATTGGGGTTCTGTTTAATCCGGTTATACAGGGTAATAATGTGCAGAACATCCAGATGTTGACGTTTGTATTCGTGAATCCGTTTCACCTGAATATCAAAAATCGAATGGGGATCAACTTCAACGCCATTATATTTCCAGATATAATCGGCTAACAATTTTTTGTTGTACAGTTTAATTTGACGCCACTGTTCACAAAACTCAGGATCATCAATGTGGCTTTCTAATTGACGCAGTTTATCCAAATCCTTGAGCCAACCATCGCCAATTTTAGAGCTATAAAACGCCGATAAAGTGGGATTACTTAATAAAATCCAACGGCGAGGAGTAACACCATTGGTTTTATTCAGAAACTTGTCTGGCCAGAGTTGATAAAAATCTCGGAGGGTATCTTGTTTCAACAATTCCGTATGTAGTGCCGCCACCCCATTAATGGCATGACTTCCAACACAGGCTAAATGAGCCATTCGCACAAATTGTTCTGGCCCTTCTTCAATTAAAGATAAGCGTCCGACTAACTGATCATCTTCGGGATACCAACGGCGAATATCTTCAATGAAACGACGGTTAATTTCATAGATAATTTGCAAATGACGAGGTAACAAATAGGCAAACAAACGCACTGACCATTTTTCTAGTGCTTCGGGTAACAGGGTATGGTTGGTATAGGCAAAGGTTTTTTGGGTGACTCGCCAAGCGGAATTCCAATCAATCCCGTGTTCATCCAACAATAACCGCATTAATTCTGCGATCGCAATCGCCGGATGGGTATCATTCAATTGAATGGCGGCGGTTTCATTTAAGTTATAAAGACCGCTATTGTGGCGTAGATGACGTTTAACAATATCTTGCAAAGAACAAGCCACAAAGAAATATTGCTGTTCTAAGCGCAATTGTTTCCCTTGGGGGGTGTTGTCATTGGGATACAAGACTTTAGAAATGGTTTCCGATCGCATTTTATCGGACACCGCGCCATCATAATTTCCGGCGTTGAAGGCTTCAAAGTTAAAATCATCACCTGCTTCTGCTTTCCACAGTCGCAGAGGGTTAACGGTATTGGTGTCATACCCTGGAACTGGCGTATCGTAGGGAATTCCGATCACGGTTTTGGCGGGAATCCAGCGAATCCGTTCCCGTCCTTTCTCATCGTGATAAATCTCGGTCAGACCGCCAAATTTGACTTCAATCGCCTGTTCAGGACGAGGAATTTCCCAAGGATTACCAAATCTTAGCCATTTGTCGGGAATTTCCGCTTGCCATCCATCTTGCATGGTTTGGTGAAAAATCCCAAATTCATAACGAATTCCATAACCAACGGCGGGAATTTCCAAGGTAGCCAGGGAGTCGAGGAAACAGGCGGCTAATCGTCCTAAACCGCCATTTCCTAAACCGGGGTCGGGTTCTTGTTCGAGGAGTTCATCTAAATTCAGTCCCGATTCTTCGACGGCCTGACGGACGCGATCATAGAGGTGTAAGTTAATTAAACTGTTACCAAGGTGGCGTCCCATCAGGAATTCGGCGGACAGATAGTAAACAATTTTGACACTATTGTCCTCGTAGGTTTTAACCGTTTTCAACCAACGGCTTAACTGGCGATCGCGCAAGGTATAGGCCAAGGCCATGTAAAAATCTTCCTTTGTGGCGATGGCTTCATATTTGCCCAGTTCATAGAATAGATTATCGGCAAAGGCCCGTTTTAGAGTTTCCACACTCGTTCCAGTGCGATCGTCCTCAATTTGGATGGGACATTGATTAATCGGAATCAAGGATTGAGTCATTCAGTCTCCTTTCTGAGCATCAATTAGCGTTCAAACAATCGTCTGGGTAACAGGATACAGATTTACTAGCGTTCGTGATGTTGTGTTTATAACTGTTGTTGGTCAACGATTCTGTATCCCGCCCCTGAATGATACAGATTATGTTGAACTCAAAATTACTTAAGGTCAGTTACGTTGGCATTTATTTTAGCTTGTTTATCAGTCCTGCACACCCCCACAGCAGAAATTAGCACAGCGTCGGGTTTCTGAGTGTCAGGGAAGTCTCCAAGAAGATCAACTGGCCTCAAGGGTTGAGTTTGGAGAACAATTCATCCTTTTTTGAAGAAAAAATAAACAGGCGATCGCATTTTAAACAAGTGACTCATCGGGTTTAGGAACTTGTACAACTAATTTAGAATGCTATATTCCTCTTTAGCTAGACATCTTTGCGAATTGTTATTTATTGCTCTTACAGAACAATTAAATGAGTGCAGAAATTTAAGTCTATATTCCTAAACTCTACAAGTGTTAAAATTTAAGATATTGCCCCAAATGAGAAAAGCAAAAATATGAGCAAAAAAACAGCACAATACGGGTCTTGGAAATCTCCCCTTATCGCCGATTTAATCGTAGAAGGAACCGTTGGACTGGGTGGGTTGACGGGGGATGGCGATAATATTTATTGGATAGAAGGACGGCCATCGGAAGCAGGACGCAGTGTGATTGTTCGTTTGACACCTGATAATCAATTAAATGATGTCACACCTCAACCCTTGAATGCTAGAACTCGTGTTCATGAATATGGGGGGGGTTCCTATATTGTTAATCAAGGAAATGTTTATTTTTCTAATTTTGTTGATCAACGTCTTTATCAACAGAAAATTCAAGGAGAAAATACCCCTCATCAAATTACTCCCGCACCTATTACTCCAGAAGGTGCATATCGTTATGCAGATGGAGTTATTGATTCCCAAAATCAACGGTTAATTTGTGTCCGAGAAGACCATACCCAAGGGGGAGAACCTGTTAATACAATTGTTAGTATTAATCTTAATAACAGTCAGGAGATTCGAGTTTTAGTCGAGGGTCATGATTTTTATGCCTTTCCCCGTTTAAGCCCCGATAATAAAAAATTATCTTGGATTTCATGGAATCATCCGAATATGCCTTGGGATGGTACAGAATTATGGATTGCTGATGTTAATTCTGAGGGTTCTTTAGGAGAAAAAATCTTAATTGCGGGAGGAACAGAAGAATCTATTTTTCAACCGCAATGGTCGCCGGATGGGGTATTATATTTTGTTAGCGATCGCTCGAATTGGTGGAACTTATATCGCTATACAGGAACAATAGAACCTTTACATCCAATAGCGGCAGAATTTGGTTTACCCCTGTGGGTCTTTGGAATGTCAACTTATGGGTTTAGTTCCGCAGAAAAGATTATTTGCACCTATAGTAAAAATGGTAATTCCTATCTAGCAAGTTTGGATACTAAAACTCTGCAATTACAGGATATTGACACCTCCTACACGGCTATTGATTCCTTAAAAGTTTCAGGAAATCAAGTCTTATTTATTGGCAGTTCTCCGACAGAAAGCAGTGCTATTGTCAAACTCAATTTAGACACCGGAGAACTGGAAGTATTAAGACGTTCTAGTCAAATTGTACTGGATAAAGGCTATTTATCCGTACCTCAACCGATAGAATTCCCCACAGAAAATGGTAAAACGGCTTATGGATTTTTCTATCCTCCTCAAAACAAAGATTATCAAGCTTCTGAAGCCGAAAAACCGCCTTTAGTGGTTAAAAGTCATGGGGGGCCAACGGCTGCCACTTCTAGCAGTTTGAGCTTAAAAAATCAATATTGGACGAGTCGAGGATTTGCAGTTTTAGATGTCAATTATGGGGGAAGTACAGGTTACGGACGAGAATACCGTCAACGGTTAAATAAAAGTTGGGGAATTGTGGATGTTGATGATTGTTGTAATGGGGCAAAATATCTGGCAGAACAGGGTTTAGTCGATGGAAACCGGATGGCAATTGCGGGGGGAAGTGCGGGCGGTTATACCACTTTATGCGCCTTAACTTTTAAGGATGTATTTAAGGCGGGAGCCAGTTATTATGGAGTCAGTGATTTAGAAGCTTTAGCAACGGATACCCATAAATTTGAATCCCGTTATTTGGATGGTTTAATTGGGGCTTATCCTGAAGAAAAAGCCATTTATCAACAGCGTTCACCGATTTATTCTGTTGATAAATTATCTTGTCCAGTGATATTTTTTCAAGGGTCAGAGGATAAAATTGTCCCTCCTAACCAAGCAGAAATGATGGTAGCAGCATTAAAAGCAAAAGGTGTCACCGTAGAATATGTTCTGTTTGAAGGAGAACAACACGGTTTTAGAAAAGCCGAAAATATTAAATCCGCTATTGATGGTGAATTTAATTTTTATGCCAAAGTCTTTGGTTTTGAACCTGCAAAATAAACCTTGATTTCATTATAAAGATTTGTTCTTGTTCCCTGATTTGGGATGGGGGTTTGAAGACCAAACCCCTACAATAAAATATTACAATATCAGCAAGAATTGCTATAATAGTCTGTAAACAGATAGCATCATTATATTATGTCTATCACACCGATTCAACCTCCAACAATTGATTTAACAGAAGTTATTACCGAGGATGATACTCCTGTGGATAATTTTCTCTCGGCAAAGTTACAGCGTTTATTAGTTGAATGTTTATATAGTTCTTGGCAAAGAACAGGAGAAAATTCAACCTTTTTAGCCGATGCAAATGTGGGGATTTTCTATGCAATTCGTCATCCTCCTATTGTACCGGATGTATTTTTATCTTTAGATGTTGAAGTCCCGCCAGATTTTCGAGAAAAACGAAATCGAACTTATTTTATTTGGGAGTTTGGTAAACCGCCCGATGTGGTAATTGAAATTGTTTCTAATCAAGAAGGTAATGAACTGGGGCGGAAGTTAATCGATTATGCTCGAATGCGGGTAACTTATTATGCAGTCTTTGACCCGTTACAACAATTAGGCGATATTTTATTACGAGTTTATGTTTTACGCGAGGGAAACTATCAAGCGTTAGCACCAACGAAAATTGAAAATCAATCTATCTTTTGGTTAGAACAAATTGGTTTAGGGTTAACTATTTGGTCAGGAATTTATGAAGAAAAACAGGAGCTTTGGTTGCGATGGTGTGATGATAAAGGGGTTATTATTCCCACCGGAAAAGAACAGGCTGAACGGGCGGAGAAATCTCGACGCAACGCGATTCCTCGGTTACGAGAAATGGGGTTAACAAATGAACAAATTGCTGACGCTTTGGGTTTAGATAGGGGAGAAATTTAACCCTCTTTTATCGACGTTTTCTCAAATTTATTTAGAGGATAGTGAAAAATGAAAATAGAAACAGCGATCTTAAAAAATGTCGAAAAATTACCTAAATCTGTTAAACAAGCAGTGCTTGACTATACGGAATTTCTTGTGAACCGATACAATGAGGAAACACCTCAAATAGAGAAACCTACCAAGCGAGGAGGACTTGGAATCTGGAAAGGTAAAATCTGGATGGCAGATGATTTTGATTCTCAATAATTACGGAAAGTAACGATAAAATTCTCGACGATGTAGAACCCGCATTACTTCTATAATATCTCCATTCACTTCTATTCCTATGCGGTAATCACCGATACGAATTCGATAGCGACTTGTATAACCTCGCATCGCTTTAATGTTAGGAATTTCTTCTAAAGTGTTGATAGCTTCCAGAGTTATAAATACTACCTCATAGATGCGTTGGTAGGATGTCGAACTTTTCAGTTGTTTGAGATCTTTTAAGAAAGCCTGACGATATTGAACTTTCAAGCCATTATTCCTCCAGATAAGCTAAGGCTTCAGAACGATTCAGCAATGGTGTATTCACAGCTTCATCAATCGCTTTATTCATGCAATAATCTTCTATAGCTTCAGTAAGTTCTTCAAAGGAAACTTCGTCAGTTGGCAACAATTTTCGCCAGATATCAATCGGAATGACCACAGCGATCGCTTCTCCATCTTTATTGGTAAGATAGTCAATATTAACCATTTTTTACTCCCTTGTTTTAGATTCAGATCCCCTACAATTATCCTAATTATAGTTTAACTCTAAAATCTAATTTTTTCAATAATAATTTTTAAATATCTTTAGACACAGAGCGCCGTTTTCTGATTCCTTTGGTTAAAATTGCTAACAAAAATCCTGTTAAAAATGCTAATTCTAACGCCGGATTTTGAGTTGTTAACAAAAAAGACCCGACAATGGAAATAGCAGCTAAAGTGTAGACAATTTGTTTGGGTTTCATCGTTCTGAACCGTAAATATTACAAAAACAGACAAAATCAATTATAATAAACTGTGTAGAGAGGTTGCATTTAACCTTTTTCAAGAAATAGGAGACTGCTAAAATTCGATGAGTACAAATTCTCGACGTTACCATATTACAACTTTCGGCTGTCAGATGAATAAAGCTGACTCTGAACGCATGGCGGGTGTTTTAGAAGAAATGGGATTTGATTTTACTGAAGATCCCAATGATGCCAATGTGATTCTTTATAATACTTGTACGATTCGAGATAATGCCGAACAAAAGGTTTATTCCTATTTAGGAAGACAGGCAAAACGCAAACAGGAAGAACCGAATTTAACCATTATTGTCGCCGGATGTGTTGCTCAACAGGAAGGGGAAACCTTGCTGCGTCGGGTTCCTGAAATCGATTTAGTTATGGGGCCACAACACGCCAACCGTTTACAAGACTTATTAGAACAGGTGTTTGATGGCAATCAAATTGTTGCGACAGAAGCCATAGAAATCATCGAAGATATTACTAAACCCCGTCGAGATAGTGAAGTGACGGCATGGGTTAATGTGATTTATGGTTGTAATGAACGCTGTACTTATTGTGTAGTTCCTAATGTGCGCGGGATTGAACAATCTCGCAGACCAGAAGCTATTCGTGCTGAAATTGAAGAATTAGCTCGTTTAGGGTATAAAGAAATAACATTATTAGGACAAAATATTGATGCCTACGGTCGTGATTTGCCCGGTTCAACTCCTGAAGGTCGGCATTTATATAACTTCACGGATTTATTATATTTTATTCATGATGTACCCGGTATTGAACGGATTCGATTTGCCACCAGTCACCCCCGTTATTTTACCGAAAGATTGATTCGAGCTTGTGCGGAACTTCCGAAAGTTTGTGAACATTTTCACATCCCGTTTCAGTCGGGAGATAATCAGCTTTTAAAGGCAATGGCACGGGGTTATACCCATGAAAAATATCGCCGAATTATTAATACGATTCGGGAGTATATGCCGGATGCTTCTATTAGTGCGGATGCTATTGTCGGATTTCCTGGGGAAACCGAGGAACAGTTTGAAAATACACTAAAATTAGTGGATGATATTGGCTTTGATTTGTTAAATACCGCAGCTTATTCTCCTCGTCCAGGGACTCCGGCGGCGTTGTGGGAAAATCAACTGAGTGAGGAGGTGAAAGCTGATCGTTTACAACGATTAAATCGCTTAGTTTCTGTTAAAGCTGCTGAACGTTCACAGCGTTATTTTAACAGAATTGAAGAAGTGTTAGTTGAGGGAACAAATTCTAAAGATCCTTCTCAAGTTATGGGGCGGACACGGGGAAATCGTTTAACGTTTTTCTCTGGAAATTTAGCGGAATTAAAAGGTCAACAGGTGAAAGTGAAAATAACCCAGGTAAGACCCTTTAGTCTAACTGGAGAACCTGTTGAGTTGTGTATACCTGTATGACCGCTAAAAATCATTTGAGAACGACGATTTTATCCTTGGGTTTGGGGTTAGTTGTAACAGGAATGGGAGTGAGTGCGATCGCCTGTCAAACCTCCTTTAATTCCCTAACTCCTCAAGGGGAGGAGACTGTAAATTATTATTGGGAGTTACCAAAAGTTCCCTTAAATACTGGGGAAACAGAGAAAAATCCCGTACAATTACCCCAACCGCAGGCGAATGGAGATTATCAGCGATCGCCTCATTCTTCCTGGGAAGCAACCAACCCCAATGCTCAAGGAATTGATTGTCGGATGTTAGGAAATACCACTTATGAAAAATTAGAAAATCCCAGCAATAAAACCGAATTAAATATTGATAATTGGCCTGTAGTTGGACAATTAAAACCCGGACAAGATTTTGAAATTAATTTAGGCCCTGCGGGATTTGGTGTGGTTTACGATACGAAACAACAACCTTGGATTTATGTTGAAAAAACCGATGAAGCAGGCGCACCTTCCCAATGTTTTGTGCGGGCAAATCAACGGTTTGTACAACCGATTTCTCCTCAATAGATTATACCATAAAACCCTGTTTTTTTGACAATACTGTCGCCATTTTTGAAGTTACCACAAAGACACAAAGACACGAAGAAAGAGAGAAGGATTATCAAGGCGAGGGTATTGTTTGAGAAACCGGGTTTTTATCTATCACTCAATGATTAATTGATTTTACAAGTTTCTATTTTTTCTGCTAAAATTTCTAAATGTTGCCACCATTTTCCGGTAGCAATAATCCAATTACGGGTGGGTAAATGTCCGATGGGAGCAGAGATTTTATATTCAATGCCATAATTAGGATTATGGGGATTATAAGTTAACCATCCAACTTGCTGACAAAATTCTCCATAATCTCTTTCAGTTTGTTGATAAATTTGATTTTGAATACTAAACCCAAACCGTCCATTACTATATTTTACCCAAAGATGATTAATAGTTTTTAAATCTTCACAGGGTAAGTTTTCTAAATCCTTGGCGTGTATGTAGGCTTTTTTAGATTTTTTGAGTGCTGCACACAAGACGAGCCAGGTTTCTTGATCCGCTAGTTTCCACCGTTTTTGAGCTAATAGAGTTTGTAGTTTAGTATAATCAACACCAACGGCAGATTTTAAAGGATCATTTAATGGCTGATAGCCAAAATTCTCTTTAATTCGATCTAATAAACTAGGCGTTTTAGGAGGAGTTTGGGGGAGTTTTGGAGATGTCTTTTTAATAGAAATAACAGGTTTAACTGCAATATTTATAGAACTTTCAAAAGATTCAATGTCTTTTAAGGCTTCTTCGGCAGATTTATAACGCTGATTAATTGCGGGGGAAATTAACCGATTTAATACGGTTTCTAAGCGATCGCTAATGATTTGTTGAGACGATAAATAATTTTTCCAATTCCATTGATCATTATGCTCATCATATAATTTTCCTGGGGAAATTCCCGTAATTAAATATAAACAAGTGACTCCCAAACTATACAAATCACTGGCTGGATAAACATTTCCTCTAGTTTGTTCAGGAGCCATAAATTCCGGTGTTCCAATAATTGTTCCACTGTGGAGTAAAGCAGTTCCTGTTAACACTTTTGCTACGCCAAAATCAATGAGAACAATATCACCTGTTTCTATATTTTGGTTAATTGTATTTTGAGAATTTTTCTCTGAAAAAATATTTGAAATCTGCTGTTTGAGTTTCAGACTAATTTGAACCTGTTCCTGTTCTCCCATTTTCAAAGTTGGAGGACTTTGGGTTAAATCTTCAACAGGATTTAATAAATTTTGAAGCGGATCGAGAGAACATCGCCGCATCAAATTAGCGGGTTTAATATCTCGATGAATAATATTTTGTTCATGAATAAACTGTAAAACTGGAAGAATTTGTTTTAACACTTGCCAGATTTTTTTCTCTGAAAATAATCCGCTTTCTTTAAGTTCATCAAATAAAGTTTTTCCCTCAATATATTCTTGCACAATAAACAATTGTTGATTTTGCTCAAAATGAGCTAGAAGTTGAGGAATTTGAGGGTGTTTTCCCAATTGATCTAAACGCACTGCTTCTTGACGAAATAATTTGGCTGCGGTTTCATAATCCTTGGGGTTTTCATATTGAAACAAAAATTGTTTAATCACACAATAGGGATGGGAAGGAATTTGTTGATCAATTGCTAAAAATGTTCTACCAAAACCCCCTCGGCTTAAAGGTTTTATAGCGAGATAACGGTTTTGAAGTAATAGAAATTGACCACAACCTTGACAATATTCGGCTGAGTTGGGATTTTCTGGGTGAGAACATCCTACGGTAAAACAGTAACTCATCGCAGGGGTGGGGGGATGGGGAAAAAGGATTGTTGAGCCGATAATAGCACAACTCATCCTTAGTCGTATATAGAGTAAAAACCAGATTTGTTAAACAATACCTTCGCCAATTTCAAGAGGGAGTAGAAGAAACCAGACTACTTCGTCTCCTGGTTTAATTTCTGACGAATATCATCTAAGGATTTTGCTACTTTATCCATTTCGTCTATTTTTTCTTCCTCTTGAAATTCTACTTCTTCTAGTTCATCAGGACAAAATTCGAGAGTAACTTTAATTCTAACCTTTCCGGGTTGCCATTCCTTCGCTCCTAATTTTAAAAGTTTACACTCTTTTCCTTCTTCAAACCATTGTTGATTACAATATTTACCACCTACAATTATATGAAATATGTCACTAGATTGTTGACCAGAAACTGAGATTATAATAGACTGTATAGAGTCTTTTAAAGCACTCTCAAAATTTTGTTTAATTTTTTGAACAAGAGAAGTATGATTCTCAAACAATAGAACTTCATAATCTTCACAATTTTCTGAATCAACAACATCACTCATATTGATTATTAGCCTCATAAAATATCCATAAATTTATTATAGAGTTATAAATATAATTTGTCAATTTCAAAATATTATAGTAAATTAAATGAATTATTCAGGTAAATGTAGATAATCCTTCTTCCTTTGTGTCTTAGTGCCTTTGTGTTTCCTAAAAAAATAGCAACAGGGAATAAGGTGGGCAAAGCCCACCCTACTATTAGAAGTCTAAACGCTGATCACTGGTACTAGAATTAGAGATGGTTGGTAATAAATGTTCAAACAGTTGCATCGACTGTAAACAACTATTAATCTCTGAAACAAATTGATTGTATTCCTCAATCTTTTGATTCACTTCTGACTGAAATCGAGCATTAGTTTTGATTTTTTCCTCCGCTTCCTGTTCTAAGGTATTCTCTAAATAAGCTCGCGCTTGACTGTATTGCTGCATAATTTCTTCCCCTTGAATTTCTGTCATCGGTAATAACTGGGTTTTTAGGGTTTGGTTAACGGTTTGACGGAAGGTTTGATTAATGGTTTCTGCAACTTTAGGTTCTAAATCTAACTTCAACAATTGACGAATAGCGGGTTCTGCATCAAGCATTGCTTTAATATCATAACTGGATGAGGTTTGTAATAGGGTTTGGCGAAATTGATAAATTGAAAATGTCCGTTCATCATAGAAGTTAGGACTTTCTCGGACATAGCGATCGCATTCTGTTTTAGCCATCGCAACTAACGCTTGATTAACTTCTTCTTCTAACCGTTTTAACCGCAGTTCTATTCCGCCATCATTCCCTAATAAACGATTGAGTTTGCGATAATATTCGGTCTTGCGAACTCGTTCAACTAAACGACGGAAAAACCCAGCATTTACAGATTGAACCGCCTCTACTAAAATATCCTCTAATTGGTTCGCCAAATAATACAAAGCTTCGACTAAAACCGCTAATAACGGTGCTGTTGCATTGCGAGGATGGCTGAAGGTTGCACGACTATAGGCTTCTTTTACAGAAAAAGCATCTAATAATTCATCTAAACGTCTTACCATCCGAGATTGTAATTGATTAAAATCCTGCTCAAAGCCATCACATTTACTGGTAATAATCCGATTCACTTCTTCTGCAATATGATCTCGAAACTCCTGTCCGGCTTCTTGCAATTGTTGATTTAGAAGTTGTAATTCCTGGGCTTTCATCGATTCAATTTCACGCGGTTGACTGTCTAATTCCCGTTGAATTGATTCGTAATACTTGCGGAGAGGAATACAAATATCTTCTAAATCATCGGCTAGATTTTTAAACAGTTGGGGACGTTTTTCTTGGGTTAAATAGTAAGTAATTGCGGTACGAAAATCTTCAATTCCACTATCTTTAATTAACTGATCCATTAAGGGTTGTCCCCAATCTGCTAAAATTCTCACATAGTTTTGGTTGGGAGATTCATAGCCATTAATGGTGACTCGAAATTGGAGCGGAAGCTTCCGAGAACTACCACAATAGTTATTAAAAGCATAGACAAATTGAGGGGTTTCTTCTTCTCCCCCAAATCCTTTTATACTTTCAGCAAAAATACTATCTAATCCAAAGCGATCGCGTCCCGTTGTTGATTTAATTTGACTCCCATAAAACCCTAATAATCCACTGGTTTTATAGACTCTTGTAGTATCCTGAAAATCAGAATAAATTAAGTTATCTAACCGTTGACGCAGTTGGGCATTATACCAAGTCTCATCAATGCGATTAAAGATATAAAAAACGCGATCGCGGATACTGGGATTTTGACGCATCCGTTCTAACAGTTCTGTTTCTTCTATTGTCATTTCTCCCGCCGATGCAGGTTTCAAAACACAGACCACCGCCGATGTATCGGGGTTCTCGATTTTGCTATAGGTTAATTGGGCATCTTTTTCAACTGGGGCATCAATTCCAGGGGTGTCAATAATGACATTTCCATCTTTTAATAGGGGATGATAGCAATAGTATTCGATGCGTTTTAAGACCGCGCTATTACTGCCACGACGGGCATAACCCGCCGCTTCTTTGAGGTTGGAAAAGTTGAACTGTTCCATCGAATAGGTGGCGTTGTTGAGGGTGTGAATGCGATCGCGGTTTTCCACAAACCCTTTGATTAATAAATCTAAAGCCTTGGCTTTTTTGGCCCGTTCAGATTTATTCACGCCTCCTTCTTGCTGAATAATTTTGTCACATCCTTCTACTAATAAATCAATCACATCATTGCGATTAATATTAACATTAGAAGACAGTCCTAAAAGTTGACATAAAGCCGCGACTTGTTCCCGAATTTCGGCTTCACTTAAAAAGGTTAAAACCACCCGTTCTTCATCCGGTTCCGCATAATCAATATAACATTCTGTTCCGGTGGCGTGTCCCTCTGCACTATATAATAACTCCCGTTCTAAAAGGGCGTTAATTAACATTGATTTTCCCGCACTAAACGCCCCCGCAAACACAATTTCAAACTTGGGAGAAATGACTTTATTCAAAGAAGCACGAATAGCAGTAATATCTTGTTGTCGCAGGGAAGGTTCTTGATGCAGGAGTTTGACTAAGCCATCAACTTGATGTTGTAAATTTTGGCACTGAGGTGATAGTGGATTATTCATCTGGAAAACCAAGAGTGTTAATAAAATTATCTCAGTTTAGATTATCCCAGAAAAGGGACAGCTTGGGTATTAAATTTTACTTTAATTTAGAGTTTTGCTGTAAGTATCTGTCAGATTTGGGACTAATTTGTTGATTTTAACTTCTGTCTGCTAATTTTTTGACCCTTTAGGTTTAATTAAGCTAGAGCTTCCCTAAAGTCGCTTTTATTGCATTTGTTATCCTGCAAAAAAGGGAGTTATGATAACGGATGTAAATAATTCGTAAACCTGCGAAGATCAGAAAAAGTATGATAGGATTATAATGATACAATATTGAAGAAATAACTAGCTCAAAAAAGCGTATGTCAAAGTTTAACTGGTATGGAAAATCTCAAAGTAAATTTTTATATTTACTCATCGCTAGTATTATTTTTCCCGTTCTGGCTGTTAGTTCTTTCAATATTATTAATTCTCGCCAATATTTAATAGATTCCGTTGTTCGTTCCATGAAAAATGAACAACAAAATAGTGGAGAAACAATCAATCTTTTGTTGGAAAATTTTAAATCTGATGTTTTATATTTAAGTGAAACACCCCCCATTCAAGGAATTGTTCGAGCTAGAGATAATAAAGGGATTGATCCTCAAGATAAATCTACCTATGAAAACTGGATTGAGCGCTTAACAATTATTTTTACATCTTTCCTGCACAATCGACCCTATTACGATCAATTGCGTTATCTGGATGAAAAAGGGAATGAACTATTGAGAGTTAAAGTAGTCAATGGTCAAGTTTTAGTCATTCCCTCTAACCAGTTACAGAATAAATCCTCATCGGAATACTTTTCTAAAAGTTTAGCATTAGCACCGGGACAAGTTTATATATCTCCGATTAATTTGAATCGAGAAAACGATCAGATTGAAATTCCCTATAAGCCGATTATTCGTTATGCAACTCCCATTTATAATCAAGCGGGAGAAAAACGAGGAATCATCATTGCTAACATTTTAATTGAACGGTTGTTTGAACTGGCTGACAATGATAGTTTGACTTCGGACATGAGCCAACAATTTTTAGTCATTAATCAAGAGGGATATTATTTAAGTCACCCCATTCCAGAAAAGCGCTGGGGATTTGAATTCAATAACAATAATAATTTAAAGAATGATTATCCAGAACCTATTGTTAATCAACTGCTATCGGGAGAAAATGGTTTGATTACAGAAAATTCTAATTCTATTATTACTTTTAATACCATATTCCCCAATACAGTTACTCGTCAAAACCCTTTCATTTTAATCTATGAAACTCCTAAATCTGTTGTTTTAGAACCGATTAATCACTTTATTAGAGTAGCGATCATTGTTACCTTAGTAACTGGAGGAATCTTTATTATTTTTGGAGTAATTTTATTCAGAAAGTTAGTTAATTCTATTCTGGAAGTTGTGGGTGTAGTTACATCCTTTTCAAATCAGATCTTTTCCACAATTAATGAACAAGAACGCATTGCTAATCAACAATTATCTGCGGTTCAAGAAACAAACGTTACTATGGATGAATTAAGCGCATCCTCTCAACAGTCGGCTCAACAAGCAGAAGGCGCTGTATTCGGTGCTAAACAAGCTTTAGTGCGTGTAGAACAGGGAACAACTGCGATTCAAAAAGCATTGCAAGAAATGGAAACCCTAAAAATTAAAGTAGAATCCATAGCCGAAAAAATTGTGCAATTAAGTGAACAAACTCATCAAATTGGTAGCGTTTCTGATGTGGTCAGTGATTTATCCAATCAAACCAATATGTTAGCCTTAAACGCCGCCGTTGAAGCGGTACGAGCCGGAGAACATGGTAAAGGATTTGCTGTTGTTGCTTCTGAAATTAGAAAACTATCCGATGCGAGTCAAAAATCTAGCCAAAAAATCAATACCTTAGTTAACGATATTCAACGGATGATTCAAACAACAGTTGTTGTCACCGAAGAAGGCACAAAAAATGTTGAATCTGGGGTTCATATTGCTCACCAAACGGCTCAGGTTTTTACCGATGTGGCAAAATCAATGGAACAAATTGTCGAAAGTAGTCAACAGATTGCCTTAACTTCTAAACAACAAGCTTTAGCGATTCAACAAGTGAATCAAGCCATGAATAATCTAACCCAAGGTGCGAATGAAACCGCCCTGGGAGTTAATCAAATTAAAAGCGGAAGTGAAAAACTGAATGACGCTACTCATAATTTAAAAGAAGTTTTATAATTCTTTGTTGGCTGTTGGCCGTTGATTATATTCTTCCCCAACAGCCTGAGAATAGAGGGCGGGTTTAGTCAGATAATTACTGATCATTAAAGATTGTCTCGGAACCCGCCCCTACGGTTTAATTGTTGATTATTGCTCAAAGGCGAGCGGATTTTTTCAACCACAAAATGTAGGGGCGGGTTCTGTAATTATCTTCAATTCTCACCAAGAGCTTTTATAAACCCGCCCCTCTTAAAAGCGATCGCCTTTCCTCTCTCCTTGTAGGAGAGGGCAGGGAGAGATGGGAAGCGGGTTGGGGGTTTAGGTCTTAGGGTTGGCAATGGAAAATGAAACAGCCCTGCTCCGTCTAAGGATAGATAATCCTGATTCTTTCAGATAATTAAGCGCAAAACGGCAAAATTGTGTAATTTTTGAGCTAAAATCAAATCGACGTAAAGATTTGTTTAGAGTTACCCCCAGTAACCCTAAACTCTACAGAGAATCAAAATCTGGCTCAACGTTTCCTAATTCCTATACCTATTGAGAGAGGATAGAACACAATGGCTTTTGAACTTCCAGCGTTACCCTATCCGGCCGATGCTTTAGAAGCAAGCAAGATGTCGGCGCAGACCTTTTCCTTCCATCATGGTAAGCACCACGCGGCTTATGTTACAAATCTAAACAATCTGATCAAAGACACTGACCTGGCGGATAAATCCTTAGAGGAAATTGTCACAGCAACGGCGAATGACCCCGCCAAAGCCGGAATTTTCAATAATGCGGCTCAGGTGTGGAATCATTCTTTCTTCTGGAATTGCATGAAACCCGGTGGAGGCGGTCAACCCACAGGTGCTTTAGCAGAAAAAATCAATAAAGATTTTGGTGGGTTTGACAAATTTGTAGAACAATTCAAGGCTGCGGCTACTACTCAATTTGGTAGTGGTTGGGCTTGGTTAGTGTTGGATAATGGCACACTGAAAGTCACAAAAACGGCTAATGCGGCTAACCCCATTGTTGATGGGGCGACTCCCTTATTAACCCTAGATGTTTGGGAACACGCCTATTATCTCGACTTCCAAAACGCTAGACCCGCTTACATTGAGAACTTCCTCAGTCAACTGGTGAATTGGGACTTTGTTGCAGAAAATTTAGCTTCTGCCTAATTAAAGATTCCTGAACAGTTAGATTGAAACCAGACCAAGACAGTCATTCTATTTCGAGGGCTGTCTTGTTTGTTTTTACAGTTTTCGGCTTGTCCCCTAGATTAAAATTCTGATCATGAATAGTCAAGAACTAGCCCGATATATTGAAAGTACAAATGGTATTTCTAAACCTTGGTTATTAATGCAATTGAGGTTAAAAAAACTCCAAGAACGTCGAGCAGAAATCTCCCAGGAAGAATATATCCAAGAGTTAGCCGAACTGCATCAAGAGTTAATTAATTTGGGAGAATGGTGGTTAGGAATTGAAGATGAAGTCTTTGGGTGAACTACCCACACTTCTCTACGAGTAAGTGTGGGCTTCCAACTTCGACTAATGTTTGCTACTTATGCACCTGTAGAGACGTTGCATGCAACGTCTCTACAGGGGGTTAGGAGAAGCATCAGTAGCATCTATAATTACACAAGTTTTTGAGAGAAAATCAAACAGCCCTATTCCCTATTCCCTGCTATATTTACCCCCAAAACCTAACAATATTTCGAGATATCTTCATGACAATCATCAGCTAGATAACACAACGCCCGGAAACGTAACCCGATAAATTGTTCATATAAAGGATTCAGTTTGCACATCGGAGGAATATGAACAATTTTGCGTCCAAAGATAGTGAGATCTCGTTCAAAAGGACATTGAGGAGGAATTAATTTACACACCGCATGGGCAACTTTAGAATCATGAATTTCTAAGTCATCTAACCAATGTTTAACTGGGGAAAGAACATCAAGATGATGATCATCATGGCTGTGTTGATTAATACAAATTTCTCCTAATTCACCCGCTTGAATTTGGGATAAATCTTGTAAGGTTTTTCGCAACGTGTCTAACGCATCAACTTGTAGGTTTAATGCTTGACAATATTGGTGTAATAAATCATCCTCACAAATTGAGTAAATTCCATCGGCTAAAGCCACCATTACAGCCGTTCTCAGGAAGTTTTCTGCTATTTTAGGATGAGTCCCCAAAACAGCCCCTAACTCCTGGGGTGAAATCGGATCTAAACTGTCAACATCCGTAACAGCGACTAATTCATCATGGGTTAACGCATCAATTAATTGATGTTCTTCTTGATCAAAATTCCCATCCGCCCAAGCTAGGGTTAACAGTCCCCGCATCCAAGCCAGGGTTTGCTCTTTGGTATATAAAGTTTGAGATGTGCTAGTCATAGGTTGGCCTCTTCGCAATATCTCCTATCCAAATTTCTTAGTCCCTGTTATTTTCCGTTGAGTTCCTCGGAAGAACAAGACTAAGCTTTTCTGCCTATTCCTATGCTAACTTTGAATTCCTAGAAGTGACGGACAAACTCTGCTAATTAATGCAAAACCAACGCCCAGCATTTGCTATGGCGTTGGAGTCTTCACACAATCAAAACATATCTCAAGGTGAAGGAGATCAGCTGCTCCCTGTAAAGATAACTTCAGGAAATTTGCCTTGGGCTTCGCTCATCGGGCGATTTCTGCCTTCTTCTTGCCAATAATTGATCACTTCGGTTGCTTTGTTAAGCAAACTGATTTGATCTTCTTCGGAAATCCAACGCTTGGATTCCATTTCTGTTTTCAGTTGTTCCCAAGCATCGTTGCGGGGCCAGAAAAAGTAAGAGGTTAAAGGACTTGTGCCTTTACCCACCACTTGATCCACCGCCAGTGCAACATTCTCATCCAGCCAGAGAACTTTTAATACAAACCTTGACAATTACACCTCCAGGTCTACCCCAGGCTTAACTAAAAATACTACAATCCTTTATAATACCTGATCTTGAACTGAATCTTCCAGAATTTGTTAACTTGATCAATTTTTATCGAGATTTGCGTGGATGTAGGATTCAGGTGTAGCCTTGAGCATGGCAGAAGCTCAACGGTCTAAGGGTGACTCAATGATGAAAACAGCTATCGTGGTTTTTGATATTGATGGGGTAATTCGGGATGTCGGGGGTTCCTATCGACGGGCGATCGCCGATACCGTAGAACACTTTACAGGTGGCGCCTCCCGTCCCACCCTCACGGATATTGATTACCTCAAGTCTGAGGGTATTTGGAATAACGATTGGGAAGCATCTCAAGAATTAGTCTATCGTTATTTTGAAGCCCAGGGACAAGCCAGAACCGGAATTTCCCTCAATTATCAACACCTGATCGACTTTTTCCAGTCCCGCTATCGAGGGCCAGATCCCGAACAGTGGACAGGTTATATTGGCTCAGAACCCCTACTCTGTACCCCTAATTATTTCAAAAATTTGACCGAAAATCAGATGCTTTGGGGTTTCTTTAGTGGTGCGATGCGAGATGAAGCCCTCTATGTTTTGCAAGGTAAACTGAATTTAGGTATCCCCGTATTAAGGGCGATGGAAGATGTTCCAGGGAAACCTGATCCAACGGGACTATTTGAAGTCATTGCAGAATTAGAAACCGAAGAAAATCAACAAACTCCCGTTCTTTATGTTGGGGATACTGTTGCTGATTTGTACACTGTAACTAAAGCGAAACAACAACAACCTGAGCGTTTTTGGATCGGTGTTGGGGTGCTTCCGCCCCATATTCAACAAGCTGATTTAGAACGTCGTCAAACCTATCAGCAAAACTTAGAAAAGGCGGGAGCAACAATTGTATTAAATCAATTAGAAGAATTAACTCCCGCAAAAATTAAGGACTTAATTTCTTAATCTAATTGCCTTTTTATTAAAAATCAGCGTCAATATGGGTTTAATGTGCGGTGAAATTCCTGATCAAAAATTGGTTTAATTTTTTCTCTAAAAATCAAGCTTCAAACCCTTCTGCTATTCTTAAAGAGGGTTTTATTGATTCGGTAACGGGTCGGCATAGTTTGGATCGTCTCTATGAAAAATTTGCTAAACCGCAAGTTAAAGGACTGTTTGAACCGGATGCTCCTTCGATTTATATTAATCATAACATCGGACAAAAGGTTTTAGGAGACTATATTATTGATCAAGTGTTTGAAGATAAACTAACCGGATTTTATGCCGAGGGTCGTCTTCCCTTAAAAGCGAATCAACCTCCCGTTTTAGTGATTCGAGGATATGGGTCATGGTATCCATTTTATCGAGTTTTAGAAGATACACCCGATGTGTTTATTGCCAGTTGGCAAGGACAGTTAAAAGCGGCAGAAAAAAAAGGAGCGATCGCTTGGTTAAAACAACACAGTCAACAGGGACAGAAACCCGATATTATTGGGGAAAGTTTAGGAGGAAAAGTGGCTCAACAGATTGTACTCAAATACTCAGATTATATTCGCTCAACGGTGACTTATAATTCCTTGGGAATTTCACCCGAATTAACTAAAAATAGTAAAATTAATAATATCTTTCACTATTTTACATTAGGAGAACGCTATGCGTTTTGGGCAAATCAAGGCAGTTATCTCCCCGGTTATTGTTTTCAAATCTCTAAACGGGGAGTTAATTGGGTTTATAAACTAGAAAATAAAATAATAGCAAAAGCAAACCTTTCAGAAATTAAAAAGCATCTTAAATCTCGTAATCTATCACAACTATTTTGGGTATTTATAGCTCAGATTATCTTGCTTAAAAGACATAATGATATTATATTAAATTGTCGTTCTCCTGTTGTTGATATCATCAGTTTGGATCAATTGCAAAATATTTGATTTATAGCGATCGCCAGTATGATTAGGACAAATATTGATCCTCAAACCTAAATAGTCAAGTCTTTTTATTTCCATTCGTAATTCGTAATTCGTAATTCACAATTCCCTGCTTTAATATGGAAAATCCTATTGATATTTTAATCCTTTCTAATGGCCCCGGTGAAATTACAACCTGGGTGCGTCCCGTTGTTCAAGCCTTACGAGAACAACTACAAAATCAACCTGTTCAGGTGAGAATTTCTTTAATATTATCTCCTTGTCCAAATGCGACCGGAAAAGAAGTTAATATAGCTCATTCTTACCCAGAAATTGATCGAGTTCAAGGTGCGGAATATTTTTGGCAATTTTTATTATGGGGAAAAACTCAAGAAAACTGGGACTGGTATAAACAAGGTGTCGTTTTATTTTTAGGGGGAGATCAATTTTTTACCGTAGTTATTAGTAAACGCTTAGGCTATCACAGCGTAATTTATGCCGAATGGGAGGCGCGTTGGTGGCGTTATATTAATCGTTTTGGGGTGATGAAATCAGAGATTTTAGATACTATTCCTCAACCTTATCAAGCTAAATTTGAAGTGATCGGAGATTTAATGGCAGATGTAGCTTTATCAAGTTCTTCCGCTATAATTTCTGATGATATCATCATTGGATTATTACCCGGATCTAAATCTGCAAAATTAACCCAAGGTATCCCATTAGCCTTAGCGATCGCTGAATATTTACACCAAAAACGACCTCAAGCCAGATTTATTATTCCTGTTGCGCCTACCTTAGATTTACAAACCTTAGCTAATTTTGCCGCTCCTCAATCTAACCCAATTATAGCAAAATTTGGAGGAATTTCAGCCCAACTGCATTTAGGAGATCCAGCTTATTTAGAAACAAAAAATGGGGTAAAAATAGAACTTTATACCCAGTTTCCCGCTTATGATTTACTTTCAAACTGTCAGATTTGCTTAACAACAGTGGGAGCCAATACCGCCGAATTAGGCGCCTTAGCTGTTCCCATGATTGTGTTATTACCTACTCAACAATTAGATGCGATGCGTTCTTGGGATGGGATACCCGGAATGTTAGCCAATTTACCCGGATTGGGTTCTATTTTTGCTAAAATTATTAATGGGTTAATATTAAAACAGGGTAAACTATTTGCATGGCCGAATATTTGGGCAAAACAGGAAATTGTACCCGAATTAGTAGGAGAACTCAAACCCGAAGATATCGCTAATTTAGTTTTATATTATTTAGATCATCCTGAACAATTAGAAGCCATGCGCCAGCGTTTACAACAAGTCAGAGGGAAACCAGGAGCCGCCCAAAAATTAGCAACTATTATCCTCAACTCTTGTAGTTTAGAATAGTGGGGCGGGTTTATTTAGATTTATTATTATTAACAAAAATCTGGGCGAACCCGCCCCTACATTTCCCAAAACCCGTAGGGGCGGGTTCTATACAATCTAACAAATCCCAGAAATAATCTTTGTAAACCCGCCCCACCCCAGTTGAGAAAGAGAAAGAGGGCGGGTTTATTTAGGTTTATTATTATTAACAAATATTCTGGCGAACCCGCCCCTACTAAGGAACACTGCAATTATTGTTAATTGGATTAATTTTTAATAAAATCTTGATGGTCAGTGGTGGCTATTCCCTGTTGTAATATATTTAAAACCTGAGCTAAATTACCCGCTAATAAAGCTTGTTCATCTAACCATAAACCCGGAAATACTTCGCTTTTTAGAATTCCTTCTGAATCTGCTAAAAGTTTAATATATTGTCCTTCTCTTAATCTAAACCAATCTAATTGTTGTTCATACACTCGCCAAATTAAATATTCTTGGACTTGGTTACGACGATAAACCTTTAACTTTTGATGAGCATCAATAGAAGCACTGGAAGCGGCAATTTCAACAAGTAATTCTGGCGCTCCTTCGACATAATCATCTTCACTAATTATTGATTGTCCCCCCTGTTCAATTCTTAATAAAGCATCCGGTTGAGGTTCATTATCTTGATCCAGACGAACAGTTGTATTATCCGCTAAACCGACTCCGGGTGTTGCTGCTTTATAGAAAGCTAACCAACCGATAATAGAAGCATGGGGTTCTCCGTGACTTTTGTAACGTAATGCGGCTGCCATATAGACAATTCCTTCAATTAATTCTGCTTTTTTTTCATCAGACATCGTGGCATAACGACGTTCAAACTCAATCCGAGTTAATTGATCACCGTTTTCTAGGGGGAGAGTTGTTAAAGTGGATACCATATTATCAGAGCTTAACGTTCCTAATATAAACAAGTTTAGCATATTTTAGAAAAATCATTATTGCTTTTGATACAAAATTTAATTATTTTGGTATAATTAAAGTGATTTAATCTTTTCTATATCCTAAAAACAAAAAATGAATTTAACTGAAATAATTGGGATTTTGGGTGAACCTTATTTTAAAACTCAGAACTGCTTGATTTATAATTTAGATTGCTTAGAAGCATTAAAAAAAATTCCTTCTGATAGCTTTAAATTAACCGTTACAAGTCCTCCTTATAACATTGGTAAAGAATATGAAGATTGTTTGCCTCTCAATCAATATTTAAGTTGGTGCATTGAATGGATTCAAGAAATTTTTCGACTGACAAATCCTAACGGTGCATTTTGGTTAAATTTAGGTTATACCTCTATTCCAGGTTCTGCTAAAGCAATTCCGATTCCTTATTTATTATGGGATAAAATACCGTTTTATTTAATTCAAGAGATTGTTTGGAATTATGGAGCAGGAGTTGCTGGAAAAAAGTTCTTTTCACCCCGAAACGAAAAATTTCTCTGGTATGTCAAAGATCCTAATAATTATATTTTTAATTTAGATGAAATTCGTGATCCCAATGTTAAATATCCCAATCAAAAGAAAAATGGTAAAATTAAAGTCAATCCATTAGGAAAAAACCCGACGGATGTTTGGTCATTTCCTAAAGTAACCTCCGGTAAAAATCGTGCTTCTAAAGAACGAACTTCTCATCCTGCACAATTTCCCGTTTCTGTTATTGATCGGATTATTAAAGCCTCTTCTAATCAAGGAGATTTAATTCTAGATCCTTTTTTAGGTTCGGGAACATCTGCGATCGCAGCTTTAAGTTTAAATCGTCCGGTAATTGGTTTTGAAATTAAACCCGAATATTGTGAAATTGCAACTCAAAGAATACAAAATCATTTAGAAGAAATAAATTTCATACAAACTTCATTATTGCCTTTAATTTATAATTAATCTACAAATCTGGTAACGAATAGTTGTTACATTATCTCAATTCTAAATCTTCAAGCTTTTGTTTAAATTCCAACAATTTTTGATTGTTACCTTGATAGTTTTTCAACTCTCGAACTGTTTTAATGCCTTCTGCTTCAAATATTTTAGCTGTCTTTTTGCCAACACCTTTAAGCAATGTGACAGGAGTATTTAACCGATATTCTCCAGTAATAGGGATTAACTTATAGGTGTAAGTCTCTTCACTTAAACCTGCGGCTTGACCTGTTTGTGATAATTGTGCTTTCCAATCTGAATGATCAATCCAACCAAATCTGATCAAGTTGATCATCTGATCGTAAAAATTAACGGTGATATAATAACCCGATTTTTCTTTTTTAGCTAAATCAGGATTTTCCACTGATTTTCCATAGCTGCGATTTCCGAAAATTTTTGAACCCAGTTGACCTGATGTTTTGATCTCAATAGAATAAGATTGATCTGAAATATAAACTAGATCTTTTTCTTCTTTACTAATACCACCCCTCCACAATTGAGGTGCTCTCATTTGTAGTTCTTTAGCAAATAACTTTTCAAAAAAGTAACCAACGACCATAGCAGGAACATCTAAGCTATAAAGTGGTATTGCTAATTCACCTTCTCCAATTGTTGTTTGCCATAAAATATCCCAACTTTTCAAAGCAATTTCTCTAATCATTTCTAAATGAAGCGGATGATTTTCAATTAACTCCTGTGTTTTGGATTTCCATTGCTCAATACTTAAACCTTCATAGGGTGAAGTCATTAAATTTTTTACTCCTTATTCAAACGTTAAAAAGTTTAGGTGTCCCATCTAAACACCTGATATTTGATGATTAAATTAATAAAAATTTATGAAGATGGTGCAACGGTTTGGACTAAAATTTGATTGCGATTCGGATCACCAATACCCGGACGACGACCATCAATATGAGGTTGAATTAATTCGGGTAAGGTATTAGGAGAACCCCATTGACTTACCAATTGTTGTAATAATAAATCCTGATCGGCTCTTAACCCATCTAAATCCGTTCCGCGATTAATAATAGCAAACCAAACTAAACCCCGGTCACGGGTGGGTAAAACCCCGGCTAACGCACTAACATCCGATAACGTTCCAGTTTTTACCGGAGTAGAAACGGGTATTTTTCGGTCTTCTAAAGTTCCTTGGGTGTCTATTCCGGCAATCGGAAATAAATCAGCAACGGTAATATTAGTCTCTTGTAAATATCGAGCTAAAGCCATGAACATTCCGACAACAGCCCTCGGAGAAATTTGATTTTCAGGTTCTAATCCCGAACCATTAATTAACCGAATTTCTTCTATAGGAACTCCTGCCGCTTGTGATACTAATTGCCTAACTGTAGCTGCCCCCCCAACATTAGCCGCTAAAATTTCAGCCATCGGATTATTACTATAAATATTCATTTGTTTAATAATTTCCACTAAGGCTAAAGACTGATGACGGATAATTAATGTTGAATTAGCTCCCCCAAATTGAGAGATTACATTTCCCGCAATCATAACTTGAGGTTTAGCGGTTCCCGGTGTCATTCGAGAATGTTGATAGATAATTTCTTCGTTCCAAGAAGTTGAATTTAATGCTTGTTTTAATAATTCACCCACCTTAAGGGGATCAACTTCATAATTCATATAGAAATTACCCGCAATAATTAAATTCCCTGTTACCCCACGAATTCCCATTTGATTTAGGGTATTTCCTAATGCGATCGCTTCTTCCCAAATAAAAAACGGATCACCATTCCCCGTAATCACTAAATCCCCTTGTACCACACCCCCAACAATCGGCCCAGTGACCCCGATTAACGTCTCAAACCGATGTTCAGGACTCCAAACCTGTAGGGATGCCAAAGAAGTCGCAATCTTCGTCAGAGAAGCCGCAGGTAGGGGTGTTGTCCCCGAATTCTTAGCCAAGGGAACCCAACTCGACTGCACCCAGATCCCCTGTATATCCTTTGAAAGTCCTTTTGCTGATAAGCGATTCAAATATTGCTGCATCACCGCTTCTGCAACCGGATCAGGCTGTTGAGGAAATACGGCTTGCGATAACTCAGTCTCTAAATTGTCCAGTAGAGAGGCATTCAGTCCCGCCTGATCCATCCCCGCCATTTCCAACCAAACACTCACTAATCCCGAACTAATAATATCAATCATATTTAATCGCTAAAAAACATCAAACCAACCCAATACTAAAGAATAAAGGAAAAACTCTTCCCCTGCTCCCGGTGCTCCCCTCTTTTAGACTTGGCAATCTTCCGGTAAAATTTTGAAGGTTTCTCTAACGTTGGTCAATGGGTTCAACTCGCACACGAATTGCAATTGACGCTATGGGCGGAGATCATGCTCCGGCCGAAATCGTTGCAGGGGCAATTATGGCACAGGAAAAATGGGACGTGGAAGTCTTTTTGGTCGGTGATCCCGATCAAATTGAATCCGCCCTCAAACACCACTCTAGCAATTTGCCCCTACCCCAAATTATTCCGGCTGAGGGAACGATCGAAATGCACGAAGAAGCCTTGGGAGCATTGAAACGCAAACCCAAAGCTTCAATTAACGTGGCAATGAATTTAGTTAAGCAAAAAAAAGCCGATGCAGTCGTTTCGGCGGGTCATTCCGGTGCAGCAATGGCTTCGGCTTTGTTGCGTTTGGGACGTCTCCCCGGTATTGATCGCCCTGCTATTGGTGCTGTTTTGCCCACCATGAAGCTTGATTCTCCGGTTTTGGTCTTAGATGTGGGTGCGAATGTTGATTGTCGCCCCAAATTTTTAGAACAGTTTGCCGTAATGGGAACGATTTACAGTCGTTATGTCCTGGGAACGCCTCAACCCCAAGTGGGGTTACTCAATATTGGTGAGGAAGCCTGTAAAGGCAATGATCTGGCAATTCGCACCTATCAACTCCTAGAAAATCATCCTGAAATTGCCTTTGGTGGAAATGCTGAGGGCCGAGATGTCCTCACGGGGAAATTTGATGTGATTGTCTGCGATGGTTTTGTAGGAAATGTGCTATTGAAATTTGCTGAAGGAGTGGGAGAAGCAGTTCTGCAAATGCTCAAGGAGGAGTTAACTTCGGGATTACAGGCAAAATTGGGAACAACGCTGCTGAAACCGAGTTTAATGCGGTTTAAACAACGGGTGGATCATGTTGAACATGGCGGCGCTTTGCTCTTAGGGGTGGCGGGGGTTTGTATTATTAGTCATGGTTCCTCGAAAGGTGCAACGATTGCTAATGCAGTTCGTTTGGCAAAAGAGGCGATCGATAACCAAGTGCTAGAACGCATTCAATCCCAATATCAACAACACTCTCAACCTGATCAAAAAGCTGTCAGTAGTTAATCCTAATTTTAAGGGAAAAGTAAAAAGTAAAATGGCAAAATGTTCTTGTTTTTACCTTTTACCTTTTACCTTTTACCTTTTACCTCGTCACTGATCGCCTTCTTCAAGCTCATGACAAAGAACAGAGGTTCGATGACAATAACAGGCATTGCAATTACAGGCTGCGGATCGGCGACTCCCTCGGTTTTACTCGATAATTATGGACTGTCTGAACGGGTCGCAACTTCCGATGAATGGATTACTTCTCGCACGGGAATTCAGCAGCGACGGTTAGCTGATCCGAATACTTGCTTAAGTGCATTAGCAACATCGGCGGCTAAATCGGCGATCGCTATGGCCCAAATTGATCCTGGGGATATTGATTTGATTATTTTAGCTACATCAACAGCTGATGATCTATTTGGAAGTGCTAGTTTAATTCAAGCTCAATTGGGTGCAACGAAAGCAGTGGCTTTTGATATGACCGCCGCTTGTTCGGGGTTTGTATTTGGGTTAGTTACCGCCTCCCAATTTATTCGGACTGGGGTTTATCAAACTGTTCTTTTAATTGGGGCTGATATTCTATCTCGTTGGGTTGATTGGTCAGATCGTTCCACCTGTATTTTATTTGGTGATGGGGCTGGGGCTGTGATTTTACAGGCGGATGAACGCGATCGCCTCTTGGGATTTGAAATTAGAAGTGATGGCAGACAAAATCAATCTTTAAATTTATCCTATCAACCCCAACCGCAAGAAATATTACCCGGAATTACGATTGGTCAAGGGAGTTATCATCCGATTACAATGAATGGTAAAGATATCTATCGATTTGCTGTTAAAAAAGTTCCAGAAATCATTGAAAAAGCATTATTTAGAGCAAATTTAACTGTTGATCAAATCGATTGGTTAATTCTCCATCAAGCGAATCAACGCATCTTAAATGCGGTCGCAGAAGAGTTAAATATTCCCTCAGAAAAAGTGATTAGTAATTTAGCAAAATATGGTAATACTTCTGCGGCTTCTATTCCCTTAGCCCTAGATGAAGCTGTTCGAGAGGGAAAAATTAAACCCGGCGATCGCATTGTTACTTCTGGTTTTGGCGCTGGATTAACCTGGGGTGCGGCTATTTTTGAATGGGGAAGATAATCAGTTGTAGGGGCGGGGTTTCCCCGCCCAGAATCAGTGTAAAAGTAAACAGTTAATCGTTAAAAAATAAAAATGACAACAACAGCATGGATTTTTCCGGGTCAGGGTTCGCAAAAGATTGGCATGGGGGCAGATTTATTTGAACAGTCTGAACTTCAAGCTCAATTAGAATTAGCTAAAAATATTCTGGGGTGGTCTATTCCTGAAATTTGTAGTGATCCAGAAGATAAAATTTCTAAAACTTTATACACTCAACCGAGTTTATATGTGGTTGAAACGTTACTGGTAGATCAGTTAAAAAAACAAGGGCAATCTCCTAATTATGTTGCAGGTCATAGTTTAGGGGAATATGTGGCTTTATATGCGGCTGGGGTGTTTGATTTTGAAACGGGTTTGAAGTTAGTTAAATGTCGTGCAGAATTAATGGCTAAGACGGCTGGCGGACAAATGGCAGCGTTAATAGGGTTTAATCGAGAACAACTGGAACAACAAATTCAACAAATAGAAAATGTGGTTTTAGCCAATGATAATAGTGACGCACAAGTTGTAATTTCAGGAACTCCTGAAGCCGTTGATCAACTGTTAGCAAATATTAAAGTAAAACGGGCGATTAAATTGAATGTTTCCGGTGCATTTCACTCTCCCTTAATGGCGGAAGCTGCTACAGAATTTCAACAAATTTTAGACGGAATAACCTTTAATTCTGCTGAAGTTCCGGTCTTATCCAATGTTGATCCCACACCCACAACCGATCCAACTCTGTTAAAACAACGTCTAACTCAACAAATGACGGGTTCTGTCCGGTGGCGAGAAATTTGTTTACAATTATCAGCATTAGAGGTTCAACAAGTCGTAGAAATTGGCCCCGGAAATGTCTTGACGGGTTTAATGAAACGGACTTGTCCTAAAATTCTGTTACAAAATATAAGTTAATGGTTGACAGTTGACAGTTGACTGGTACGGGCGGGGTAACCCAAAGCGTGTCAACTTAACGCTAGAAGTAGGCGCTTAAACCCGAATTCACGCGCTATCTGATTCCCAGTCAACGATCCCCCCTAACCCCCCTTAACAAGGGGGGAACAGGAGATCCAAGTCCCCCTTTTTAAGGGGGATTTAGGGGGATCTAATCTCGGCTTTAATCACGGGTTTTCGGCTTAAGTTGACACCCATGGGGGTAACCCCGCCCCTACGAACGTGAACCGACAACCAACAACCGTCAACGGTCAACCGTCAACAACCAACCGCCAACCCCAGCTAAATTATGACTGTTTCTTCCTTAACATCATCCAGAGTCACGGAAAACACCCTAAATTTTCTCAAACCCACTTCTCCTCGACCAGATTTACCGTTATTTTTGTTTTTACCGGGAATGGATGGAACAGGTCAACTGTTTAATGTTCAAATTCCTCGGTTAATGGATGCGTTTGAAATTCGTTGTTTAACGATTCCGAAAACTGATCAATCTGACTGGGAAACCTTAGCTAAAAAAACCATAGATTTAATTGAAGTTGAACGCCAAGCTAACCCCAAACGGGAGATTTATTTATGTGGAGAATCCTTTGGCGGATGTTTAGCTTTATTAGTCGCAATTGTTGCTCCTGAATGGTTTAGTCGTTTAATTTTAGTTAATCCGGCTTCATCCTTTAAACAACGACCTTGGTTAAGATGGGGTTCCTATTTAACTCAATGGCTTCCTGATTGGTTTTATCCCGGTTCAGTAATCGGTTTACTGCCGTTTTTGGCGTCTTTAGGACGAATTGAAGCCTCAGAACGTCAAGCGTTATTAGCAGCAATGAATTCAGTTCCTAAAGAAACATCAGCATGGCGATTAGAATTATTGCAAGGGTTTAAACCAAAAGAATCCCATCTTCGTGAGATTAATATTCCGGTTTTAGTAATTGCGAGTGGTGCTGATCGATTATTACCTTCTGTTTTAGAAGGACAATTTTTAACTCAAACTTTACCTAATGCTCAAATGGTGGTTTTACCCGATAGCGGTCATGCGTGTTTATTAGAAAATGATATTGATTTATATACGATTATTCAGGCTTATTGTGCTTCTGAAGAAAGCGATCGCCTGGTTCAATATCAAACTGAATTTTAACATTTAATATGGAGATTTATCGGCTCCAGAAGATATTAGCCTGCACATCTCCTCACTGTAAATTGAACTCACATTAATATAGGTGAATCACGTCACTGTCCATTCTAAGCCTCGCATCTGAGTAGACTCAACAACCTTTGGATGCGGGTCAATCGGTTTGATCAAGGTTCTTAGTTTTAGTTGTACATTGGAAGGATCAATAGCACGCGGAAATAGTTTTGAGTCTTTTTCTGGTTGTTCAAGATGTAGCACCACCCGTAATTGAGTGGTTTTCAGAACCTTCCCGGCAAAATTACATTCTTCAATTACCGAAGCATTAATTTTGGCAGGTAGCATAGCAGCAAGGGTAGAGAACACCTTCTTTGCCACTTCATCGGCCAAATCTATAGTTTTTGTCCGAGGATGCTGACGATAATCCTTGACTTCAATAAGCCATGTGACTTGGTTTTCAATAGCGAGAAGATCAACTGCCTTAATACCGTCCCACATCTTAGAGAATTGGTTCTGGTAAAAAGCCCAGTCGTCATACTTAGTGACGCTCCATGAGTCTGGAAAATCAAACGTCAAACTATCAACGGTGACAGTCACCATGCTCAGTCTCCACTATCCAGAAAGCGGTCAGATTGGGCAAGATCTTCATCTAGTGCAGCGATGTCCCCAATCTCATCAATTGCATCTCCTTGTTTGACCATAACACTACCATCTGAGAAGTGTAATCCAAAAAATCGTGCATTAAGTCCGGGGTTAGATTTGTTAGTCATCAGTATTTCAAGCTCGCGCAATAGAAATAAGCTATGAGTAGCAATAAATACTTGGATGCCTGCACTACTTAGATTCACGATGCTCTGAGCCACCTCTCTGATAAGACGCGGGTTGAGATTTGCTTCAGGCTCGTCCCAGAATAAAGCACCTTTGTCCAGTAACACGCCAGTTGCAATTAGACGTGCCAACATCGCCAGCTTACGCTGTCCTTCTGCAACGAGAGGCATCTCAAATCGACCACGCTCATTCTTCAAATAAAAACGCCCATTTGTATCTAGCTCGATTGAACCACTCATTGCCGACTCAAGCGGTTTCAACAACTCCTGAATTCGTTTCTCCTTGGGCCCTCGCTGCAAAGGGGCACCAAGGAGCAGACAAGTGTCTCGCCAAGTCTCCTCAAACTCAAGATAATGACCTTCGTATACTGAGACAAAATTTGGGAAAATGGTAAGTAATTCACGGGTTGGAAGATAGACTGCCGCCGCATCAAGCCAATGCTCTGGGACTTGCTCTAGTAAAACTTCTGTCTTACTATTAGTGGCGAAGCTAAAGGCAAAATTGAACTGTCTATTTTTAAAGTTTAGTTTGATATCGCATCTCTCACGCCCTTGTTTCCGTCGAGCAAGTCGTCCAAGAGACTCAGGACGAAACACATTAACAAGCTTTTCTGCTAACCGAGTTTGTATTAAAGCTTTTGTTGGCAAGCTACTTGTTGGTTTTCGCCCTTCTTCCCAACTGGTAGCAAGTGCTGAATAAGCCATCTTAAGAAGATGAGTTTTTCCCGTTCCGTTCTCTCCAACTATCACATTAAGATATTTGGAGAACTGGAGATCAGCTTCGGGAAAAACTGTCAAGTTTTTAATAATTAAATTATCTAACACGGATTACTCCTCAAGTGTCATGATTATATTTCAGATTCAACAGGTCATCTTTTAAGAATTGAACCGAAATTTTAAGGTCTAACATAACTTAATCGCGCTAATAAAGAAGGCGGTTTTAAATGAGTAACAATCCGATTTAAGGGTAAAATCCGAATTTGGTTATGATGGAGAACATTCACCTGATAAACTTTTTTATTGGTAATATCCAATCCGGTTAACCAGCCACTTCTGGCATGGTAAACCCCCGTATCAATTCCTAACCACCCCTGACCCTGAACTAACTGTCCCGGTTCTATGCCATCAAAGGTAAAGGTGATTGTATGACCGACAATAATTAACTTATTAGCAAAATAGGGTTTAGGGATATTGTGAAATTCTCGCCGTATCCAACAAAATTCATCTTCATTTTGTTCTTTAATCGACAATTTGGGATGGACACCCGCATGAACGAGCCAAACATCTCCTAAATCCAGATATAAAGGTAAAGAGGCCATCCAATGAACATGATCCCTGGGAATAATCCCTATATCCTGATAACTGGTAATGGTGGTTAGACCGCCACTGTATAACCAGGCTTGCCAAGCTTGAGGATTTTTTCCATCTTCAGGCAAAGCATTTAACATCAGTTGTTCATGGTTGCCCCGTAAACAGTGATAGGGGCTATTTTTGACGAATTCAACGACCTGGGCGCTTTTAGGGCCACGATCAATTAAATCTCCTAAAAAATACACTTGATCATTTGCACCCGGAGCAAGACGCTCTAAAAGGGTTATTAGCCCGTCATAATGCCCGTGTACGTCACCAATAACAATGCGTCGAGTCAGCATTTTGATTCACTTGCACACAGTTAGAGGATGTTCGTCGGAACAGGAATTATTGGCTTAAGGCGCGAATAAAACTCTGAAGTCCAGACAAAACACCTTTTTTGGGCCGTTGGACAGGTTGTCCCACTGACTCATCACTTCCTTGAGTCACCTGTGCCAAAATCAGATCCAGTTCATCCCCGACAGGTTTTGTCGCTTGTTCGGCTATTAACTGGTACTGCCCATCAATTTCTAACCAAACTTCCCAGATTGAAGGATAACAACGTCTGAGTGCGGCACCTTCTAAGAATTTGAGATAATAACAAGACTCAATGGTCTTGATAAACCGTTCGCGTAACTGACGAGCAGCGTATCCTATTCCTATAATAGCAATATCTTCGAGTTTTGGATTCAGTAAAATTACGGGACGATCTCCGGCCAATTGAGACAATTTTTCCATCTGTGCCACTTCTACAGCCGAAGGAGATACGACTAAAAACTGTTGATCTTCGGGTTCTAAGCGAGTTTCAACGGGAGAGCGAGAGGTTCCTAAATCTGTTACCCGAAAACAGGTTTTTCCCCAGTCCCGACGGGCTAAAGCTGCGGCGCCTGTATCGGGAAATAAGACAACTAATTGACGATCAGGTTGTTCGATAACTGGAATAAATTCTTGGGCAATAGATTGCGCTTCTAGTTCAATTTCAGGAAAAACTAATTCAACTTGAATTAACTTATAACCATCAGCTAAAGCTGCTTTAGTTGCTTGTTTAGCTTGTTCAATTGCTTCTTCTAAGCTGTTAGGGAGTTGGGACATAACTGCAATGTGATTATTAAGGTTTTTGATCGAGTTGCTGTTGTTTGTTAATTTATCTTGAGTATAACCCTCTTCGGGCTTGTAACCAAGCTTGTAAATCGAAATCAATAAAATAGGTGTGTATCCTCTATCCTTTAATTCTTTAGCGTGTTCTCTGAAGTTTTTTAAAGTTCCTATATCTCCCGATCCAATTCTATATTTTGTATCAATAGCATCAGTTCCGATCCTTAAATCACATAATTCATCTTTTCCTGCGGGATAAAAGTCTGCACAACTTTGTCTGCAAACTTCAATAACCAGACGTTCCCAACATTTCCCTAACTCTCTCCCCCAATACTGTTTATTGAGATCTTTGATTTCTTGTGTTAAGCCAAAAACCACCATTAAATCATCTTCTTCCGACAATTTATTTATAAACTTTTTGTCAGTGAATGATAGACTATACTGTTGTAAAATTGATTCAAGTGGGTCATCATCAATTGAATTAAACATTAATTTAATTTCTCCAGAACAATAGTAGTATCATGTTTGATCGTTCCTGCCCAATTAACGTTTCTTGGAAGATTCAAACGCCGATTTTTCAACAGAAGATTAAAAGTGAATATTTGCTTAAAGCCCAAGTCAAAAGCTATTTCTGATAAAAGAGAAGCAACGGGTATCTCCACACCACAAATATTACTAACATCACCTACAGAAAAACAGTAATACCCACCTTTTTTTAATACCTTTAAACTCTGTAAAAAATGTGATTTCATATCCATAAAATATTGATAAACAACTCTAGATCTAAGTTGATTTTGACCTGAAGTTGCTTGATATCTTTTCCCATAATAGATATCTTCGATTAACCGATCTAAATGTAAATAGCCAGTTTTTCCTAATTCTTTACACTCCTGCTTTGGGATTCGTTCAGTTCCGATTTCTTTAGAGTATAAGTTTAAACGTTCCTGGTTGCTATTCACCAATCCTAACCAATGCAGTTCAAACTTAGAAGCCCAAACATAATCAATTGCATTAATATAGGGTGGAGAAGTAATAATTGCATCAACTTTTAATTGTTCTGGAAGTTGGCGAGCATCTTGAGAGGAGAGTTGTTGAATTTTAGCATCAAATTTATTTAAGAAAGGGTTCCATTCCACAAACGCTTCAATAGATTGTTTAACATAGTGTTGAAAATATTGAAATACATCTGAACGGGAACGAATAGGGATTTTCTCAATATGGGAACGTCGGGCTGCCAAAATCATGCCATCATTCATATTAGAAGTTTTTCTAACGGTTGAGGCAAATGCTAACCAAAGTAAGGGTTGAAGGCTAGATTCAGCTAATAAAATCTGTTCTCTTAAAAGTTCTAATCCTTCTTGTACAGGTTGCTGAAACCAAAAATCTTTATTGGAAAAATTGATGGTTGCGGGTGCAAACTTTTGGGTAGATGTTTTTTCAATAATTTGGGTTGTTGCTTCTAAAATCTCCTGGGTTGAAAATACAGTGGTTTTAACTTGGCAAATTAAACAACTGAGAGGGTGATAGTCTAACCAGTAGGCTGAAATATTTTGTTGAATGGCTTCTAATAAAGTTGTACCTGAGCCACAAAATGGGTCAAGAATCGTAAAATCAGGATCAGCATATTTTTTGAGAAACCAACGAGGAATCTCTGGGATAAATTTTGCAGGTTGGAATCCTAAAGAATAGACTTTTATAGGGGGAACTCTTTCAACAGTTATAAACTTTTCAGACTCCAGATTATCAGGAATTTCTCCGACAATCTGTGAATAGGAACGAAACTGTTGTTCAACTGTATTGATCATACTCTTTAGAATTATACCAACCTGATTTTAAGTTAAACACTCATGGCTAACAACTGATTTGGAATTAGTCGTTCTAAGACTTGTTTGAGAACCATTGCTGTCCAATCAATATCCGCTTCGGTGGTATCCCGTCCCAAGGTGAACCGAATCCCTCCTAAAGCCGCAGTTTCCTCATATCCCATTGCTAATAAAATCGGACTGGGACTGAGTTTACCACTGCTACAAGCCGAACCTGCACTAATGCCAATTCCAGCTAAATTCAGTTGACGGACTAGGGTTTTTCCCGTCAGGGTTTTGGGGTCAATGTGTTTGGGGGGGATCACAGAGAAACTAACGTGATGGGGTAAACGATTTAAGCGATCGCCTGTGGGTAATAAATAGGGCACATCGGCTAATAAGTCAAATAAGCGATCGCGTAACCCCATTAACCGCAGCATTTCTGTTGTCAGATCCTGATCCGCTAATTCGCAGGCTAACCCAAATCCGGCTATCGTGGGAACCCCCTGCGTCCCAGAACGCAGTTGAAATTCCTGTCCTCCTCCCCCGAATAAAGGCGTTAACCCTACCGTATCCCGAACATATAAAGCCCCGGCTCCTTGGGGGCCATACAATTTATGACTGGATAGGGATAATAAATCAACGGGTAAATGCTGCACGTCCACAGGTAAACGTCCCGCCACCTGTACCGCATCGGTATGGAACAGAACCCCGTGAGCATGGGCAATTTTGCCTAAGGTTTCGATGGGTTGCAATGTTCCGACTTCACTTTGGCCATAAATAATCGACACTAACACCGTATTCGGTTGAATGGCCGCTTGTAAGTCCAACGGGTGAATGCGTCCGCGACTGTCTACGGGTAAGTGGGTGATTTGCCATCCCCACTGTTCCAGAAGTCGTGCAGGTTCAGCAATGGCCGAATGTTCCACCGCAGAAATAATCAGATGTTGGGGTTGAGAATATTGACGAGCGACGCCCATAATGGCGAGGTTGTCCGCTTCCGTTCCCCCAGAAGTAAAAATAATCGATTCCGGTGGAGCATTAATCAGATGAGCCACTTGTATTCTAGAGCGTTCTAAAACCGTTGCCGCCCTCTGACCCCACTCATGAATACTAGAAGGATTTCCCCACTGTTGAGCCATCACCCTTTGCATCAGGGTGATCACTTCAGTTCGGGGAGGAGTGGTTGCACTATAGTCGAGGTAGATTTGCATGGATATTTCTAAATCAAAAGTTGAGTTTTCTTTTCAAGGGAAAAATTAAAAAGGTTAGGATTTAGAGTGGTTTGGGTGCATTAATCTCCGGGTTTACAAACGTTGTAATCTTCATGAGAGAGAACTTTTTGGGGAACGAGGAAATTACCACTATCTTGACAAAGCATTCGATAATTCCGCGTGACGGGAATACTGATAATAAATCGATTATGGCGAAGTCGCTTCCCCCCAAAGTCTCGATAACTTTTCTGGTCATTTAAGCCAGCAATAATCGCCCTGGCTTTAATCACCACATAATCCGGTAAGCCTCTCAGGTCAATAATATCCTGAGCAAAGGAGGCTTCCCACTGTTGTTTTTTGGTTCGTTTGTCCTCAATGGCCTGATGGTGGGAATCCTTTGTCACCTCTTGTTGATTACAACGATGACAGATTTTCCCATATCCTTTATGGCCACAGGGAAATGTCCTCTTTCGTTTTGGCATAGCACAGCAGTGAGGGTTATTACCCGCGCCTACAAGCCCTGAACCAGTGCTTACGGCGCTCACAGACGGTTAAAAAGTGTGACATCCTTTTAACTCGGTAGCTTGGCAGAAATTAAGTTAATCTCCCCCCTATTAATAGATTACCCGAATCAGGAGGCAGGAGTTGAACCGTCATCCGTTAGCAGCCCCGTGACCTCAGTTTTACAGGAAACTCGGAAAAATCCCTTGTTTGTTGTTCCTCTTGCTGTCAAACTGTTAATAGAACCTATTCATTGTTTTGATTAATTGTGGATCAATTCAGCCGAATTTCGTTGCGATTAAGTTTAACTGTATTACTGGCTTTGAGTTTGGATGCTTGTGTTAAAACTTCATCCCAATCTGTCTTAAAGCCCCGTTTACAACCTTTACCTCAAGATCCTTTAATTCAAGTTTATTTTAATCATTCTGAAGCGTCAGTTTATCCAGAACCCTATCGTCNAAGCTCGATTGTTATTGAATCAAGGTCAAGCTGCTGTTTATCGTCGTTATCCGTTTACTATTATCTTAAAGGAGTCAAAACCCGCACCAGAAATACAACAAATAACCCTCAAAATTGATCCGGGTTCAAAAACCACTGGAATTGCATTAGTTCAGGGAAACAAAGTAATTTGGGGCGCTGAATTAACTCATCGAGGTGATTAACCAAGATTTAATAGAGTCCTGAAGGACTCACTACTAATATGGCTAAAATCGGTTTACGAGGACGTTTATTTTTATCCCATCTGTTAGTGATGTTAATTGGGGTGACATCCTTAGTAATTATTGGAAAAATTTATTCTCCTCGGTTTTTCGTCAGTAATTTAGAACAACTAGAAGGCCCAGGATTTCGGTTACAATATATTAGAACTCGTCTTGTAAAAGGCTTTGAAATTGCTTGGAACCGCAGCACCTTTTGGTCAGTTCTAGCCGGAACAAGCGCCGCCGTTGGACTCAGTTATTGGTTAACAAAAAGAATTACCCAACCCCTCACCCAAATGGAAGAAATTACCCAGAAATTTGCTTCCGGGGAATGGTCAGAACGAATGTCTTATAGTGATATTCCTGAATTAAATCAATTAGCCATGAGCTTTAATCAAATGGCGGCGAGTTTACAAAATGTTGAAAAAGGACGGCGAGAACTAATTAGTGATTTAACCCATGAATTAAGAACTCCGTTAACCGTTGTTAGGGGTTATTTAGAAGAGATAGCCGATGGTCACATTGAACCTTCTCCCGAAATTTATCAACAATTAGCTAAAGAAACCAAACGCCTAGAACGATTAGTTAACGATTTACAGGAACTCTCAAAAGTTGAATCTGGTTATTTATCTATCCATCAAAAACCCGTTAATTTATATCCTTTATTAGCATCCTTAGTCCAACGATTTTCCGATCAACTGTTAGAAGATGGGCCGATTATTCAATTAGAGTCTAAACGCGATTTACCTTTAGTTTTAGCTGATTTAGATCGAACCGAACAAATTTTAGTCAACTTATTAGGAAATGCGATTTGTTATACCGAAACGGGAACAATTACCGTTAAAATAGAAAATGATTTAAGCTTTCTTTGGATTTCAGTCATTGATACTGGAATTGGTATTTCTCCAGAAGATTTACCCCATGTTTTTGAACGCTTTTGGCGAGCAGATCGTTCCCGTTCTCGACATTCAGGAGGAACCGGAATTGGGTTAGCAATTACCCGGCGTTTAGTCGAATTACAAGGAGGAAAAATTTCTGTTTCTAGTCGTTTAGGAGAAGGAAGTATCTTTAAATTTTCACTTCCCCTAACCTAAAACATTACAACCTATTTAGGATGGTCGAGAGAGTTAAATATCTCCTGTATTGCTGTAGGTTTGTTCTAACATTTTTGGAGTGATATGTTGTTCTCCATGATAGTGTAAACGACGATTTAAACATCCGACGGTTTTGACATAGGAAGACATTGTATTAATATCATGAGTAATCATTACAATTGTCATATATTCATTGAGTTTAAGCAATAATTCATAAATACTGCTGCACATTTTGGGATCAACGCTGGCGGTGGGTTCATCGAGGAGTAAAATTTGGGGTTCACTCGCTAACGCTCTCGCAATATAAACCCGTTGTCGTTGTCCTCCCGATAATTCCCCAATAGGTCGATTTCTTAAGTCTAACATTTCTACTTTTTCTAAAGCCTGAATCACAATTTCTTCATCTTTTTTCGTATAGGGTTGGAATAAAGAACGCTTTCCTAACCGGCCCATTCTCACCACCTCATTCACCCGGACGGGAAAATTGCGATCAAATTCTAAAATTTGAGGAGCATAACCCAAATAACGCCGACCTTGGGGAACAGAACGACCCATAATTTTAACATCTCCTTTTAACGGTTTAAGTAACCCTAAAAGCACTTTAATTAATGTGGTTTTCCCCCCACCATTGGGGCCGATTAATCCTAAAAAATCTAATTCATAAACCGTTAAATTAATCGCTTCTAAAATGGGTTCATGAGCATCATAACCCGCCCAAACTTGGCTTAAACGGATGACTTCATTTTTTTGCTCAGGCTTTGGGGATAACTTTTGGGAATTTGACACAGATGTAAAGGTAAAATTAGGAATAGAAATCATGGCTAAGTTAAAATAAATTACGGGGTTAAGGTTTGAGATAAGGTTTCAGAAACTTTCAGTAAATTATTAGACCAATTTTCATCTAAATCACTAATAACAATAACTTTGGCATCAATTTCTTTGGCTAACATTTCCGCAGAACGGGGACTAAATTCCGGTTGAGTAAAAATAATTTTAATATTCTCCTGTTTAGCCTCAGAAATTAAATCCGCTAATTCCGCAGCGCTGGGTTCTTGTCCTCCGACTTCAATGGGTTCTTGTTCTAAGTTATAATCCCTGGCAAAATAGCCCCAAGCGGGATGAAAAACCATAAATTTACGGTTTTTGACGGGGGCTAAATTCTGGCTAATTTGTTGATCCAGTTGTTCAATTTCGGTGATAAAATTATTCAGGTTAGCTTGATATTCAGCCTGACGTTTAGGGTCAATTTTGACTAAGCCATCATAAATATTTTGAGCTTGAATTTTAACTAATTTAGGAGAAAGCCAAATATGAGGATCTAATGTTTCTTCTGCTTGATGATTTTCTTCATGATGATGGTGATGTTCCACCATAGGAATTCTCTCAATCCCTTGAGTTGAATCCACGATTAACATTTGTTGATTAGCTGCCTTAATTCGATCCATCCAAGCCGTTTCAAAAGCAATTCCAGTGGTAATATAAGCTTGAGCATCATTTAAAGATTGTAACTGTTGAGGTTTAGGTTCATAGTTATGTAAATCAACTCCAGGAGGAACCATAACATTGACTCTAACATTCTTACCCCCAATTTTTTCAACAAAATATTTTTGCGGGATAATACTAACGGTAATATCGACAATATTATTAGGAGTTTCTGTTGCTGTTTCCGCCACTGTTGGAGAATTATTCTCCGCCGAACTTATGGGTGTAGAAACGCTGTTACATCCACTGATTAAACCGATTCCTAATAACAATGTCACCATAGGGGTATAAATCCACAATCTCATATTGATGTCCTCAATACCGTTTTACACCGAGTTAGCCCAGCACACTTCCCGAAGCAACCGAATTGGGATGGGACTGAGCCTAAGTATAATGATAATCGTTTTCAAAATTTTTGGGAAGAGGGTTTTACCCTAGATCCTCAGAGACAGGTTTTGGGAGGTTGCTGTCAACACCAGATGTTCTTCAAATACTCCTCCTCAAACAAAGGTGAATACTCAACTCATCCCAAATCTAAAATTCAAAATTCTTAGTCACGGTTTATGCTAAAAACAGCGTTCTTTTTTCTCTTGTAATGACTCAACGTTCTAATTCCCCAATTTCTGTGCTTACATTTCTTCAGCACTATTCTGAAATGATTGCAGCGATAGTTTGTGCTGTTTTAGTGTTTATGGGTTGGGTTTGCTTACAAATAGGTTGGCTGGGATTAGCCTTTTTAGTCTTACCGATGGCTTATGTCATTGGTGGTTATGAAAGTGGGAAACAGGGGTTAACAACACTCCTGAAAGAAAAACAATTCGATGTTGATTTATTAATGATTGTAGCTGCTTTAGGAGCCGCTATTTTAGGAGTTTGGAAACAGGATTATTTTTTAATCATTGATGGGGGAATTTTAATCTTAATTTTTGCTTTCAGTGGTGCTTTAGAAAGTATTGCGATGAGACATACGGAGCGCAATATTCAGAAATTAATGGGATTAACACCCGATACCGCCACAGTCATTGACAATCAACAGGAGCAAAAACTTCCGATCAATCAATTAAAAATTGGAGATATTATTTTAGTGAAACCGGGAGAAAGAATTCCCACCGATGCGATTATTTTATCCGGGAATAGTCCGATCAATCAATCAGCAATTACAGGAGAATCGATTCCTGTTGATAAAACGATTGGTGATGAAGTTTTTGCGGGAACATTAAATGGAAATGGAGTATTACATTTAAAGGTTCATCAACCACCTGAAAGCAGTTTAATTCAACGGGTGATTCAGTTAGTTGAACAAGCCCAAACCGAAGCCCCTCCCTCTCAACAATGGATGGAAAAATTTGAACGAGGTTATGCTAAAGTTATCATAATAATGGGTCTAGCATTAGGAATTTTACCCCCGTTATTCCTGGGTTGGGATTGGGAAACCACGATTTATCGGGCTTTAATCTTTTTAGTTGTTGCTTCTCCCTGTGCGTTGATGGCATCAATTATGCCCGCATTATTATCAGGAATAGCTACTGGAGCAAGACATGGAATTTTATTTAAAAATGGGGCGCAATTAGAAAAAATTGGCCGAATAAAAGCGATCGCTTTTGATAAAACGGGAACCTTAACAACGGGAAAATTAACCATTGTTGATATTATTCCGATTTCCGGGATTTTAGAAACGGAATTATTGCAATTAGCCGTAGCAGTGGAGTCGGTTTCAGAACATCCCATTGGACAAGCGATCGCTGAATTTGCCCGGGAAAAAAATATTCCCCGAATTACCGCTATTAATGTCGCGACTCAAATCGGAGAAGGAATTATCGGAAAAGTTGATCAGGATCAGATTTTTGTGGGAAAATTAGAGTGGATTCATCAACATGATATTGAAGTTAATCCTGAGTTAGTCGAAATTAGTGATCATTTAGAAACCGATGGAAAAACGGTGGTTTGGGTCGCTAAAAATCAACAAACTTTAGGCTTAATTGCGGTGGCGGATACCGTGCGTTTAGAGGCGAAAACCTTAATTAAAAACTTGAAAAAATTTGGTATTGAACAGGTCGTGATGCTGACCGGAGATCATCAAAGAACCGCAGATAGTGTGGCAAAACAGTTGAATATTGATCTGGTTTATGCTAATTTGTTACCAGAGGATAAATTAACCATTGTTCGACAATTAAAAACCCGTTATCAAGGGGTGGCAATGGTAGGAGATGGGATTAATGATGCTCCCGCTTTAGCCTTAGCAGATGTGGGCATAGCCATGGGGGGTGCTGGAAATGATGTAGCCCTAGAAACAGCCGATATTGTGTTAATGACGGATCAATTGGGTAAGATATTAAAAGCGATTAAACTGGGTCGTCGGGCTAATCGAATTATTCAACAAAATATCGCCTTTGCTCTTTCATTTATTGTAATCTTATTAATCTCTAACTTTTTTGGTTCTATTAATATGCCTATGGGGGTAATTGGACATGAAGGGTCAACGGTATTGGTAACATTAAGTGGTTTACGGTTATTAAAAAGTAGTTCTTCTAGACTAACTATGATAAATTAGGGGAAAAACTTAGGTTAATAGAAAATAATTAAAATAGAGGTAAGTTTAAAATAAATTCTGGTAATACATTTTCCCCTGATAAAGTTGTGGGTAATGGGACAATTTCAACGGTTTGATGAGGACGATAAATTTCTACTTGTTGTGCTTGAGGATTAATTAACCAACCTAAACGCAAACCACTGTTAAGATATTCCTGCATTTTTGCTTGAAGTTGGGTTAGGGAGTCAGTACGAGAGCGTAATTCAATCACAAAATCAGGACATAAGGGGGGGAATTTTTCTTGTTCTTCTGCTGTTAGTAATTCCCAACGTTCCTTCTCAACCCAAGCCACATCAGGAGAGCGATCGCCACCATTCGGTAAACGAAAGATAGTTGAAGAACTAAACACTTTTCCGAGTTGAGTTTGACGATTCCAAATTACTAAATCAGCATTCAAATCTGATTCTCGATTACCACTGACTCCACCAACGGGGGGCATAATTATTAATTCTCCTTTAGCTGTTCTTTCTAGTTGCCAATTTTCATTATCTTGGCAAAGTTGATAAAATTGATCGTTGCTTAAGGTGACATTTTTGAAACTTAAAATAATAGGTTCTGAAGTAATCATTTTGCCATCCTAATACTAAGGGATACATAATAAGAGATCGACCTCTCGGAAAGTGACACAAGAGGGATATTCATTATGAAGCGATCGCTCTTTAATTTTACTGTATTTGCTCCCGAATTGCGATCGCACTATCACTAACACCAATCTTAGCCCTAAAGGGCTTACTACGTTGGCTCCCGAATTGCGATCGCACTATAACTAACACCAATCTTAGCCCTAAAGGGCTTACTACGTTGGTTTTAACTTAGGAAGAAGAATCTTCATTTTGAGGCTGGACAAAGCTATTAAACCAACCTCGTCGCCAAAAGAAAAAGAATAAGGCTAAAGCAATCATAAACATCAGTCCCAAACAAACCGGATAGCCCCAATACCAATTGAGTTCTGGCATATTTAAAGGGGAAGTATCAGGATTAAAATTCATCCCGTATACCCCAGCCACAAAGGTTAGGGGAATAAAAATCGTAGAAATCACCGTCAGCAATTTCATAATTTCATTCATTTTGTTACTAATAGAAGACATATAAATTCCCATTAAATCGGAAGATAATTCTCGATAGGTTTCGACCATATCTCGAACTAAAATCGTATGATCATAACAATCTCGTAAGTAAACGCGAACTTCGGGACTAATCACATCACTTCCATCTCGAATTAATACATTAATCGCTTCTCGTTGCGCCCAAATTGCCCGTCGCAGGGTAAATAAATCTCGACGAATACTATAAATTTTAGCCAAGTCTTTAGGAATAGGATTGAATACAACCTGATCTTCTAAGTCTTCTAACATATCTCCATATTCTTCTAAGACTGGGAAAAATCCATCAATAATTGCATCTAAGATGGCATAAGCTAAATAATCAGCCCCTTGTTTCCGAATGAGGCCTTGATTATAACGAATGCGATCGCGTACAGGTTGTAAACAATCATATTCGGGTTCTTCTTGTACCGTCAACAGATAATTTTTTCCTAATATAATACTAACTTGTTCTTTATGTAGAGGATCGTCACCGGGTTTGAGTGTTACCATCCAGGCGACAATTACCAGTTGATCATCATATTCCACTACTTTAGGACGTTGGGGAACATTCACCACATCTTCTAAAGCAATCGGATGTAAATTAAACACCTTCGCCATCCGCTCCCAAGTGTCTTGATTTCCTAACCCTAAAATATCTAACCAAGAGACAGAATGAGTATCTAAATAAGGCGTGCATTCTTCCGGGTTTGTTAATTTTAAACGAGTCGCCATCGCCTCATTATAATCAATTAAAACCATTTCAGGAGGTGGATCATCCGCTTCAACATCTAATGTTCCTGGAGGTGTGCCCGGATCATCATAAAAATAATCTAAATTCGATTCTTCTTCATCCTCATCAACAATAGAATCTATTGGGGGCATAGTCGATTTGATACTGTGTGCCATAAAAAACCGCCCTGAACGTTAATTGAATCGGTTGAAAATTTTCTTGAAATAGGGAATAGAAGCAGTTAATATTTTAACATAAAATGCTAGAGACTCTTTTCTAAAATTTTAAATTCCCTTAAAGCGGGTAAGAAATTTTTATTTTCATGACTAGGACGGCTTAACTTTAGTAAAGCAAATCGTTGTAATGGAGTTAAATCTTGCCATTGTTTTAAGGTAATATTAACACCAACTTCCTCGGTTTTTTGCTGCACCACATTCGGTAATCCGGTTGTTTCTAACCAAGGAGGATAATCATCAATCGGTAAATCCTTAAGAGGAATATCAGTATATTGTTCTGCTAATTCATACAATAAACTTCGATAAGCCATAATTTCTTCCGGTGTACTGATCGAATTTTGCACTAACTGTTGACGAGCATCCTGACTAAATTTATTCCAATGTTCCAGTTTTAACTTAACCCCACAGGTATCCAGTTTATACCTGACAACCATCGGAATACAGTGCAAAGATTCAACAAAATCTTGTTCAAATTGAAATAGATTATTCATATTTCGGGTTTCGGGTTTCGGGTTTCGGGTTTCAGTCAACAGTCAACAAAAACCCTATTTCTGCTCTGGATGTGCTGCCTCTGGGGAAGTAGCTCCCATCCTATTAATGGTATAAATCATTTGATATAATCGTCCGACGCGGCGTTGATTAAAATGGAAGGTTAGACGAGGTAACTCATCTGTTTCGCCGCCAATCTCTTCAGGAAATGCTTTAGTTTTCTTTATTTTACCCTTAGATAACATATCGTGAAACTCTGTATTCAGTTGTTCCACTTGCTGATCAGACAATTCCGATTTTAACCGCATCACAAACTGATCTTTGACATGGCGGCTCGAATGATAAACTCGATAGAAATTAGCGATCGCTTCACAAGCCACAGACAAATCATCAGTAATCGTATAAAAACTCGGATCATCGGGTGAAATCAATCCCCGATTCAGCATTTGTTTTTCAATAAATTGGTGTAAATCGTACCAATAATCGCCCCCCGGACGATCCACTAAAATTAACGGAGCCGGGCCAAATTTTCCCGTTTGAATTAACGTTAAACATTCAAAGGTTTCATCTAACGTCCCAAACCCTCCTGGAAACATCGCTAAAGCATCACTTTCACGCAGAAAAAACAACTTGCGCGTGAAAAAATACTTAAACATAATGGCTTTTTTATTCCCTTCAATATAAGGATTTGAAGATTGTTCAAAGGGAAGCTGAATATTTAATCCAAACGATAAATCCAGACCCGCACCCTCATTTCCCGCCTGCATAATCCCACCTCCACCCCCGGTTAATACCATAAATCCTTGTTGGGTGACACATTGGGCAAAATCTGCCGCCATGCGATACTCTTGGGTATCCGCAGAAATTCGAGCCGAACCAAAAATACAAATTTTGCGAACATGGCGATAGGGATAAAAAATTTGAAAACCCCGTTCTAAGTCTAATAAAGAAGCAGAAATAATTTTCCAGTCGAGGGTTTCAAATTCTTCTCCAGCCATGTGAACCAGACTTGAAAGCGCTCGTGAAATCCACTTTTTATGCTTCAAATTCGGCAGTTGATCCACTAACTGGATAATATCTGCTTGTAGAGAATCTACCGCTTGGCTAATGTCAGAGGAGTGCATAAGATTTTATCACTTACAACAAAACGCCTCAGACCCAAGGTTCCAAGGCGCAACACCCGTGAATAATGAGCTTGAGGTTCGAGTATCATTTTGAGGGAATGGAAAACTCCTTTTATCAACTGACTCAAACCTACTCTTTTTGAAGCCAGTTTTTGAGTTGAGTTGTCAACCCCTGCAACAATGATTAAACTTTACAACTAGCTAGTTCAGGCCTTCAGATACTTTTCTAAAGTAAATGCTAAAGTCGTTTTTGGAACGGCTCCCACAACCATATCCACTTTTACACCTCCTTGGAAAATCATCAAAGTTGGAATGCTGCGAATGCCAAACTGACTAGCAACAGCAGGATTTTCATCTGTATTGAGCTTGACTACTTTTACTTGTCCAGCATATTGTTCTGCAATTTCATCGACAACCGGTGCAACCATACGACAAGGCCCACACCAAGGCGCCCAAAAATCCACTAACACTAAGATTTCGCTGTCAAGCACATCTTCCTTAAAACTAGCATCAGTAACTGGTTTGGCGTTGGACATCCCTAGAAATCCTTATATATAACAGACCCTATCAAATTTGACAGTCCCATCTCAGACACGAATGTATCTGATCAGAGATCCTTGCGTCACAGATTAGATTGGCACAGTGTTAACCTTAGATTTAACGGGTTCCACTCAATCTTGTCCACAAGAATTTTAATTTTACATCCACTGACTGTCTAACAGCAGACGAAGGCTGAGAAGAGGTGATTTCTCTCTCGTTTTTTGCTTGCTTTTTGTTTATTCTACCCTTAATTTGAGCAAGCTTTTGACAAAGCAATAATTCCTCAAGCCTACTTTTGTATGTTAGCCTGTTTGTTCTGAGTCAGTCGGGGGGTAAAAAACCAGTCAGATTTTACCATAAACTTTGTGTTTTTGTTGGTTTTGTGGGGCGTCGTCATTCATTCCCTATTTCCATGAGGACAGGCTCGACAGCCTACAACCCTGCTCAAAAAAATTTTTCCCCGCCGACTTGCACAAATGAGCAGTTATCCTTATCCTAGGAGCAAGCGAATTTAAGCAGGTCGGTTCTAGTCCCTAAAATTAAGAAACCGCCCGAACAAAAGTCCAGGCGGAGTGTGGTGTGAGGAGTGAACGGAAACATACGTCTCCGCTTCTTCTATTGTGCCATTTTATTTCAGAGAATTCCAGGTTGAGTCGTAACTTTTACGACGATTTAACAAGTTTTGTCAAGAATTTTTAAACTCAACCTCCGTAAATTTACTTACCCATCCCTAACTGTTGGGCTTTTTGATAGACTTTTCCTTCGGTCAACAGCGAAGGTGCAATCACAACTTCCACCTGCTGCATTTCTGGAATTGTTTGCGCCCCAAGGGTTCCCATACTGGTTTTTAACGCCCCCAATAAATTATGAGTCCCGTCATCCAATTGAGCCGGGCCACGCAGGATTTGTTCTAAGGTTCCCGTTGTCCCTACCCGAATCCGAGTTCCACGCGGTAACACCGGGCTAGGGGTTGCCATTCCCCAATGATAACCCCGTCCTGGAGCTTCTTTCGCGCGAGCAAACGGAGAACCAATCATCACCCCATCGGCCCCACAAGCGATACATTTACAAATATCTCCTCCGGTAATTAATCCGCCATCGGCAATAATGGGGACATAACGCCCGGTTTCTTGATAGTAATCATTTCGCGCTGCGGCACAGTCGGCTACGGCCGTTGCTTGGGGAACTCCAACTCCTAAAACCCCCCGTGAGGTACAGGCCGCACCGGGGCCAATCCCAACTAAAATTCCCGCAGCACCCGCTTTGAGCAAATCTAGGGTGATATCATAAGTGACACAGTTGCCCAAAATCACCGGAATCGGCATTTCTTGGCAAAATTGAGCTAAATCCAGAGGAATAACGGACTCCGGCGATAGGAATGTCGTTGATACCACCGTGGCTTGAACAAAAAATAAATCGGCTCCGGCTTCAGCCACAACCATTCCATATTTAGCGGCTCCAACTGGTGTAGCACTTACCGCCGCAATCCCGCCACCGCTTTTGATTTCCTGAATTCGTTGGATAATGAGTTCGGGTTTAATCGGTTCTGCATACAATTCTTGCATCAAGGTGACAAACTCATCCTTCCCGACTGAAGTGATCCGATCCAAAATCGGTTCGGGGTCTTCGTAGCGGGTTTGAATCCCTTCCAGGTTCAATACTCCCAATGCCCCCAATTTAGATAATTCTACAGCCATGCGAACATCGACCACCCCATCCATGGCACTAGCAATAATCGGAATTTCTCGTTGAATACCACCAATTGTCCACGTTGTATCTGCCAAACTTGGATCAAGGGTGCGCTGTCCAGGGACTAACGCAATTTCGTCAATGCCATAAGCTCTGCGGGCAGCCTTGCCCCGACCAATTACAATATCCACTCTTGTATTTGTTCCCAAGACTCTATTTTTATTTACTGTAATACGAGTTTACCCGATTTCAGAAGGTAGTCCATTAACAAGGACTGCCTTTGCTTTACCTGCCACCGAACCTGTGCAGGAATCGTTTGTATATTAAATTTGTTATTGTTGCCATCTCATCTGTTATATTAAAATAGCATATACAAATGGGTTAGGGAGAACTAAGCCAATGTCTTTTATCAAAACTTTGTTTCAAGAAGCGATCATTTTTACTTTCCGTCCCTTAATTTTTAGAGAGGTGGAGGGATGGGGAAAGATATACAATATTTTTGTCGGTAGTTACAAGAGAAACTGGTTTTGGCAGAATACCAGAAAGCGAAGAATTAAAGGCAAGCTAAATAACTTTTGGATGGAGTTGGATATATCTCAGTGGTCTGATCGCTACACATTTTTTCTGGGTCGCTGGTACGACCTCCCAACTCAAAAACTTCTTGAACAAGTCCTGAAGAAGGGAGACGAAGTTATTGATGTTGGTGCTAATATTGGTATGTTTGCTCTCGCTGCAAGACATATTATTGGAACCGAAGGTATTGTCTATTCCTTTGAGCCTAACCCTGAAGCAAGAAAGCATCTTAACTACAACATTGAGATCAATCAAATTGAGAATATCAAAGTTTATCCAGTAGGTCTCGGTGAAACCGACGCGCAGCTTACCCTTTATGTACCCTATATTAACTCTGGGGAAGGAAGTCTTGCATCTTTTCCTAATACTCAATACAAAGATAACAAATGCTATGAAGTAAAAGTCGATGTCAAGGTTGGCGATACTCTTTTACAAGAGACAGCACCTCGTCTGATTAAAATTGATGTGGAGGGGGGAGAAGTAGGTGTGCTGAAAGGGATTTCTAAATTGATTGACAGGCATCGACCACTGATTATCGCGGAATATGTGCCAAAGCATATCCGTAGATTTGGCAACTCTTTTGAAGACATTTTATTGATAGCCCAAGAACACTCCTACAACCTTTTCAAATTGGACTTACTCAAGATTTCTGGTAGCTACAATTTATCACTTATTCCCATTGAAGATTCTAAATTTGACGAACCCTGTGATATCCTACTCGGTCACGCAGAAGATCCTTTCATCAAAGCGTTGGTGTCGGGAGGAATTACGACCCAATAAAAAGACATATTTCAATACTACGATATCCTGGCTACCGACTAAAATTCGATTTTCTGGAGCTTCAATCCCTTTCTGTACAAACTGCTTGAATCCGATGGGAAAACTGGGGTATAATAACAACACAAGTTTTAATTGAACTTACAGGATATTAACTATGACACTTCGACTTGGGGATACCGTACCTAACTTTACTCAAGCGTCCTCCGAAGGTGACATCAGCTTTTATGATTGGGCTGGGGATAGCTGGGTGGTGTTATTTTCTCATCCGGCCGACTATACTCCCGTTTGTACAACGGAATTGGGAACCGTTGCTAAATTAAAACCCGAATTTGACAAACGCAACGTTAAAGTGATTGCTCTGAGTGTGGATGATGCCGAATCCCATAAAGGTTGGATTCAAGATATTAACGAAACTCAAAATACTGTGGTTAATTATCCCGTTTTGGCGGATGGCGATCGCAAAGTGTCCGAATTGTACGACATGATTCATCCCAATGCCAATGCTGCGGTGACGGTGCGGACTGTTTTTATTATTGACCCCAACAAAAAACTGCGTCTGAGCTTAACCTATCCTCCGAGCACCGGACGCAACTTTGATGAAATTCTGCGGGTAATTGATTCTCTGCAACTGACTGACCACTACAGCGTCGCTACTCCGGCCGACTGGAAAGATGGAGAAGATTGTGTGATTGTTCCTTCCCTCAAAGACCCAGAAGTCTTGAAACAGAAGTTCCCCAAAGGGTATCAAGAAGTCAAACCTTATTTACGTTTGACTCCTCAACCGAATAAATAAACCCATCTTGAGGAAAAAAACCCGGTTTCTGAAGGCAAGAATCAGAAATCGGGTTTTTGCGTTAGTCCAGTTAATCTCTAAAATGAAAGAAACCCACTGCAAAATTTTAACTAGGACATCGTTCATGGACATTAAAAACGGTTTTGTTGGCACCATTGGGAATACCCCTTTAATTCGATTAAACAGTTTCAGCGATGAAACCGGATGTGAAATTTTAGGGAAAGCAGAATTTCTAAATCCGGGGGGGTCTGTTAAAGATCGCGCGGCTTTATATATTATTAAAGATGCAGAAGAAAAAGGATTACTGAAACCCGGTGGAACCGTTGTAGAGGGAACCGCAGGCAATACCGGAATCGGATTAGCCCATATTTGTAATGCTAAAGGCTACAAATGTTTAATTATTATTCCTGAAACTCAATCTCCTGAGAAAATGGAAGCTTTAAGAACATTAGGGGCAGAAGTTCGTCCAGTCCCGGCTGTTCCTTATAAAGATCCAAATAATTATGTTAGATTATCAGGACGTTTGGCCTCAGAAATGGAAAATGCAGTTTGGGCGAATCAGTTTGATAATTTAGCCAATCGTTTAGCCCATTATGAAACAACCGGGCCAGAAATTTGGCAACAAACCGATGGAAAAGTGGATGCTTGGGTTACTGCAACGGGAACTGGAGGAACCTTTGCCGGAGTTTCCCTATTTTTAAAAGAGAAAAATCCTCAGATTAAAACTGTTGTTGCTGACCCGATGGGAAGTGGGTTATATAGTTATGTGAAAACGGGAGAAATTACGCCTCAAGGCAATTCAATTACTGAAGGTATTGGAAATAGTCGAATTACGGCTAATATGCAAGGTGTTCCCATTGATGATGCCATTGCCATTGATGATGATCAAGCGTTACGAGTGATTTATCAACTATTAAGAAAAGATGGGTTATTTATGGGAGGTTCTGTAGGAATTAATGTGGCGGCGGCTGTGGCTTTAGCTAAAGAAATGGGGCCGGGTCATACCATTGTGACGGTATTATGTGATGGGGGCGCTCGTTATCAATCTAAATTGTTTAATAAGCAATGGTTACAGGAACGGAATCTCTGGCCGAATAATTTGGATTTTTAGGACTGAGATACAGCCCAAAATTCCACAACCTCCCATTAATTTCATTTGGTATTTCCATCATTTTTGCGGAAATAATTCTTTTGGTCATTCATCAACTTTAGGTTATCTATTTCAGCAAAGATTAAGCAACCCGAAATAGTTAACTTCGTTGATAAGTTGGGAGAGATTATTGGCGATCGCACTCCAAAAACAAATCAACTCATTTGAGAATATTTGTTGTTGGGTGAAATAGCGATCGCCAAATCGCAAACTTGAGAATATGATTGTTGAGGCAATCTCTGGTAACACGACATGAAAACATTATATATTTCGATATAATGAATGTATTAATTGGGCTAAGTTGATATATGGCAATCGCAACCGACCGACCAATTCAACAGAAAGCACTCAGCTTTGACGAGTTTCTCGTGCGTTATCGTGACGATAACCGTTATGAACTTATTGATGGAGATATATTTGACTTGGAACCAACAGGCTTGCATGAAGAAGTTGCAGCTTTTATTACCACAAAGGTATGCGTCCAGATTGACCAAATGGGATTACCTTGGTTTGTGCTTCAGCGAGGACTTATTCGCCCTTCTAACATTGGAATGACTGCATTTCGACCTGATGTGATAGTTATTGATCGCCATGAGCTTACTAAAGAACCAATTTGGAATGAGCAGTCAATTCTGACATTAGGCAGTTCAATTAAATTTGTAGCGGAAGTTGTGAGTAGCAACTGGCAAAATGATTATGCGCGTAAAGTTGAAGACTACGCGACTCTGGGCATTCCCGAATATTGGATTGCCGACTACGCTGGATTGGGAGGTGTTCGACATATTGGGAAGTCCAAACAACCTACGCTCTCTATCTGCACATTAGCAAATGGAGAGTATGAAATTCAGCAATTACGAGGCAATCAGATAGTTGTTTCGACTACTTTCCCTAACCTAAAATTGACAGCCGCAGAAATTTTAAAAACTTTTTAAATAGCGATCGCAAAATCGCAAACTTGAGAAGATTATTGTTGAAGCGATCGCCAAAGTTAAGAAATTGAGAAGCGATCGGGGCATAACAAATCATTGGAGCGGACAAAGTTATGATATTTTGGTTGAGAGCGAAAGTATATCTACCGCTCAATTCAACCTTTAGACTAGGATGGCAGCATGGAGAATATTCCAGATACATATATTGATTTGATGGCTATTGTCAGGAAAAGACTAGATGCAATCGATAAGATTAAATCATTGGGCGAAGAAAACTTTTATTTGTCAGAAATTGTTGCATTTCATGGACGAAAGATAATTGAAGCTATCGCATTTTCATGCTTGTTAGCAGTTGATAATAGTCTTAAATCAGTTCCGAAAGAGGCAGAAGGTCAGTATAATGCGGAAAAGATTTTCAGAACCTTAAAAAAGAAAGGGCTTAATGCTTTACAAAATCCTTCGATTATCAGGCAGGCTAGTGAAGAGGAGAAAAATCAACATAATGTAAATGTAGTGATAGAAGGTATTCCTGCCAAATGCCTAACATATGACGATCTAATCAGTATTTATAAAAAGCTGCACAATTGGTTGCACGAGTTAAATCCTTATACTAAAAAAGGTCATACTGAATTTAATAATATAAATCATCCACAACTATGGAGTGATATGTCGAGACTTGAAAGTATGATGGAGTGTCATACCATCACCGTTAGAGGTATTGGTTTTTATTGTACTTTGCGTGATAAAGATACTGGAGATACTAAAATGATCGCTATATCAAAAACAAGTAATACTTTAGTCTAACGATGCCATGCAGGGCGATGATCGAATGATCCTCTCAACTGAATACTTTGAATCTCCGCCCCTGATACTTGTGCGGTTATGCCGATCCGATCGCTCCGTTTAAGCGCAATCGCCGATCCTGTAGGGTGTGTTAATGAAATGTAACGCACCTTATTTTTGTTTGAACATATACAACAACTTGAACTTGTTTATTTGTCGATTACAATGTCTAAAGAAGTAGCGGTTTAAAGAGATATCACAATCATGGCAATCCGTCAGCCTCGCTATAGTAAAGAAGAATTTGCTCAACGCGGCGATCAGATCTATCAAAATGAGATACGCATAGCTATTTAAAGTCCGATCGCGCCTTTTTACTTGCTATGATGAATATATAGAGATTGTACACCCTGACATGAAATATCCTCTCCATACCCAATCTAAGCCTGTTTCAGGTATTGCCGCTAAGAAACTACTAGAAGCGATCGACGCTGGCGAGTCAGTTGTTAATGATCGCGTGCTTGCTCTTGCAAAGCGTATTGCTGCACATCGTCGCAAAGCACAGAAAAATGGCTAGTTCTGGTAAATTTGATGGAGTTGATTTTTCCCAAGTCAATATTGAGCCTCTAACCCCTGAACTTCGGCAACTCGGTCAGGGGTTTCGCTGTGTCAGGGGAGAATTTGTTACCTATTGGAAACAGAGTCGAATTCAACGAGAAGCTGATGCCTATCTTTGTCAATGTTGGCTCGTCAGAGTTGAAGATGCTCTGGCTGGCTACATTACACTTCTAGCAGATAAGTTAGAGGTTGAGGATGCACTACTAATTCAAGAAGGTGTGAAATATCGTACTTTCCCAGCCGTCAAGATTGGACTACTTGCCGTTGATCGTCGCACGAAAGGGCTTGGAGTAAGGTTGATGGAATGGGCGATCGATTATGTGATTACTCAGGTAGTTCCTGCGATCGGAGTAAGATTTATCACTGTAGATGCGCTTTACGATTTCGATGTTGACCCAGCTTATGATGCATCTGGCTTCTATGAAAAGTTAGGGTTTGAGTTTGCTGATCCAACTGAATCTCTTCCACCTGCCAATCCGTATCGTACAATGTATCTCGATCTAAAGCCGTTGATGGAAGAACTTGCCAGGGAAGAACTGCTTTAATCTTTCCAAACTGCCGTATAACTTCACCGTTATGCAAAGCCGATGCGTCCGTTGAGGTTATCTGTTTCTATTCGAGATTGGGCAAGCAAAAATAGTTAACTTCGTTGTTGAGTTCAGAGAGATTATTTGCGATCGCACTCCAAAAACAAATCAACTCATTTGAGAATATTTGTTGTTGGGTGAAATAGCGATCGCCTAGAAGCATTTAAGCAAATTATTATGGAAATTTTAAGTGTTAATTTTAAATTCCAAAGAGTGATTTCATGCGTTTTCGTATCCAGAGAAGGGGATTAATATCTAAATCTTCTTCCTCGCCTAAAATTCCCATTTCTCGTAATAGTTGCTGACGTTGAAAAAGTTCTTCTTTTCGTTCAACTAATTTTTCAGCTATTTGATCGGCTAATTGAGGATAACTGGATAAAAAATGATGAAATACATTTCGGTCTACCACAAATAAAATCGTTGTTTCTAAGGTTCGGACAGCAGCCGTGCGGGGAATTCCCATAATTAAGGAAAGTTCTCCAAAAAAGTCTCCGGCGTTTAAATTACGAATATGTTTGTTGACTTTCTCTGAGATAATTTCCACAGAACCAGAAAGAATAATATGAAACGCATCCCCTGGATCTCCTTCATGAAAAATAAATTCTCCTGGGGGGATGGTTTCTCGATACCCTTGTTCAATTAATCCTAATAATTCTAAGTCTGTAAACTGTTCAAAATAAACGACTTTTCTTAATAAATCTCGTAGGGATATATGATTTGTCGGTTCTAGCTCTAAACCCTCAGATTCTTCAACAGTTTGAATAGCAGAAAATTGAGCTTGAGGAGGAGCAGGAACAGTAACGGGATAAGGGTTAAAAATTGTTCTTAAGTCTTCAGGGTTTTTAATCCATAAATCTCTCTGAGGGAGGGGAATAATAATATTGTTTTTTTTAAGCTCATTTTCAATAATATAATTTAATGAACTTTGGATCGGAAGTCTAGCTTTGGGTTGATCAATCCAGACTAAAAGCTCAAAATTAATCGCACTATCTCCAAAATTCCTTAACCAAACTTGAGGCGCGGGATAGGACAAAACTCTCGATTCTCGACGAGCAACAGCTAATAAAACTTCGGTAACTAAAACTGGATCACTCCCGTAGGAAACAGGAACTTGAATATGAATTCGACTATTAACATTTCCATAACTCCAGTTGATAATATTTCCACTGACTAAACTTAGATTGGGTACAATAATAGAGATCCCATCATTGGTTAAAATAGTTGTAGCGCGAATTGATATTTTCCGAATTGTTCCTTCTAAATCCTCAATTTCAATATAATCTCCTACTTTAACAGGACGTTCAATCAAGAGAATTAATCCGCTTACAAAATTTTGAACTAATCCCTGAAAACCTAAACCGATCCCAATCCCTAAACCTCCAGCTAAAAAGCTTAAAGACCGAATATCTAAACCACAGGCTTGAGGAACAATAATAAACCCTAAAGCAATGGCAAAATAATAACAAATTGTAGCGATCGCATCTCGGCTACCTTCATCAAATCCCCATTTGACCAATAATTTATCCCGTAACCAATTAGTAAAAAACCTAGCAATTAAAATAACAGCGAATAAGGAAATAATGATGGTAAAAATCAAATTAACTGAAATCGTAATTTCCCCTAATCTAATGGGCTGAGTAAAAATTTTGTTGAAAAATTGTATTATTCCTAGAATAATATTCATGGTTTTTACCCTCTTTTCTGCTTTGTAAATTTACAACAAATTAAAATAAATTTATCTAATTATATAAATTCCAAAAAAAATGACTGAATCCGTCAAATTGCTTTAATCCGTTTAAATTCATGTTTTAATTAAAGATCAACCGACCTTTCAATCCCATGAATCATCATACACTCAAAGCAACTTGTACAACGGTTCATTTAGGGGGATTCTCCTGCAATTTACCTCCAGCTTTAGTCATCAACTCTGGAGATTCCATTGAAGTCGAAACTTATACAGGGTTCAAAATTTATCAGGACGCACCAGCAGCCTTTCTCACCTCCGAATTAGTAGAAATTTGTCAGCATTTACCCCCAGAACGAATTGTAGGGCCAGGTTCCCATCTATTAACGGGGCCAATTTATATCCGAGAAGCACAACCGGGAGATGTTTTAGAAATTCAATTAGAGGAAATTTCTCCCCGTTTAGCAATGGGATTTAATGCAATTCGCACAGGTTGGGGCGCTTTACCCCAACAATTTTCTGAACCTCGGTTACGGTTTATTCCCTTAAATTTAGAGGAAAATATTGCCGAATTCCCTCCAAATAGTGGGATAAAAATTCCCTTAAAACCGTTTTTTGGAATTCTAGGAGTTGCTACTTCAGAAACACAACAATCTTCAATTCCACCAGGGATTTATGGCGGAAATTTGGATAACCCCGAATTACAAGCAGGTTCTCGTTTATTCTTACCTATTTTTGTTCCGGGTGCGTTATTTTCGATTGGAGATGGACATTCTGCACAAGGAGAAGGAGAGGTTAATGTTACAGCAATTGAAACGTCAATGAATGGTAGAATTAAACTGATTTTACATAAAAATATATCGTTAACATCTCCCCTTGCAGAAACTCCATCGGATATAATTACAATGGGATTTGCAGAAACGTTAGATTTAGCGTTTGAATCGGCTTTAAAACAGATGATTCATGTTTTAGAACAATTTTGGGGATTAAAGGCGGAGGAGGCTTATGTTTTATGTTCTTTAGCCGCTAATTTTAGGATTACTCAAGTGGTTAATCGTCCTCAGAAAGGAGTTCATGGGATGATTTCTAAATCGATTTTACCCATCCCAGAAACCGAGTTTCTGTACAAAGATTAATTATAATTAATAAAGGCTTGATAGAAACCTGGTTTCTGGCTCCACTAGAATTGGAATCAATATGACCTCATTTGAATTGATTATTTTGACGGTGGCGGGACTAATTGCTGGTATTTTAGCCGGATTTTTAGGAATTGGGGGAGGAACGGTTTTAGTGCCGTTATTAGTTGCATTAGGATATACACCAGTGGAAGCCGTTGCGACCAGTAGTTTATCAATTGTAATTACTGCTATTTCGGGTAGTATTCAAAATTGGCGCATGGGATATCTGCGTTTAAATCAAGTCATTGGTATTGGATTTCCGGCTATATTAACCGCACAAATTGGGGTATTTTTGGCAGAATTATTTTCTTCTCGTTTGTTATTATTTTTATTTGGGTGTCTATTATTATTGAATGTTTATTTAGTAGAACTGCGTAAACAAATAACAACCCGAAAAAAACAACAAGAAGAACAGCAAGTTTCTGAATCTACTATTTTTCCCAATCAAAATATCCTCTTTAATCCGGTATTTGCTCGAATTTTAACGGGAGGGACTGCGGGAATTTTAGCCGGATTATTTGGCGTGGGCGGTGGAATTATTATGGTTCCTTTGCAAATTCTTTTATTAGGAGAAACGATTAAAATTGCGATTCAAATTAGTTTAGGAGTGATTGTAATTACAGCTATTTCTGCTTGTGCTGGACACGCAATACAAGGGAATGTATTATGGAGTCAAGGGATTATTTTAGGAGTAGGTGGATTATTAGGAGCGCAAATTAGCACCCGATTTCTACCTAAATTATCCGATCAAACCGTTAGTTTGATGTTTAGAATTTTCTTAGTAATTCTCTCTATTTATATCTTTAAACAAGCCTGGATACAATCTTAATCCCTTCTGTAATCCTCCCTTTAGGGATGAGAATACTTAACAGCTTAATACCCGTTGAGATTGACCTTCAAGATAATGTAAGATTAAATTAATCGTATCTTGTTTTACCCATCCCTTCTGTACCGCTAATTCACCAAATTCAAGATCGGTTTGTGCTTGTTCGATTAGAATCTGATTAATTTGTTGATCATCTAAAAGTTTAGCTATCTTTAAATATTCGGCTAATGGTTTCTTGTGGGGATGCTGATAAAGGTTGGGTAAATGTTCAGCAAAAAAGTCAATTGTTTCTGGCTCAATCCAGCCTTGAGCGACTAAAATATCTCCCAGACGCAGATGATTGAGAGACATTTTTTGGACTTGTAAAGCGACTTTAATTTGAAATTCCGTTACTAACCCAGCTTGTCGAAGTAAATAACCCAGGGGTAAGCATCGAGGTTGACTGGAATTCACCCTTTTTGGTAATGCTGGAACCGGGTGGAGGTGGAAATTCGGTTGTACAATGGTTGTCTCTGGTTTCGTGACCAATTCTAACCAAGAAATCGGAATTGTAATAGGCCAAAAAACCGTTGTAAATGCTAAAACACCCCAGGAAGTTTGATCCGTTAACGGAGTTGTTGAATCTTCTACAAAGGCTTTCAAGCATACAGAAAATGAAGCCAAAGCTCCAACTGTGTAATAAGCTAATAATATTTCCATTAGACTCTCTCTTTTCTATCAGGGATGGTAGCGCTTTGAATCAAAAAAATTACAATCTCTGGTTAAATTGAGCTAATCCATTAACCAAAATTGGAAATGGAAAGTTTTATCTATCAGTAGAACTCTGGTTTTCAATAGTTCTTTTGTTATGCTATCAAGTTTTATGTTAAAGTTTCAACACTTTATTGAGATTTTTTGTAAAATTTTAGTAAAATGCTTAAAAAAAGATTGAGAGTTGAGAGAAAGATTTCACTCTCTCTCCAATCTCAACCCTCTAAAATAGACCGTTTCTTGATCTAAATCATGCTATTTATTGGATTCTTTCTGCTAAGGCATCCCGCGCTTGTTCTCGATCATCAAAATGGATTTTTTCTGTCCCCAAAATTTGATAATCTTCGTGACCTTTTCCCGCAATTAAAACTCCATCTCCGGGTTGAGCATCCAAAATTGCCCTGTGAATTGCCTCAGCCCGATCCGCAATCACAATCGGCTGTATTGTGTTAGGAATTCCTACTAAAATATCCTGCAAAATTCCTTCAGGATCTTCAGTTCGGGGATTATCTGACGTGACAACGGCAACATCCGCTAATTCTGCGGCAATTTTCCCCATTTTTGGGCGTTTAGTGCGATCGCGATCGCCCCCACACCCAAACACACAAATCATCCGACCCCGAATAAACGGACGAGACGCCTTCAATAAATTCTCTAAACTATCGGGGGTATGAGCATAATCTACAATTACACTAATATCTTGATTCGGGCTAATTTGCACCCGTTCCATGCGACCGGGAACACCCGGAAACTCCGCAATTTTTTCGACCAGGGTAGTTAAATCTAACCCCAAACTTAACCCCGCCCCCAAAGCTGCCAACAGATTCGATAAATTATATTGACCCACTAAAGGTAAATAAAACTCCGCCTCTCCTTGGGGGGTATGGAGAACGCCTTTAACTCCTGTCGGTTCATAACCCAATTGATCCGCCCATAAATCAGCCGTTGAGTCATGGGTGCTATAACTCCAAGCCCGATCTGCTAACTGGGTAATTAACCGTTGACCGAAGGGATCATCGGCATTAATAATAGCTCGACCCTTGAGATAATCGGGGCTAAATAATAATGCTTTGGCTGCGAAATAATCCTCCATCGTCGGGTGATAGTCCAAATGATCTTGAGTCAAATTCGTAAACACCGCCACTTGAAACGGACAACCCAGAACCCGTCCCTGGTCTAACGCATGGGAACTAACTTCCATCGCCCCAAATTCACATCCGGCCGCCACAGCATCGGCCAGTTGTCGTTGTAATTCAACCGAAAAGGGAGTCGTATGAACGGCCGTTTCTTGAAATCCGGGCCAACGGGCGTAAAGGGTTCCGAGTAAAGCCGTAGGATGGTCGGTGTTGCTGAGGAGGAATTCAATTAAATGGGTGGTTGTGGTTTTTCCATTGGTTCCCGTCACCCCCACCAATTGCAATTTTTCCGCCGGATGATCATAAAACGCCCCCGCAATTTGGGCGCAGGTTTGGGTCATGTCGTTGCTGGAAATAATGCAGGGTTGTTCGGCTGCGATGCGGTCTTGGGTTTTGTCGGCGGCGGTTTGGGAGATGAAGGCGGCTACTGCGCCAGAGGCGATCGCATTCGGCCAGAATTCTCCCCCGTCCACACGGGTTCCCGGCATTCCCAAGAATAAATCTCCGGGTTGACAAGCGATGGAGTTCGTTGTTAACCCCTTAACTTCTTTCTCTAAAGCGGGGTGGGATGGGTACGGCATCGGTATCCCAACTTTTGCCAGTAACTCTTTGAGCTTCATCTATTACCACTCCTCAAAACGGGACTGAATTGATTTTAACCGTCGGGCTGTTATCCCACTCCTAATCTATTGTGTTCAAGATAGGCAACACCAACAAGCCATCCTAGTCTGAAGAGTAACGACAGGGAAGCTGATTCGACAGTTAAATCTAATCTATCCTGAGTTTTCCTACAATTAAGTGCATCCTTGCCAGCCAGAGAAAGCCCCCAAACCTATACATAGAGGCAAATCAAAAATATTTTGGCAAAAGGGTTGACAAATCCAGAACTAGCTGATAGATTGATAAGAGTGTCGAAAAACAAAAGACACGCCGAACCTGGACAACTTAAGAGTTTGAAAGCCAAGTTGACACATTTTTTCTCGTCATAGGAATTCAGTCTTAGTCAAGGAGTTTAACACAAACTCTGAAATTAAGCAAAGAATTCCAAAACTTTGAGAAACAAGTTTTGGAGCCAAAAACAACAGATTCTTCAAAATGGAGAGTTTGATCCTGGCTCAGGATGAACGCTGGCGGTCTGCTTAACACATGCAAGTCGAACGGAATCCTTCGGGATTTAGTGGCGGACGGGTGAGTAACACGTAAGAACCTGCCTCTAGGACGGGGACAACAGTTGGAAACGACTGCTAAACCCGGATGAGCCGAAAGGTAAAAGATTTATCGCCTAGAGAGGGGCTTGCGTCTGATTAGCTAGTTGGTAAGGTAAAGGCTTACCAAGGCGACGATCAGTAGCTGGTCTGAGAGGATGATCAGCCACACTGGGACTGAGACACGGCCCAGACTCCTACGGGAGGCAGCAGTGGGGAATTTTCCGCAATGGGCGAAAGCCTGACGGAGCAAGACCGCGTGGGGGAGGAAGGTTCTTGGATTGTCAACCCCTTTTCTCAGGGAAGAAGAAAGTGACGGTACCTGAGGAATAAGCATCGGCTAACTCCGTGCCAGCAGCCGCGGTAATACGGAGGATGCAAGCGTTATCCGGAATGATTGGGCGTAAAGAGTCCGTAGGTAGCCCCTCAAGTCTGCTGTTAAAGAGCGAGGCTTAACTTCGTAAAGGCAGTGGAAACTGGGGAGCTAGAGTATAGTAGGGGCAGAGGGAATTCCTGGTGTAGCGGTGAAATGCGTAGAGATCAGGAAGAACACCGGTGGCGAAAGCGCTCTGCTGGGCTATAACTGACACTGAGGGACGAAAGCTAGGGGAGCGAATGGGATTAGATACCCCAGTAGTCCTAGCGGTAAACGATGGAAACTAGGTGTTGCCTGTATCGACCCGGGCAGTGCCGGAGCAAACGCGTTAAGTTTCCCGCCTGGGGAGTACGCACGCAAGTGTGAAACTCAAAGGAATTGACGGGGGCCCGCACAAGCGGTGGAGTATGTGGTTTAATTCGATGCAACGCGAAGAACCTTACCAGGACTTGACATCTCTGGAATCTTGATGAAAGTTGAGAGTGCCTTAGGGAACCAGAAGACAGGTGCTGCATGGCTGTCGTCAGCTCGTGTCGTGAGATGTTGGGTTAAGTCCCGCAACGAGCGCAACCCTCGTCGTTAGTTGCCATCATTAAGTTGGGAACTCTAGCGAGACTGCCGGTGACAAACCGGAGGAAGGTGAGGATGACGTCAAGTCAGCATGGCCCTTACGTCCTGGGCGACACACGTACTACAATGCGAAGGACAGAGAGCAGCCAACCCGCGAGGGCGAGCGAATCTCAGAAACCTTGGCACAGTTCAGATTGCAGGCTGCAACTCGCCTGCATGAAGGAGGAATCGCTAGTAATCGCAGGTCAGCATACTGCGGTGAATCCGTTCCCGGGCCTTGTACACACCGCCCGTCACACCATGGAAGTGAGCCACGCCCGAAGTCATTACTCTAACTCTTAGGAGAGGAGGGTGCCGAAGGCAGGGCTGATGACTGGGGTGAAGTCGTAACAAGGTAGCCGTACCGGAAGGTGTGGCTGGATCACCTCCTTTTAGGGAGACCTACTTCTGGGTAGAGTGCGAACATCCCAACAAAATCTAGCACCCTCAGAAGTCATCCCAGGTCGTGCGAGAACAATGAATTAGACAGAAGCTTTCAAACTCTTAAACTCAGGTTTAAAAAAACGGACAATTCAGCACCTTGCGTGAGCCAAATCAGCAAGAATGCTGGACTAGCAAGTCCAGACAGAACCTTGAAAATTGCAGAGAAACAAAACTGGCAGTAGTTCGTAGTTAGAACTTCTGATTTGAGGGAAAGGAAACTGACCCATTCAGCAGAAGAACTAATCACAAACAAAAGAGAATCAAGTGGTCAAGATAGAAAGGGCTGACGGTGGAAACCTTGGCACACAGAGGCGAAGAAGGACGTGGCGACCGACGATAAACTCCGGGGAGCTGGAAGCGAGCGATGAGCCGGAGGTGTCCGAATGGGGCAACCCAAAAACAGCCCACTGAATCAAATAGGTGGGTATGAGCGAACCGGGCGAACTGAAACATCTTAGTAGCCCGAGGAAAAGAAAGCAAAAGCGATTTCCCGAGTAGTGGTGAGCGAAAGGGAAACAGCCTAAACCAACAGGTTTACCTGTTGGGGTAGTGGGACAGCGACAGTGGACTCAGAGAGTTAGACAAAGCAGATGAAACCTGCACCAAAGAAGGTGAAAGTCCTGTAGTCGAAAACTCAAAAAGCCTAGCTGAATCCCGAGTAGCACGGAGCCCGTGAAAGTCCGTGTGAATCCGCCTCGACCACGAGGTAAGGCTAAATACTCCTGTGTGACCGATAGAGAAACAGTACCGTGAGGGAAAGGTGAAAAGAACCCCGGAAGGGGAGTGAAACAGAACCTGAAACCGTCAGCTTACAAGCAGTGGGAGTCCGATTCAACGGATGACCGCGTGCCTGTTGAAGCATGAGCCGGCGAGTTAAAGGCAATGGCAGGTTAAGACAGAAAATGTCGAAGCCCAAGCGAAAGCGAGTCTGAAGAGGGCGAAGTCGTCATTGTTTTTAGACCCGAACCCGGGTGATCTAACCATGTCCAGGATGAAGCTTGGGTAAAACCAAGTGAAGGTCCGAACCGACCGATGTTGAAAAATCGGCGGATGAGGTGTGGTTAGGGGTGAAATGCCAATCGAACCCGGAGCTAGCTGGTTCTCCCCGAAATGTGTTGAGGCACAGCGGTTGCGGAAAAATCTGGGGGGTAAAGCACTGATTCGGTGCGGGCTGCGAGAGCGGTACCAAATCGAGTCAAACTCTGAATACCCAGAGGAAAGCAACCAGTCAGACGGTGGGGGATAAGCTCCATCGTCAAGAGGGAAACAGCCCAGACCACCAGCTAAGGTCCCCAAATCACCACTAAGTGAGAAAGGAGGTGGGAATGCCGAGACAACCAGGAGGTTTGCCTAGAAGCAGCCAACCTTAAAAGAGTGCGTAATAGCTCACTGGTCAAGCGTTGCTGCGCCGAAAATGAACGGGGCTAAGTGGTGTACCGAAGCTGTGGAATATATTTTTAATGTATTGGTAGGGGAGCGTTCTGGCGTAGGGAGAAGCACTAGCGGAAGCAGGTGTGGACGAACCAGAAGTGAGAATGTCGGCTTGAGTAGCGAAAATGTAGGTGAGAATCCTACACCCCGAAATCCTAAGGGTTCCTCCGCACGGCTCGTCCGCGGAGGGTAAGTCAGGGCCTAAGGCGAGGCTGAAGAGCGTAGTCGATGGACAACGGGTGAATATTCCCGTACCGTTGGCAAATTGGTCAGGGGAACGGAGAAGGTGTGTGCTAGCCGGACGATGGTTACCGGTGCAACCGTACGAGGTGTTGAGGTCTGGAGAAAACAGACTGAGCTAAGGCGGGAGTCCGACCCTCTACGGAGGGGAAGTAGAGAGCATCAAGCTTCCTAGAAAAGCCCTAAAACCGTTAATTTGTCAATGCCTGTACCCGAAACTGACACAGGTAGGAAGGTTGAGAAAACCCAGGGGCGCGAGATAACTCTCTCTAAGGAACTCGGCAAAATGGCTCCGTAACTTCGGGAGAAGGAGTGCTTATGCAAGTAAGTCGCAGTGAAGAGGCCCAGGCGACTGTTTACCAAAAACACAGGTCTCCGCCAACTCGTAAGAGGAAGTATGGGGGCTGACGCCTGCCCAGTGCCGGAAGGTTAAGGAAGTCGGTCAGGAGTAATCTAAAGCTGATGACTGAAGCCCCGGTGAACGGCGGCCGTAACTATAACGGTCCTAAGGTAGCGAAATTCCTTGTCGGGTAAGTTCCGACCCGCACGAAAGGCGTAACGATCTGGGCGCTGTCTCGGAGAGAGACTCGGCGAAATAGAATTGTCTGTGAAGATACGGACTACCTGCACCTGGACAGAAAGACCCTATGAAGCTTTACTGTATCCTGGAATTGGGTTCGGGCTTTGCTTGCGCAGTATAGGTGGGAGGCATGGAAGTGATCCTTGTGGGGATCATGGAGCCATCGGTGAGATACCACTCTAGTAGAGCTAGAATTCTAACTATTACCCGTGAATCCGGGTAGAAGACAGTTTCAGGGGGGCAGTTTGACTGGGGCGGTCGCCTCCTAAAAGGTAACGGAGGCGCGCAAAGGTTCCCTCAGAATGGTTGGAAATCATTCGCAGAGTGTAAAGGCAGAAGGGAGCTTGACTGTGAGACCTACAAGTCGAACAGGGTGGAAACACGGCCTTAGTGATCCGACGGTACTGCGTGGAAAGGCCGTCGCTCAACGGATAAAAGTTACTCTAGGGATAACAGGCTGATCTCCCCCAAGAGTTCACATCGACGGGGAGGTTTGGCACCTCGATGTCGGCTCATCGCAACCTGGGGCGGAAGTACGTCCCAAGGGTTGGGCTGTTCGCCCATTAAAGCGGTACGTGAGCTGGGTTCAGAACGTCGTGAGACAGTTCGGTCCATATCCGGTGCAGGCGTAAGAGCATTGAGAGGAGCCTTCCCTAGTACGAGAGGACCGGGAAGGACGCACCGCTGGTGTACCTGTTATCGTGCCAACGGTAAACGCAGGGTAGCCATGTGCGGAGTGGATAACCGCTGAAAGCATCTAAGTGGGAAGCCCACCTCAAGATGATTGCTCTCACCCGTTTAACGGGTTAAGGTCACGGGCAGAACACCCGTTTATAGGTGTTAGGTGGAAGTTCAGCGATGAATGCAGCCGAGACACACTAACAGACCGAGGGCTTGACCTCTATTCTCTACTCCAGTTTCTCTGCAATCTTCAGTGTTTCTGAATAATTCTGAATAATAATGTACCTAGCTTTAGGTATATGGTGAATTTAAAATAAAATATTCCTATACTATTATTTTTACCATCTCCAAGTTTGTTATCATGACGGAGATGGTAATTTTTTTTACTTTATCTCAACAAACAAAACTAATCTTCTCTATCTTAAGAAAGATTACAAATGACTGAATATGAAATAGCCACCGAAAGTGAGATTGTGGCACAGCACAAAGCCGAGTTTGAACAAGGAAAACCTTCTGGGTCTGCCTCGATGTTAACTTGTCCCGACTGTGGGGGAGTTTTGTGGGAATTACAAGAGGGAAATTTACTGTGGTATGGTTGCCATGTCGGACACGCTTATTCTATTGATAGTTTGCTGGAACAACAAGGGGATGATGTTGAGCGGGCGTTGTGGTCAGCAATTCGGGCGTTAGAAGAAAAAGCAGCTTTAGCACGGCGGATGGCAGCCCAAGCCCAGAGAAACAAAATCGAGCGATGTCAGAAAGCCAATTTTTAAAACGAGCACAGGAAGCGGAGAAACAAGCCTCCTTAGTGCGTCAAGCGATGATGCAACAAATAGAAACCCACTAAGCTACTCTTTGGACTCTTGAACTTCCGTTTTCACCACTTGAACTCTCTCTTCAGATAAAGGAATTTCTGCTAAGGTTTGATCATCTTTTCCGACTTGTTCAATCACAAGTTTTTCCCGTCTAAGAGGAACCTGGACAAAATCAGTTTCAATTTCTTTGCGAATAATAACTTCTCCAACTTTACGGCGTTCGCGTTCAACGATTAATCTTTCTTCTTTTAAAAGAATCGTCAGATTATCTACAACATTCGGTTGATTTTCAGAAGACGGTAAAGGTAAGGTTGAATCGGGTTCATCCGTTTCAGAAAAAGATTGCAGGGGTGTGGGAAAATATTGCTGAGGATTGGATAAATTCAAGTTTGTATTGAGAAAAGGTTCTAACTCTGGTGTTCGCTCAATAAACAGTAAGCGTTCAGGAATATTGGCTTGTTTTATTAAGTTGGCTTTCAATAATAATAATTGCTGACGATTTTCAGGGGTAATCTTTAAAGGGACGACTAATTCCGGCTTTCCTTGGGGATTGGAAACAACATCAACCACTTGACCCACAACTTCCCCATCTAAGGTTTGAATCCAACATCCTTTGAGTCTTTTCGCTAATCGTTCAATCTTGCTATTTTTTTGATAACCTTCAGGATAAGAATAAACCATTTTTACCTCTTTAGAAGTTGGGAATTAAAAAAATTACTAAAAAATTGAAAAAAAGATAAATGATCACAAAATCATCTTTTCTGTAGAGATATTCAGGGGAACACCTCTACAGAAAAAATTACTAGCAAGGGAATAGAATTAACCTAGGGTTTAAGAGTTGTCTTTAACCACAGGTTGTCCATCGGTTTTAACATTCAATTTTTCCCGACGCAGTTTTTCTTTTGCGGTCACGGTATCCCGATTAACTTCTTTGTGAACATTGACTTCTTCGGTCACAAAAGCTTGCTTGCGAATATCCGCCGTTTCTTCATAGACATCGACGCGAGCCACTTCTCCTTCGCGGAAATCAGCATCGCCGGGGTTAACAGGTCGTTCACCTGTTGGAGTCGTCCGTTCAACGATCACACGCTCTTTTTCCACGGGAACACTCGCCCGTTCTGTGTGGGTTTCTACGGTTTTACCTACCGTAACCGTCCCTGTTTTTTGACGTTGTTTATCAGCAATTAACCGTTCTTCGTAGAGCTTGATTGTGCCGTGATTTTGGGCATGGGTTTGGTATAAATCCGGCTCAGAATCGTACTGATAACTACTCCGGTCATACTGGTTTTTTTGAGATTTAGAAGTCCGATATCCCGCCCGAACGCGCTCTTCATAATCGTAGTCTACCGTCATATTATCATTATATTCGGGTAACGCTTCTGCTTGATTTTTAGTAAATCCCAGGGCGTACAGACGTTTATTTGCATAGTCGATTTGAGCACGACCAACGGGGAGTAAAACTTTTTTACCAAAGACCCAAAAACCCGTATCAATCACAAAATAACGGAAATATCCATTCTCATCAATTAAAGCATCGTAAACTGTCCCAATTTTTTCATTGGTAGTATCTGCATAAACATCAAATTTCTTAATGTCTTTGCCATCAAAAATCTCTTCTTTGTAATGGGGATAAGCATCTTTTATTTTTAACAAAGTCATCTTGGTATTCCTCAAATACTATCCCTTAATCATGTCAGAAATAACGAGATTTTTGTTGTGTCATTAGGTAGATATTTGCCTCTATCTGAAGATGTACAATATTTTAATTGTATTTTTAAATTTGAGCAAAAAAACAAAAACGAAAATAAATATAGCAACCCTAAATAGGTGGTAACATTTTAATACTAATATGAAACAACCAGAAGTATTACCCCCTGTTCTCTGTTCCCTGTTCCCTTTTAAGCCTAAATTTTGAACACAAGATATTGCTGAGTTAGATATTTAACGGTTTTTTAGTGCTATAGCCTCAATTAAGAAAATTTTTAGAATTTTGTCCCCCTTCTGTTAGTATATTTTCTTTAAATCTTGATTAAGATTTTTTCATCACCTCTACCTCAACTTTAATTTATGGATGGAAATCTGATTTTATTTAACATCCTCAACCCTCCGGTACTGTTTTTCTTCTTGGGGATGCTAGCCGTTTTTTGCAAATCCGATTTAGAAATCCCTCAACCCTTGCCAAAACTGTTCTCATTGTATTTGTTATTGGCAATTGGATTTAAAGGCGGTTACGAGCTATCAGAAAGCGGGATTAATGCCCAAATTGCCTTGACACTTCTGGCTTCTATTGTCATGGCAGTTTTAGTTCCTTTCTATAGCTTTTTTATTTTGCGCCTCAAACTAGATGCTTATAATGCGGCGGCTATTGCAGCGACTTATGGTTCCATTAGTGCAGTGACATTTATTACTGCTAGTTCCTTCCTAGAAAAAGTACAAATTCCCTATGGCGGACACATGGTAGCATCACTCGCTTTAATGGAATCTCCAGCCATTATTATTGGGATCGTTTTAGTGAGGATTTTTGCTCCCTCTAAGGAGGCTGAAAATAGTTCATTGTCTTGGGAAAAAGTTTTGCATGAATCCTTCTTAAATGGTTCCGTTTTTCTATTAGTTGGCAGTTTAATTATAGGACTGTTAACCGGAGAAAAAGGATGGGAAAAATTGCAACCCTTTACTCAAGGAATTTTCTATGGTGTTTTAACATTCTTCCTCCTAGATATGGGATTAGTGGCAGCAAAACGAATTCGGGAACTGAGGAAAGCCGGATCATTTTTGATTGCTTTTTCTATCTTCATTCCCCTTGCTAATGCTGTTTTTGGGATTATCATTGGTAAACTATTAGGATTTGGTCAAGGGAATACATTACTCTTTGCTATTCTATCTGCGAGTGCTTCCTATATTGCAGTTCCAGCGGCGATGCGAATGACTGTTCCTGAAGCCAACCCTAGTATTTACGTTTCTATGGCCCTTGCCCTCACATTTCCCTTTAATATTATTGTGGGAATTCCTCTGTATTTAGAAATGATCAAACTAATCGGAGTGTAGAGAATGCAAGCAGTAAAAAAAGTTGAAATCATCATTAGTAGCTTAGAATTGAAGGAAGTTTTGGAAATCTTAGATCAATCACAAGTCACCGGATATACCGTGCTCAATAATACATCAGGAAAAGGTGATCGGGGCTTTTCTAATGATGACTTAGGAGAAGTGTTCAGCAACACTTATATTATGACGGTTTGTATGAACGAAGAACAACTCGAAAAAGTTATTAAAAACATCACTCCTTTACTCAAGCGAGTCGGAGGAGTGTGTTTAGTTAACGAGACCACTTGGATTCATCACTAGGATGTTTAATTGAGTATGCAAGATGTCAAAAAAATAGAAATCATCATTGATACGTTTCATATTCAGGATGTACTGAATATTTTGGATCAGATCAAAGTTTCCGGGTATACCGTGATTAAAGATACGTCAGGAAAAGGGGATCGGGGAATCTCTTGTTCTGACTACTTAGATTGCGATTTCACCGGTAGCTATATCATGACTGTTTGCACCAATGAAAAACAACTTAATACCCTGATTGAGTTGATTAAACCTTTACTCAAAAAAGTAGGCGGTATTTGTTTGTTCAGTGATGCTAAATGGGTGATACACTAAAATAATTTTCAGACAGGATACAGGAATCAGTTAGCAGTTAGCACCATACAATAACCAGAGTTGTTAGTAATTGAGGATAGATTGACCTATGAAGATCCCGATTATTCTACAAAAATTGTTGAAAAAAAACTGGGTTTTGCTGAGTTTTTTGATCGGCTTACTTTGTGTTATTTTCTTAAATCTTCCGGCTTTGGCAACGACTTATAAAACCGCAACGGTGAGAATACCGATTTTTGGATTACATGATATTATTGATCAAACCGATATTAATCAAAGTCCTGAGAAACGCTTGCAATTTGACAATGATTATTTCAAACAAGATCTCTATACTTTTCTTAATTATTTAGCGCAAAATAAATATTGGTTTCTAACCACTCAAGATTTATTTGTTTATTTTATTCAGAAATCTAAACCCATTCCTCAAGAACGGATTGGATATAAACCTGTGATGATCTCCTTTGATGATGGGTATCATGGAGTTCATCAGAATGTTTTACCCATTTTAAAAGATTTAGAAAAAAAATACAACGAAAAATTTAAAATAGTTTGGTTTTTGAATCCCGGCTTAATGGGAGTTAAATTAAAAGACTTTATCCCCCATGTCAGTTGTGAAGAATTACGAGATGGCTATAAACGCGGCTATTATGATATTCAATCTCATGGTCAAACCCATAAAAAATTAACCTTAATTAAAGGCAAAAATTTAAAATTTGAACTAGAAAAAGCCAAGCTAGATCTCCGAACCTGTACTCAAGATTTAGATAAAAATAAATGGGTTTCTGCTCATTTTGCTTACCCCTTTGGAAAAGTCAACCGCAGAGTTGAAAGAAGCTTACCGCCCTATTATTTAACAGGATATCTCTATGATGGAAATATTGCCAGAATTAATCGTTATACCAATAAATATCGCATTTCTCGGATTACGGTTAATCGCTATACTTCCCCACGAAGTTTAATTAGAATTGCCAAAAGAGCCACAACTTTGAGAAACTCATAGCCAATGAAGTCAATATCAAACCCATGAACTCCCATCAGAAATAGTGATAATTCCCCTGTCTTTTGAAAGAGTCTTCTATAATGGAACCAGCATAAAGTAGTGATAGATCGTATTTCCTGGTCTTCTGATCTCACAGAAGATTTTGACGACAGGGAAAATTAAAAGCGGACTGTTCAAATTCTAGATCGTCAAGACCATTCTGTAATGACGAATCATAACCTGGAGGAGGTAATAACCATGAATCCACAGAATTCAACATTTTTTCCGATTATCGAAACTACTGTAGCGGGAGATGATGCCATTGCCTCATTATTTAAACGCATGGCGCGTTATCCTTTACTCAAACCTGATGAAGAAATAGAACTCGGTCGTCATATTCAAACTTTAGTTAAAATTGAAGAACTACAAACTCGACTTACCCTCGAATTAGGATGTTTACCTACTCCTGTTGAACTCGCAACTGTACTGGAAATTACGGAAACAGAACTCAAACATCGCTTGAAATTAGGAACTAATGCTAAAAGTCGGATGATTAGTTCTAATTTACGGTTAGTGGTTTCTATTGCTAAACGCTATATTAATCGAGGGGTTCCCTTTTTAGATTTAATTCAAGAAGGTGCTTTAGGACTCAACCGCGCTACAGAAAAATTTGATCCCGATAAAGGATATAAATTCTCCACTTATGCCTATTGGTGGATTCGCCAAGGAATTACTCGAACGATTGCTAATCAAGGACGCACCATTCGATTACCTGTTCATATTGTTGAACAATTAAATAAACTGAAAATAGCCTATCGAGATTTAAAGAAATCGCTACAACGAAAACCAACGGAAGAAGAACTAGCAGAAGCCGTTTGTATTACCCCCCAACAAATTCGGATACTCGAACAGGTTCATCGGAAATCCCTATCTTTAAATCATCGAATTGGGACTGAAGAAAACTCCGAACTAATGGATATTTTAGAAGATCAAGAAACTCAAACTCCTGAAGATCAAATGAATGAAATGATGATGCGTCAGGATTTATTAGAAGTTTTAGGAACAGTTTTAACTGAACGAGAAAAAGATGTTTTAGCTCTGCGGTTTGGATTAGTTACAGGCGTTCCCTTCACCTTAGAAGAAGTCAGTGGACTCTATCATCTATCACGAGAACGAGTCCGGCAAATTCAAGCCAGAGCCATGCGAAAATTACGACGTCCCCATGTTGCAGAACGCTTAAAAGGTTGGATCAAATAACCTATTCCTATTTAATTTGAATTGTTGTATACTGACAAAGATCTAGCGATCCAAAAACTGATCCTCTTGTCATTATCAACTGTTCAAAATTTAATATGTCTCAACCTACAATTTTGCGACGGGCTACCTGTGAAGATGTTCCGGTTCTATTTCAATTAATTCAAGCCTTAGCTGAATACGAAAAATTATCCGATCAAGTCAGTGGTAATCAGGAGAACTTAAAACAACATTTATTTGGTTCTCCCTCTTATGCAGAAGCTATTTTAGCGGAAATAGAAGGAAAAGCTGTTGGTTTTGCTTTATTTTTTTATAGTTATTCTAGCTTTTTAACCCAACCTGGAATTTATTTAGAAGATTTATTTGTACTCCCTGAATATCGTCGTCAAGGGATTGGAAAAGCTTTAATTACTCATTTAGCAGAATTAGCCGTATCCAGAGGCTATGGACGTTTAGAATGGTCTGTTTTAGATTGGAATCAACCCGCCATTAATTTTTATCAAAAAATAGGAGCTACAGTTTTACCCGACTGGCGAATTTGTCGTCTAACGGGAGAATCATTAAAACAATATGACCCCAAATAATAAGCTGTCGATTCACTGTTTTCGGTTTCCCCTGTTTTTAGAATTAAAAATAAACCTAATTCAGATATGATTAAAAATAAACATAATACGAGACTAGCCAAAAATTATGAAAGTTATTATTGTTGGTGGAGTGGCAGGGGGTGCATCCTGTGCGGCTCGTCTGCGCCGATTAGATGAAACGGCCGAAATCATCATGGTAGAACGCGGCCCCTATGTTTCCTACGCCAATTGTGGGCTCCCTTACTATGTCGGGGGATTGATTGAAAGAGAGTCCAGTCTATTAGTCGCGGATGAAAGCACATTCCGAAACCAGTTTGCAATTGATGTACGGACACGCTGCGAGGCGATCGCAATTTCACCTGAAAATAAAACCGTAGATTTGCGGAATGGGGTTACAGGTGAAGTTACCACCGAATCCTACGACAAATTGGTGCTCTCACCGGGGGCTGCTCCGATTCGTCCCCCAGTGCCCGGAATTGATCTTCCGGGTATTTTTTCTGTCAGGACTATACCCGACGCCCGCACCATCCGCACCTGGATTGAACAGGGTACAACTGATCAATCTGGAATGAACACCTATTCGGGATTTCAGACCGTTAAACGGGCAAAGCGGGCGGTGGTCGTCGGTGGTGGCTTTATCGGACTGGAGATGGCAGAAAACCTGATTCATCTGGGACTGGAAGTTACCCTGATCGAGAGGGACAATCAACTCCTGTCTCCCATCGATCAGGAAATGGCCCGTTTAGGCGAACGCTACCTAGAAAAACAGGGTCTTCGCATCTGCCTCAATGACGGTTTGACCGGATTTCAACAAGCTGCTAAGGGCTCCTTGGAAGTTCTCACCCAATCGGGTAAGACTTATCCCGCAGACATTGTAATCCTGGGAATTGGGGTGAAACCTGAAACGGATCTGGCAAAACAGGCGGGACTAGAAATCGGTGAGCTAGGCGGCATCCGGGTTGATGACCAAATGCGGACTAGCAAACCAGATATTTTTGCCGTTGGGGATGCGATCGAGGTTAAAGATTTTGTCACCGGGCAATGGTCTCTCTATGCTCTAGCTGGCCCAGCGAATCGTCAAGGCAGAATTGCCGCCGATGTTATTGCTGGGCGTAACTCCCGTTTCCGAGGGACTCAAGGCACTGCGATCATTGGCTTGTTTGGAGGTGCGATCGCTTGGACGGGTGTTAGTGAAAAAGTCTTAACCCGACTCGGTGATACGGATTTTGAAAAAATCTATATCTATCCCAACTCCCACGCCGGATATTATCCCGGTGCGAAAATGCTGGCGATGAAAGTCATTTTCCGCAAATCCGATGGCCGGATATTGGGAGCGCAAGCCCTGGGTTTGGACGGGGTGGATAAGCGGATTGATGCTATTGCCATGGCGATTCAGATGGGTGCAACAATTTATGATTTGGAAGAAACCGAGCTTTGTTATGCACCGCAGTTTGGCAGCGCCAAAGCTCCTGTCAACTTTGCGGGAATGGTGGCGGCCGATGTTCTCAGAGGTGATATGCCTTTAAGTCATTGGAATAATATAGAATCAGGCTTGCTTCTTGATGTCCGTAATCCAGAAGAACTCGCAGTAGAAAATGTACCCGGCGCGGTCAACATTCCTTTACATGAACTCCGCGCTCGCTTGGGCGAACTTCCTCAAGATCAAGAGATCCTCGTCTTTTGCCGATCAGGTCAGCGTGCTTACTACGCAACACGGATTCTAGTACAAAACGGATTTAAAGCCCGAAATTTATCGGGAGGAATGATGTCACATTCGGTTATTTTAAGGGAGGAAACTGTGGGCGGGACTTTATACTAAAATCTTGATTGAATAAACCCAAACCCGAAAAATCCATACTTTCAGGTCTAGTTATTGTTAAGAAACCAGGTTGATATCCCCAGGTACTAACCTGGGGGTATGTTTTTTAAATGTGGTTTAACCTCATCAAAAATTAAGGTATAGCAGTCGCCAGACCTATTAAGACAAAGAGTGAGGTAGCAAAGTTAGACCGTACACCTGTCTTTTCCTCCGGTGTTCCCTGTTCCCTGCTATAGTAATGAACACTATCCCATCCGATGCCCTAGTTTTTTTTGGAGCTAGAGGTTATTCAAAAGTGTAAGTTTTGTTAACAGATGCTAATGTATGCTAGAGTTTAGGACATGGCATACATACCACTCAGGAAAGCGGTCGAATTTCTGGGTTTGCATCCGAATACATTAAGAAAATATGCTGATGAAGGGAAGATCAAAAGTATCAAAAACCCCGCAGGGCAAAGACTCTATGATGTCGAATCCTATGTCCGGGATACCGTTGGAGCTACCACTGTTTGCTACTGCCGAGTCAGTTCAACAAAACAACGAGATGATCTCGACAGACAAGTTGCCTATATGCAATCAATCTATCCAGACACAGAAATTGTCCGAGATATCGGTTCAGGACTTAATTTCAAAAGAAAAGGATTGCAAGAGTTACTGGTCAGACTTATGCGGGGTGATAAGCTCACAATTGTTGTTGCCTGTCGTGACAGATTGTGTCGATTTGGATTTGAATTATTTGAATTTATGGCACAACAAAACGGTGGAGGCATCGTGGTTCTCGAAAACTCTGTACACTGCCGGGAAGCCGAACTCACAGCCGATCTTCTCTCCATCCTTCACGTCTTTTCTGGCCGGATGCACGGACTTCATCGCTACATCAAGAAAATCAAGGAAGATCCGAATCTACCTAAACCCTGAACAAAAAGGATTGCTCAAACAATGGTTCGGAGTTAGTAGATTTGTCTACAACGAAACCCTTAAATATTTGCAGCAACCTGACACAAAAGCAAACTGGATGGCAATTAAAACAGGAATCTTAAACGGATTACCTGAATGGGCTAAACCTGTCCCTTATCAAATTAAATCAATAGCCATCAAAGATGCTTGTTTAGCTGTTAAAGCTGCCAAAAAGAGGTTTAAGGTAGATGGCAAGATTCAGCGATGCAAATTTCGCAGTCGCAAGGATGTAAAGCAATCAATTTACATCCCTAAATCAGCGATTAAAGATTGTGGGATTTACCACAGTATATTAGGAGGGTGTAAATTTAAAGAATTACTCCCTGACAATTTTAGCGATGGTCGATTAACACTAACTTATGGTGAGTATTATTTGACCATTTCTACAGAAGTGCAACAATTAAATTCCGAGAATCAAGGGAGAGTTGTTGCCTTAGATCCTGGTGTTCGTACATTCATGACCTTCTTTTCTGAAACATCTTTTGGTTGGTTAGGTAAGGATTCTAATTTGTATATTCAGAAATTGTGTTTCCAGTTAGATAAATTAGTTTCCCGACTGTCAAAAGCCCAGTGTAAACAGAAAAGAAATCTCAAAAAAGCAGCTAGTAGGCTTCGTTGTAAAATCAAGAACTTAGTTAAGGAATTACATCATAAAACAGCTAGATTTTTAGTAGAAAACTTTGATGTAATTTTACTTCCCACGTTTGAAACATCACAGATGGTTTCTAAGTCCAGACGTAAACTTAGAAACAAATCTGTCAGGCAAATGCTGACTCTAAGCCATTATGAGTTTAAGCAATTTCTGAAGTGGAAGGCTTGGGAAAACCATAAAGTTGTGATTGATTGTAACGAAGCCTACACTTCTAAAACAGTGTCATGGACAGGTGAAATTATCAATAATTTGGGTGGGGCGAAAATCATAAAATCGGCATCTACCCAATCAAAGATGGACAGAGATCTAAATGGTGCGCGAGGGATCTTCCTTCGTGCATTGGTTGATACGCCTTGGTTGAGAGAGTATCTTAACTTATGTGTTTGTTAGCAAATGTTAGCAAAAAAGTATCGGCGATGATGCTACTAAACTTTTCGTTGGTAGGTGGTTTTCGCAGCACCCTTGCCGAATATTGATCCTCCCCATAATTTTATAGATGATGCCTTTATTGCTGGACTTCGAGCAAATATCCGGTTTTAAGGAGAGGAGGTAATCCTGATAAAATAAAAGCAATTGAGTTGTATTAGGTGAGGAGAAAATCCACAATGAAAATTTGGGTAAATGAACAACTTGATCCTATGGGAATTGTCTATTCTTGTATTGCTTGTTGTAATGAAAAGCAAGCTCAAGACTGCCATGAGTCCTTTCAAAAAGACTTAACTGAAACCCAAAAACAACAAGGTTGGGTCGCTGTCCTGAGAAGCGTTGAATCTTGGGATGATGTTCCTGTGAGTGCCTTAAAATTAAACTAAGTTCTTGTAAGCTAAATCACCAGTTAAGGGGGATTGAGATCACGGAGTTATCCCCAAAGAATCACCTCTCCTCCTAATGTTTAATCACGCCTCTAAAGCTAAAATTCTGAAATAATAATCATAAAGTTCAACCCCCCAACCTCCCCATTCAACAGTTTTCATACGATTCACAGCCAAAACTCTACTGAATTGGCTTTACAAGTGTTGAGCTTGAAAATTGCTTGATTCTCCATCATCAGATCAATCTAGTTATCCCAACTTACCAGATCATGGAACCACCCATCTGTTTAATTGAGTCTGCACTCAGCGAATTGTTCGCCCAAGTTAACGAAACAGGTCGCCTGACATTAGCCGATCGCTATGGATTATTAGCGGCAATTTTTGATGAGAGTTTAACGGAAGAAGAATTGCGATCGCTTAGTCGAATTTATCGTGCCATTGCTCGGAAACAAATTGAAGTTGTGGATGAAATCTCTGCAACTCAAGAATAAACTTATCAAGGGAAATTCAATCTTATCAGGAAGTAAAGGCTTAACGTTCCTGAATCCTGGCGCATTTCCAATCAGCGTTAACAGTTAAATATTGACGCTCAAGTTCCTGATCAGATTCAATACATTTTCAAGCGACACAACTGAGGGAATTTGACTCACAGGTGCAGGCAACATTTCCCCTCGAAAATCTAAGATAGAAACAATCAATAAATAAGCCAAAGCCAGAATAATCGAAATTGCACCCGTAATATAAGCAATCAGTTTTGAACGTTCCATAATCGTTAGAGTTAGAGCAAGTGCGAGCGCACTTGCCAGTTGCGTAATTTATGACTATTAGAAGTAAGGCAATGGTATCAGTCTACCCTTGAACGCACTCAAAATTAAATCTTTTCTTTTAAGTGGGACATTCTGACACTCTAAACGGACGTGGAGGAAGGCGTAAGACTATCGTTAAGATAGCAGCATCCAGTGAAGCGTCAACCCCATTCAGCGACCCCCTTAAACAAGTGGCGTGGTGAAGAATCACCCCCACCTTCAGGTCGGTGAGGATGTCAAGACTATGATCCCTCTTTACTGTTAAAAAAATAGAGAGAAAACCTTTGTTTTCCCTCTATTTTAGATTGATGTGGGATTGAAGCTCAATCCTTTAGAAGCGGAATTGAGTCCGCAGCGTTCCAACAACAATCGTGTTGTTATCGCTATTATGATCAGGGTCAGTCACGACATAGAAGCCCGGAGTAATGGAAATGTAGTCGTTGATCGGATAACGATAGAAACCTTCAATGTGAATCGAGGTATCTTTATCCTCTAAAGCACCGATATCGTGGCTGGTAACTTTGGGAGGCATACCCACAATTAAACCACCTAAGCCACCTTCTTTAAAGACATCAGGGAAAGCTAAACTAACAGCCCAGTTGAGAATGGTCGCGTTATCATTGCCACCATTTTGCTGATCCGCCCAAGTTGAACCAAACCAGCCGCCTAACTCAAAGTTTTTGGAGAGACGCCAGTTGGCTTGGAACCCTAAGTTTTCCGTGGTTGTGGCATTATCACCAAAAGGTCGGTTTGCAATCCAGCTACCTGTTCCTCCCGTGACAAACACATTCCCATTGGTAAAGTAGCGGTGGGTATAGTCTAAAGCAACACCAATCTTAGGACTGGGTTGAAATACTAATTGCAGACCTGTACTGTAACCGCCGTTGAACAAGCCACGACCTTCATCGGCATAATCAGCTTGGTTCGCTAAGTAACTTAGGTTGACTTTAAACTTGTCACTGAAGGCATATTTCAGACCCACACCAGTTCCGTCTGGCCCTCGGTTGGTGGCTGGGTTATACCGACCAAAGCGAGAGATAGCGCCACTCCCATCGCTAGTAAAGAGTGTGACGTTGTCATAAACATCATCTTGGTCAAGACCCTTACCACCAATATAGACTTGGCCTCTATCATTGGAGACGGGGAAGCGATAGTACAACTTATCCAAGAAGACAGAATCGTTACGACCATCAATAGAGGTACGACTCATCAACGTATTGGTGATGTCGTAGTCAGAGAGGTTAGGAACGGATAGAGCCTCTAACCGTGTTACCAATAAGTCTTGTCCGGTAAAGCTGGTCTCAAAGTTCAGACGAGCGCGATAGCCGAAATAGGCTTCGGTGGGGTCACTATCGTCATCCGCAAACTGACCCACCACGTTATTTGTGGCGCGATCGCCCGCGGCATCTCCACCCCAGAAGATCACTTCCCCACGCAGTTTAGTGGTGGTGGAGAACTGATTGGCTTCTAGTTCAGCAGTTCTTGCTTCTAAGGCATAGACACGACCGCGCAGGGTTGCCAATTCTGCTGCAAACTCTTCTTGTAAGCGTTGCAGAACGGCCAAATCTTCACGGGTGACTAAGTTAGCCACAGAGGCAGCAATCAGTTCGTTAACCCGCTCTAAACAGGCATTTAAACCCGCCGCGAATTCGTAACGGGTCATGGCGCGGTTGCCTTTGTAGGTTCCATCGGGATAACCCGCGATACAACCATACCGTTCAACCAAGGATTGTAAAGCCTGGAATGCCCAGTCAGTGGGTTGAACGTCAGATAATTGAGAAACCGATGTCACTTGCTCTAGGGCATCAGTGACCTCAGAATACTCATTAATCTGTTCTAAGTCTGATCCATTGGTTGCAGTGGGTTCAACCGCTTCCATCTGAGCCACTTGGAACTCAGAAGCTTGAGCAGTTTGTAGCGGCGCAGAAGCCTCTGAGGACAAGCTTACGGAGTCACTAGGTAGGCTAGTGGCTTCAGCCGTAGCAACAGTCTGCGGTTCCATCTGAGTCGGAGACTCACCATTGACCAGAGTAGTCGGTTCAACGGCAACATCAGCATCAGGAGTCACAGACAGAGCTAGTTGCTCTGGGGATGACTCGGAATTGGCCTGATGTTGCAAATCAGTATTTTGTCCAGACAGGGCAACGGTACGGGCAGCTTCAATAGTGATTGAAGCCGGGTCTGCTGCATTGGCCAACTTCTCCGATGGAGCCTCAGTTGCTAAGGCTGCATTAGTTAAGAGAAGGGCCGCTCCCAGAACGCCCGGACTGTGCTTTAGAGTGTTCAATAAAACTTTGTTCATCATCTCAATTCTCACACCGACACTTTAAAAATACCTGAAGCAAGGGAGTCCCCAGCTCGATTGAACCAATAGTATCATATCTTAACTAGAGTTTTTCCCGCGTCAAGTAGGTAAACACAAAGTCAAGGCTGATTTTCCACCAGATTTTATCAGTAGAAGCTTGGCTTAGACCGGGTTTCGCTTCTCAACAATGGGTTGAGAATTGATCCGTCGAATTGCCACAACTGATGGTTTAGGTGGATCATTTCGCTGCTTACCTGGCCAGTTCGATCCCACAGGAACCTGACGAGTTTGCATAAATCCTTCTCCCTCAGTGGTTTGTAATGCAAATTGGAGTGTTGCTGTCGCCATATTCTGACGAGTCCCATGAGCTTCGCCAGGGTGTTGAGCCGAAATAAACAGGGTTTTTTGATCCGGGGTAAAAAACGGCCCCGTCATTTCGCACTCCATTGGCCCGATGGCAAATAAAAAGGCTTGACCCGCAGCGTCCCCAGAAGTTGGCAAAAACCAAACGGAATTATTGCCATATACCCCTAATAAATCCCCTCCCTCTAAAGGTTGTTGGTTCTCATCCAGACGACCTTGAGCAACGGGTTGATTGTGTTTAGTCGTAGAAATATCCGTTACCATCCATAAATTCCCGGCTCCATCAACGGCTAAATTATCTGGGTTGGAAAATCCCAACCCTCCTTGAGCCACCTCTCCACCTGTCGCCAACATTTGCCATCGGAAGGCCATCGCCTGGGGGACATTCCCATCTTCTACTAAACCCATCACCCATCCGTATTCATACGGTTTTTCCTCCGAAGGAGATTTAAAAATCTGGAGGTTGGGGCCACCCGTTTGAGGATCGGGTGTACCGGAAGTAAAAGCAATAAATAAAGTCCCATCTAACCCTACTTCTGTATCTTCAGGTCGAGCCGTACAGGTCGCTCCAACAGCACTGGCGGCTAAGTGAGCATCAATTAAAATTGCTCCTTGTTGTTCTTCTGGATTTCCGCTATATAAATCAGCAAGGGTTTTAAACCGTTGTTTAAAGCGTTGGATATCTTGATCGGTTTTAGCCACAAAACTGCCCCCATCGGGTCGTTGGGGTAGACTTATAATTCCTCCGGCGTGAATACTGGGAAGATCGGGATTTACAACCGTATCCGCTTTCAACGGAATCCAACGACCTGTACCATCAGGATTAAATTGAGCCGCGTATAATATCCCCTCAGCTAATAACTGGGAATTTTTTTTATCCTGGGGATTTTTCACCGTCCCTTTGCTAACAAATTTATATAAGTGTCCACTTTGGCGATCGCATCCTGAATAAAACGCTAACGGTTGACCCGCTTCCACCCGAATACCGACGGCTTCATGGCGATAACGTCCTAACCCAGTGTGTTTTGTGCCATAATCCTGGGGATTTGCCGGATCAACTTCCACGATCCAACCGTATTTATTCCCCGCTAGTCCAAAAACATTCCCTAAACCCTCCATTTTTTCTAATATAAAGGGAGTTTTACCGGGTTCATAAGCACTCCCATCGGGATAAACCGCTTCAGGTACATAACTTTGGAAATTTTCTTCCGCACTTAATACCGTACCCCAAGGGGTTGTCCCTCCAGCACAATTGCTGAAAGTCCCAATAATTTTTTCCCCTAATTGATCGTTGTACCCCTGACCTTTTTTGCGAAATATAGCAACGGCTGGCCCCGTAGCCTTTAAATAATGTTTGTCTTTCCACCCGGATAGTCCGGTAATGCGTCGATCAACCTCGGAATATGTCCTCACCCAACGACCATCGGCTTGACGCTGAATAGAAATTACCCCCATACCCAGATCAATTAATCCTTCTTGGCATAGTTTTAAAATCTCCTGTCGCAATAAGTCTTTTGGGGGTAATGCAAAAGCGTTAATTTTCGGTTTCTGAGTCAAGGACTGAATTTTTTTCAGGGGTAACGGTTTCCCGATCACCTGTGAGTATGTTTCCAACCAAATCAGTGAACTAATATACTCGAAGTTAACCGTCAAAAAACCTTGATTTTCTCCCGTTGCTACAAAGGAAACGTAATCGTTATTATATCCAAAGCGAGAATTTCCTACTTTGTCCCCCCAAGTCGCAATCACATCATAGATAAATCCTTCAGGTAGGACTAAATCATCGACGATTTGATATTGACTGTAGGCTTTGATTTGTTCCTCGGATAGGGAAATAGAACTTACTGGGAGTGATAATTCAGTCGTTTCAGCCTGAATGAAATCCGATGTGTTGGGTAATGGCCCTTTGATCGGTTTGAAGGGTAAAGATTGAGAAAATTTTTGTGGCGCGGATGGAGATGAGTCAATTAACGGTGACTTTGAAGCAGTCCGACAAGATCCGACTGCTACTGTTGTAAAGCTTGCGCCCAAAAACAATAGAAAATTACGACGATTAACAGACATAAATGTTACAAAAGCAAGGAAAAAAACAGTTATTTGACATCACATATTATTCCCTCTATCCTAAAAGAATAGAGGGCTAACGGATGTATTTTATAGCAGTCGCCAAGGCAGTTAGGACATAGACTGATGCTAAAACCGCGCGCAGAGAACTCTTTTCCTCCGGTGTTCCCTGTTCCCTGTTCCCTGTTCCCTGTTCCCTGCTATAATAGATTATCAAGAAAATAAAATGGTTCTGAAATTGAGCCAATATTATCCAAATCGATAGCCAAACCCACGAACTGTAATCACATATTCGGGTTTGCTGGGATCTTGTTCTATTTTTTCGCGTAACCAGCGAATATGAACATCAACGGTTTTACTATCCCCAATAAAATCGGGCCCCCAGATGATATCTAATAATTGTTGTCGTGACCAAACTCGCCGGGGATAACTCAGGAAAAGTTCTAACAACCGAAACAGTTTAGGAGAAAGCTTGATTTCTTCCCCCCGAAGTAGCACTCGACATTCTTCTTGGTATAGGATGACTTCTTTATATTGCAGCATGACGGGTGCTGGAAGTTGACCTAAGCGTTGACGACGCATTAACGCCCGACAACGCGCCATAAACTCCCGAATTCCAAAGGGTTTTGTTAAATAATCATCGGCTCCGGCTTCTAAATAAAAAGCCGAATTACTCTTGCTCTCGCTTAAGCCAATAATTAAAATGGGTACAGAATTTCCTTGATGTCGTAACGTCCGACACAGATCTAACCCATTAATGGAGTCAATAATTAATAGGTTAAAGGGAAATTCTCCCACCGGAGAAGTCGGGTTCTGGATCGGGGAGAGAGCATCTCGTCCCTCTAAAGCTACTGCGACGCGATAACCCTGTTCTTCCAGCGCTATAGAAAGGATCTCCCGCCAAGTTTGTTCGTTTTCCAAAAGTAATATCTGACCATTTTGTCTTAAGTCGGAACGGGAAGAACTCGTGCTTAGTTCAGGGGAAAGCATAAAAAAATTTTGTTTGGGGTTGGATTACAAGATGTTGTTATTAATAGCTTGTGTCGCTATCAACAATTCGACAGTTTGAGGAGTTAGCCGAGTTTTAACCATCCAACGTAAATATGTTCTCCGTTACGAATTCCTTCACAGAGAGACTCCCGATAGAGAACTGCTACAGCAAACCCGACCCCGGAATTTATGGGCGGGTCGTCAGACTCATCCTGATTTGGCTTCGATTCTAGGTTTTTAAGCATTGTTCACGCTCAATTTGCCTGGTAGTTTGGAATCTGATTAATGGAGATGGCTATCATGGTATTAGGAGAAGGTTAACACAAAGTAAAGCTAGGGTAATCTTTAGGTTAAATTATTCTAATTAGATTAAAACTTTTAAACGATCACCTTTTAATCTATTGATCGGCTAATTCTCAAAATTGCCATTGCTCAGTCTTTGTCTCTGAACAGAGGGATCAAATCGCTACAATAAAATATAGATATCGATTCTCAACTGGCTTAACATAACATAATGTTACTTCATCTCAGCACTTGGCAAGAAGTGGAAACTTACCTGACTCATTCTTCAGGTATTATTATCCCGATTGGCTCTACAGAACAACATGGGCCTACGGGACTGATCGGGACTGATGCGATTTGCGCTGAAGCGATCGCCAAAGGAGTAGGAGAAGCAACTCAGGCTTTAGTCAGCCCCACTATCAATGTAGGAATGGCATTACACCACACTTCCTTTCCAGGGACAATTAGCCTTAGACCGACGACTTTAATTCAGGTAATCAATGATTATATCACAAGTTTAACGAGGGTTGGGTTTACTCACTACTTTTTTATTAACGGACATGGGGGGAATATTGCCACCCTGAAAGCGGCGTTTTCTGAAACTTACACTTATGTAGCGGATCTCAACTTACCCAAAGCCCATCAAGTCAAATGTCAAGTGGGAAATTGGTTTATGTGTAGCTCAGTCTATAAATTAGCAAAAGAACTCTATGGTGATCAAGAAGGTTCCCATGCTACACCCAGCGAAGTGGCATTAACCCAATATATTTATCCTGATTCGATTAAACAAGCATTTCTGGCGCCGAAAGTTGCGAAAGGATATCCCATTTATGGCCCAGAGAATTTTCGTCAACATTATCCCGATGGTCGGATGGGATCTAACCCCGCCTTAGCCACCCCCGAACATGGCCAACAATTTTATGAATTAGCCGTTAAGGAACTTAGCCAAAGCTATTTAGATTTTCTGAATTAAAGCAGATGCAATTATCAGTGATCAGTTCAGAAATTAATAGTGATGTCTTTCACTGATAACTGATAATTGATTAGGTACGGGCGCGAAATTCAATTACATCTTGTTTAATGGTGATATCGTAATTTCCAAAAAAGCCTTGTCCTAATAGTCCAATTTCTAATACTGGAGAAATGGAGACTTCTACATCTCTCATTTCTAACCCTCCTACATCAATAGAATTTACACGACCTACTTGTTGATTAATCAGTTGATCACTGGCTGTACTAATCGGTAGATTTCCATAGGGTTGAACGGCTAAGGCTGTTGCCATTCTGGGTGTAATGACAACGCCACTTGCTCCAGTATCTAATAACATTTCAAAGGTATTTTGACCATTAAAATTAACATCAATTACTGGAATTCCTGCCTCTCGGCGTTTAATAGGAATTTGAAAAACCCCCGGTGTTGTCGGGTTAGCAGATAGGGGTGCAGAAGTGGGGAATAAATTACAAACAGACTGGGTTAAATTCACAACATCTCCAGAGCGTTCACGAATAAAACAGCCCGGATATTCTTGAGCTTTAACCGGAATGACACTTAATAGACTTCCTGTTAAAAGCAGGATTAAACTTAGTTTAAGGGAATAAGAATTAATCGAAATTGTTTGGATCATAATCTCACCCTGTTATCCTATTTTATCAGATTAGACTGTTCAATTTTTCAATTCTTTCTGGTATTTGCATGATTAAAATCTGGGATTCTATCATTTATTGTCTAGCTCGAAATTCAACAACATCTTGTTTAATTGTAACATCATACTCTCCAAAGAAATCTTGACCGAGTAAACCTATATCCAACGATGGCGCGATCGCAACTGTAATATTATTTTTAACGGCTCCGGCAACATCAAGAGTACGAATTGAACCTAAATCAAATTCAACTCCTTTTTGGCTGGGTGTATCGGCTTTCCCTCGTCCCGATGGAATTACCCCTAAAAGTTCTGCCATCAGGGGAGTAATTACAGTTGCACTTGCTCCGGTATCCACCGCCATTTCAAACGGAGCTTGACCATTAAACATTGCTTGGATGATCGGAATGCCTCCCTCTCTTCTAATAATTTTAGCTTGATAAACTCCTGGTGTAGCTAGGGGAGAAATAGCTGTTTTTTCATCAGTTTGTGGAAAAATACAAACTTGATTTAAAGAGATTATTTGTCCGGTTTTTGTTTTTATAAAACAACCCGGATATTCTTGAGCAATAGCACCGAAAGTCTCGCTCAATATTAACCCTGTAGTGGATAATAAAATTGAGAATAAGGATATTAACCGGACTAAACCCTGACGCTGAACTCGATCACTCAGAAATTTTGAATCATAGAGCGTCATCGTCATAGAAGCAGATAAACGAACTAAACATGGGGAATTCTTCATCTATTATTCCACTGGTTATCAAGGGTTACTCTTATCCATTTTAAGCAATTTTGTTCCTAGAAAGTTGATCGTCTTGGCTTTCTTCTCCTCGACCCCAACCGAACAGCGAAGGAAATTAACCCCATCGCTTGTTGGAGTTGTTGGAGTTGTCGTTGAAGTTGACTATAGTTTTGTCGCAGTTGAGAACTTCCCCGTTGTCCATAATCAATAAAATTAGGTGCTCTTTCCAAAACAAAACGGGTGCGATGCTCGATTAAGATTAACCGTTTTTCCAGACGATTGATCATTAAGGTAAACATCCAGATTTTTCTCGCTAGAGATAAACACAGCAGAGAAATCAAAATATTAATAACAATCACGGCTATAAGCATTTATATTGGGGAAATCCAGCCAGTTTTTGATCTAATTATACAATCCCAACAAAAAACTTCGCCTTGTTCAGACAACAAGCTCGAAGTTTTCTGATCATCCCACATTCAACAACAGATAGAGTTGAGGGATGAGGGCTTAATAGCCATCGGGCCCAATGGTGGTTTGATCACATTGAGCATCTGATAAATTTGCCATTTTAGAGCGAAATAAATTACAGCCTCCCAATTGAGCATTTGTTAACTTGGCATTTTCTAAATTGGCATTACTTAAATCTGCATATCTTAAGTCCGCTTCCGTCAGATTGGCATTGGATAAATCCGCTCCTTGTAAATTACAATGGGTTAAATTGGCGCCGCGTAAATCGGCATGACGGAGGTTACATCGAGATAAGGTACTCCCTTGAAGGTTCGCTGTCGATAAATCCACTCTTATGAGTTGTGTGTCACCGAGTTGGGCTTCTTGGAGTTGAGTTTGGTGTAAATTAGCGTAACTGAGGTTAGAATAGGGCATATAAACCCGATTTAAGTTACTGCCTGCCAAGCTAATCTCTTCTAAGTTGGCCTCGAATAGATCTGAGCCGCTTAAGTCAAGGGCACCAAAGTCTCGTCTACCTTCGTTATAAAAAGCGAGTAATTCGTTTGAACTAATTTTCTGCATTTTGCATTTATCGAGAATTTCGGTCTAACACCCCGCGCTTATAGCACGGCTTTGGATTAAGATAGAGAGGGTTGAAATCCCCAAGGTGGGCGGTTGTGAAGCGGCTTTTAGTCGGCACCCTCGAACCTGAAAACTCCTTGAGAGTAACAGCAAGGGTAGCGAAAACCTTGTAAAACACAGAAGCGAGAATCAACGCATTCTCATTACCAGAAAACAGATAATTGGGTTTGAGCAATTAAGGTAGGGCGGGGCACGCCCAAACTCTAGGTCGTATCCTAGTAAGCTTTTGGAGATAGACCCTCTGGAGTTGCCGTAAGTCAGGCTCGTCAATTGGTGACTTTTCACGATTGAAAGGTTTGAGTATTGCTCGAAAGAGATCCGGTGCTTAAAGGTCAGTCGCTGAATTAAGAATCTCCGCGCGTTTAAGCGCCTAGAGTGTCAAAAGCCACGAAACTAAAACCACCTCTAGGGCTGAGGTAGTCGGAATCATAGGGAGAGTATTCTTGTTTAACCTGTGTTTACTTTAAAACCTTGTAACGAATAGTTAAGTTGTGTTAATAATTTTTTTGGCTTCTGTTGGAGTTATCCCGGAAACCCATAAATGATCTGACTCCATCCCCAGTTTCCGTTCTTGATCGAATTCGAGGTAAAGCTATCCCCGGCAAGAACAGTAAAATTGAAGCAGGGGAACAGATGCCTTAACTTAATAAACTTAGTTATAAGTTAGTCAGCGATAGCCAAGCTGTTATAGTAGAGAATCTTCATGTTAAAAGCATGGTTCGTAATCATAAATTGGCTCAGGCAATATCTGATTGTGGATGGGGAACTTTCACTAATTTCTTAGCTGACAAACTAGGTCGAAAAGGCGGTAAGTTAGTGGAGATAGATAGATGGTTTCCTAGTTCCAAACTCTGTTCTAATTGTTTCTATCAAGTCAGTGAGATGCCATTAGATGTGAGGGAATGGACTTGTCCCGATTGTGGTAGTGATCATGACCGTGATGGAAACGCCGCGATCAATATTAGAGCCGAGGGCATCAGAATGCTGGCATACGGATGGTGCAGCCGTTTCTGCTGTAGGAGGGGATGTAAGACCCGATCTGGGGCGAAAGTCTAAGTTCTGGCATTCGCCTGTGAGTACAGAAGCCGACACTGTACTTGGTACTCCAAGTCAGTGTGGGTAGTTCACACAGCGTACACTAGAAGCTTGTAATCTAAAGCAATTGAGGTAGCAAACTTTATAATGGCATCGTTGTCTATTCCCAGCCTATTCCTGAAGACCTGTTATCCCTATAGTGTGTTGGAATTAGTGTTGCTGTGAGTGTAATGCAGTTAGAACAGTCTCAAAGTCAATCAATCCCAATTATATTGGACAGCTTACCGGATCTACCGATTTCCGAGAAAGGATGTCCACGACGTGCCCGATTAGAAATTGATTTGATGTTACTCGCCATTGAAGCCTTGTATCTAGGTGGTGCAGAACATATGCTAGTGGTGATCTCAGAACTGGATTTACAAACGGTGATCCAAAATCGGGTGACATTATGGCGACTTCGCAGTACCAACCCGTTACGCCGATTTACCCAGCGTCGGGCGCTGAGTCTGCTAGAAGCAAAAGCGTTAGTCGTGGTGATTTGTAACTTAGGAAGACGCTTAACCGCTAGAATTCGGCAGTTACTAATGGATTATGAGGCCCTAAAACAAAAACAAATTCCGATTGAACGACATTTACAATTGTCCAACTACTTAACCCAATTTCGGGTGCATTTCCGCAGTCGCATGAATCCCCGTCGGGCGTTAGTGATGACTTATAGTTCCGATGATAAATTAAACGAGTTAGCGATGGATTTGTTAGAGAAACTTCTCTTTTGTACAGGTACCGCAGGAATGCAGCGATTTTGGATAAGTTTGTTTGATGGAGAAGTCAAATGACGATTGAACGTCAATATAGTTTGCCCAACTGCAAACTGATTTTGCAGGGATTACCACAAGCCAGCGATGGCAAATCTGATGGCCGCGCCAGTTTAAACATTCTCATGAATGCAGAATGTCATTTTGTGGGCTACCCCCAACCCATCACCGGGGGACGGGAGTTTTTTGAAAGTTTGGTGCGACAGGTCAGTCGCTACGCTCAAGGGTTTCTCAGTGGACTAGGAACCCCTGCACCCCATCATCGGAAACCAGAGTTAGTGGAATTACACCCGATTGCGGGAGAGTTACATCAGTTAACGGTGTATGAACCTTCAGAGGAAAATCCCTCTGGGGAATCTTCCTTAGCACAGCCCGCGACAATCAAGGTCGATTTAACAACGGTACAATTATTTGATCTGGTGGAAGCGGTGGATCAGTTTTTAGCCGATACCCAGACCTTACCCGAATTGTCTCTCCAGTTACGACCCCTTTCTAAACGCCACCTGAAACCGGATATTTCCGTGGCCCAACAGGTTAAGCCGGCGGCGATTGGCATATCCAGTTTGGCATTAACAGCTTTGGCTCTGTTTGTCTTACCCATTCCCAATGTGAAACGACCGGAAGACCCGAAACTGCAACCCCAAACCCAGAGCAAAACGGTTCCGACCACCACCGCCACTCCCCCAGGATCATCCCCCCAAACTACAGTACCGCGACCTTTACCGTCTAGCCTTTCGAGTCCTCCACCGATTACCGATCCTCAAGAACTCAAGGATTTAGAAGCCCAATTAAATGAAAAGCTGATCAAAGCTTGGATACCATCGCCGGAGGTTAAAACTCCCCTCATCTATCGGGTGAGTGTGGCAAAAGATGGGGCAATTGTGGGCTATAAGTCCCTGAATCAAGGGACAGCAACGGAAACGGAACAAACTCCGTTACCGGATTTATTGTATAAACCTGTCGGAAGTCGAGTGGCTAATGAACCCTTGGCGGATTTTCAAGTTACGTTTAATCCTGATGGCAATTTAGAGCTTNGTTGGCCTCGAATAGATCTGAGCCGCTTAAGTCAAGGGCACCAAAGTCTCGTCTACCTTCGTTATAAAAAGCGAGTAATTCGTTTGAACTAATTTTCTGCATTTTGCATTTATCGAGAATTTCGGTCTAACACCCCGCGCTTATAGCACGGCTTTGGATTAAGATAGAGAGGGTTGAAATCCCCAAGGTGGGCGGTTGTGAAGCGGCTTTTAGTCGGCACCCTCGAACCTGAAAACTCCTTGAGAGTAACAGCAAGGGTAGCGAAAACCTTGTAAAACACAGAAGCGAGAATCAACGCATTCTCATTACCAGAAAACAGNTAACAAATTTACAACGGTAAGGATGTCAACTTAAACGGTTAATGCCCTGAACTAAAGTTCGGGCTAAAAGCTAACGTTATCTAAAGATAACTCAAGATTTGATTTTATTAACCCGTTTTAACGGGTTTGAGCTTTAAGCCTGAAATTTATTTCAAGGATTTTGTTATTTTTCTTAATCAATTTTAACGAATTTACAACGGTAAGGGTGTCAACTTAAATGATTAATGCCCTGAACTAAAGTTCGGGCTGAAAGCTAACGTTATCTAAAGATAACTCAAGACTTGATTTTATTAACCCGTTTTAACGGGTTTGAGCTTTAAGCCTGAAATTTATTTCAAGGCTTAGAATTCTGCTTCACCGTCACCCCATCACACAAATGTCTGTCCTCCTCACTCACACTCGAACTATTCTCCAGATAATCCTTCATCCACTTACAAGCCGATACCATTAATTGATCCAAATCAAAATTCCACAGTTTGATGGTGTTGTCATGACTCCCAGAAGCCAAGGTTTGGCCGTCAGGACTCCAACTCACACTCCAGACCCAATACTTATGGCCGTTGAGAGTCCGCAACAGTTGACCCTCTCGACTCCACCACAGCTTAATGGTCTTGTCTTCACTCCCAGAAGCCAGGGTTTTACCGTCGGGACTCCAACTCACACTGCTGAATGAACTCTCATAGCCGTTGAGAGTCTGCAACAGTTGACCCCCTTGACTCCACAGCTTAATGGTGTTGTCAAAACTCCCAGAAGCGAGGGTTTGGCCGTCGGGACTCCAACTCACACTCCTGACCCAATCCTCATGGCCGTTGAGAGTGTGCAACAGTTGACCCTTTCGACTCCACAGCTTAATAGTCTTGTCACCACTCCCAGAAGCCAGGGTTTGGCCGTCGGGACTCCAACTCACACTATAGACCGAATTCTTATAGTCGTTGAGAGTGTGCAACAGTTGACCCTCTCGACTCCACAGCTTAATAGTCTTGTCAACACTCCCAGAAGCCAGGGTTTGACCGTCGGGACTCCAACTCACACTGATGACCCAACTCTCATGGCCTTTGAGAGTGTGCAACAGTTGACCCTCTCGACTCCACAGCTTAATGGTGTTGTCATCACTCCCAGAAGCCAGGGTTTGGCCGTCGGGACTCCAACTCACACTCCAAACCGAATCCTCATGACCCTGGAGAGTGTGCAACAGTTGACCCTCTCGACTCCACAGCTTAATGGTGTTGTCATCACTCCCAGAAGCCAGGGTTTGGCCGTCGGGACTCCAACTCACACTCCAAACCGAATCCTCATG